>CAYVSQ010000515.1:0-25692 GCA_964453815.1 uncultured Acidobacteriaceae bacterium | reverse complement strand
GTGCTACACGGGCTGGCGGGCGTACTGCCGCAGACGGGTTTCCACGCAGGCAATCAGTATGACGTTGTGGTAATGAGCATCGACCCGGCGGATACGCCTGCGGATGCTGTCGAGGCAAAACAGCATTTTATGGGTATGCTGGGGTTGGCGGGCGCGACGGAGAATGTGCACTTTCTCACCGGGCCGCAGCCGTCGATCACCGATCTGGCAGAGGCCACTGGCTTCCACTACGTTCGCGTGCCTGGACCGGATGGCAAGATGGATCAGTTCGCGCACTCCAGCGTGATCATGATTGCGACGCCGGACGGGCGCATGTCGAAGTACCTCTCGGGGATTGAATATCAACCGCGCGATGTGAGGCTGGCGCTGATCGAGGCGACCGACAGGAAGATCGGTTCGCTGAGCGATATGGTGCTGCTGTATTGCTGCAACTATTCACCGAGCCAGGGACGGTACACGGTTGCTGTGCTGCGTGTGATGGGAATTGCGGCGATGGGTTCAGTTGGGGCGCTCGTCGGAATCCTATACCTATTGAATAAAAAGCCGAAGCAGCTTGCAGTCTGAAGCCTGTTACCCTGAAGGATTAAATCAACAGACATTTTTTCTAGTCCGCGTGTGCGCGGAGTGCGATTGGACAAGTTTTGCCTGAGCAAACCATTGACATCCATGACTGGAAGCCGAGCCATAATCCATGGGCCGTGACGATGACGGTGACGCTGGCCACGTTCATGGAGGTGCTGGATACCTCGATTGCGAATGTGGCGCTGCCGCATATTGCCGGGTCGATGGGCGCAAGTCCGGAAGAAGCGACATGGGTGTTGACGAGCTACCTGGTGTCCAGCGCGATTATTCTGCCCATTTCCGGATGGCTGATGGTGCGCTTCGGACGTAAGCGCTTCTACATGGCGTGCGTGATGATGTTCACGGTGTGCTCGCTGCTGTGCGGGCTGGCGCCGACGCTGCCCCTTTTGATTTTCGCGCGTATTTTGCAGGGCCTGGGCGGAGGCGGGTTGGCTCCGAGCGAACAGGCGATCGTGGCCGATTCGTTCCCGGCGGCCAAACGCGGGCAGGCCTTCGCGGTTTATGGGATGGCGGTGGTTTGCGCGCCAGCCATCGGACCAACTCTGGGCGGATGGATCACAGACAACTTCAACTGGCACTGGATTTTCTTTATCAATCTACCGGTGGGACTGATCTCGCTGTACTTGAGCAACAGGATGGTCGAAGATCCACCCTATCTGAAAGCCAAGAGGAGCAACCTTGCCAAGGTCGACATGATGGGCTTAGGCCTGGTGGCCGTGGGGGTCGGATGCCTTGAGTTTGTGCTCGACAAGGGGCAGGAAAAAGACTGGTTCGGCGATCCGATGATCACCACGTTTGCCATTCTTGCGACCTGTACGCTCGCGTTCTTTGTGTGGTGGGAGTGGCGGCATCCCGATCCGGTTGTGGACTTAAAACTTTTGAAGAACCGAAACTTCGGGACCTCGGTGTTTCTGCAGTTTGTGCTAGGGATGGTGCTATTTGGATCGACGGTGCTGATTCCACAATTTCTGCAGTTGCTGATGGGTTATACGGCGGAACGATCGGGGATGGCGCTTTCGCCGGGGGCGTTGGTGCTGATTGTGGCGATGCCGATTGCCGGACGCCTGGTGACCAAGGTAGACGCCCGGCTACTCGCGTCCATTGGGTATTTCATGACCGCTGCGGGACTGTACAACCTGACACGGCTGGACCTGGATGTGAATTTCGGAACGATTGTTTTGTGGCGCTCGATGCAGGTAATGGGCCTGTCGTTTGTGTTTATCCCCATCAGCACGCTGAACTATATCGGCGTTCCGCGAGATAAGAACAATCAGATTGCGAGCTTTTCGAACTTTGCCCGGAACATGGGCGGATCGGTAGGCACGGCGATGCTGACGACGTTCCTGCAGAGAACTCAGCAGACTCATCAGGCGGTGCTGGGAACACATGTTATTCCAGGCAGTGCAGCGTATTCGGGGTTCATCGACGCAACCAAGTCTGCGCTGATGAAGCTGGGGCACAGCGCCGATTCAGCCGCGCAAATGGCGATGGGGCAGGCCTACCAGACAATGCTGCGGCAGGCCTCCATGCTGAGTTATCAAAATGCCTTCTGGTGGCTGAGCGTGATCGTCTTGTGCCTGGTTCCACTCCCGTTTGTCATGCGCAAGCCGCCCAAGGCCAAAGGTGCTCCACAAGAAGCCATGGGGCACTAGAGGCTGATAGTCCCGGTACGATTTATTTGGCGACCTTTTTACCGCCGCAACATCAACAATGTGATACTTATCATTGAGTTGAATGCGCCAGGTTGCACGCGGTCAACCGCCACCAGAGGTGTAGAGATTGGGAAAAAGCATGGTCCCGAAGCGGTTGTTCTTTACCAAGGGCGTCGGGAAACACAAGGAACGTCTTACCTCGTTCGAATTAGCGCTACGCGATGCGGGCATTGCTGCCCAGAATCTGGTTCGCGTTTCATCGATCTTCCCGCCTCAGGCGAAATTAATCACCCGCAAGGAAGGACTGAGATACCTTTATCCGGGTGAAGTTGTATTTGCCGTGGTTGCGGAGAATTCGACGCGCGAACCGCATCGGCTGGTGGCCTCAAGCATTGGCGTGGCGATTCCAACAGATCGTGACACCTATGGTTACTTAAGCGAACACCACAGCTTCGGCGAGACGGAAGAGCAGGCGGGCGAGTATGCCGAAGAACTGGCGGCTGAGATGCTGGCCACCACGCTGGATGTGGATTTCGATCCGGATACGAGTTGGGATGAAAAGAAAGAGATTTACCGGATCTCCAATAAAATCGTGCGCACGACAAATGTGACGCAGTCTGCGATTGGAGACAAGCGCGGGTTGTGGACGACAACGATTGCGGCGGCAATTTTGATTTTTGAATAACGCGTCCCGCAGGACGCAACCAAGCTGGGCGCGGGCCGCAAAGCTTCGCGCCCTTTGTGTGTTCTACGACAGTGAATTTGTAACGATAGCGAGAATATTTATGCCAACGAAGCTGAATTATCGAGTGGGGCTGGTGCAGATGAGCTGCGGGCCCGATCCGGATGCAAACCTAGACAAGGCTGCCGATCGCGTGCGCGAGGCAGCTCGGGAAGGCGCCGAGGTGGTGTGCCTGCCCGAGCTCTTCCGCGCACAGTATTTTTGCCAACGCGAAGACATCGCATTGTTCGATCTGGCCGAGCCGATACCCGGCCCGAGTACGAAACGGTTGAGTGCGGTGGCTCGCGAGGAAAAAGTGGTAGTCGTCGCTTCCCTCTTCGAGCGGCGAGCGGCAGGGTTATATCACAACACGGCGGCCGTGCTGCATAAAGATGGCTCTTTGGCCGGGCTCTACCGGAAAATGCACATTCCGGACGATCCGCTGTATTACGAAAAGTTTTATTTCACGCCCGGCGATCTGGGCTTCAAGGCATTCGATACCGCGGTGGGTAAGATCGGTACGCTAGTGTGCTGGGACCAGTGGTATCCGGAGGGCGCGAGGTTGACCGCACTGCAGGGAGCAAATCTGATTTTCTATCCGACGGCGATTGGATGGCATCCCGCGGAAAAGGAAGAGTTTGGCGAAGCGCAGTATGATGCATGGCAGACGATCCAGCGGGCGCATGCGATCGCCAACGGGGTATACGTCGCTGCGGTGAATCGCGTCGGAGTGGAACATGGGGACGTGCGTGGAAATCGCGTGCAGGGGCCTGGCCTTGAGTTTTGGGGCGGGTCGTTTTTCGCCGATCCATTCGGGCGTGTAATTGCGAAGGCGGCGCACGATAAGGAAGATATCCTGACCGCGGAAATTGATCTGCGATTGCTTGAAGACACACGGCGGAACTGGCCATTTCTACGCGACCGACGCATCGACGCCTACACGCCGATTGTTCACCGGTTTCTGGACGAGCCCCGGAGCGAAATTAAATGACAGGAGAACATGCTCAAGAAGGAGTGCCCCGCGAGCGTGGGTTTCGCATGCCGGCGGAATGGGGTCCGCACACAGCAACGTGGATTGCGTGGCCGCACAATGCTACCGACTGGCCGGGGAAATTTCAGGCGATTCCGTGGGTGTATGCAGATATCGTGCGACAACTGTCGGCGGTTGAGGATGTTCGCATTCTGGTAAATGATGCTGAGGCTGAGAAGCGCGCGCGTAGCATTCTAAGACGCGCAGGAGCTATTTTGGCACGTATCCATTTTCACCGCTGGCCGACGAACCGGGTGTGGACGCGGGACTCAGGACCGATTTTTGTGAAGAACCCCCAGGGTGAGATTGCTGTTACGAACTGGAGGTTCAATGCCTGGGCGAAATATGACAACTGGCAGCTGGACGATCATATTCCGGGGCATGTGGCTCAACTGCTGGAGCTGCCGGAGTGGGTGCCGACGGCAGGCGGGCACCGTGTGGTGCTCGAAGGCGGATCAATCGATACGAATGGCGCTGGTGTGCTGCTGACGACGGAAGAATGCCTGCTGAGCGAGGTACAGGAGCGGAATCCCGGGTTAAGCCGCGCAGGAATAGAACGGGTGTTTCATGATTATCTCGGGATTGATCAGGTGATCTGGCTGAATCGGGGAGTGATGGGTGACGATACGCATGGCCACGTGGACGATATTACTCGTTTCGTCGCTGAGGACAAGATTGTCACGGTGATGGAGACGAATCGTGCGGATGAGAATCATTTGACATTAGCGGAAAACCTCGATCGCCTGAAGTCGGCGCGAAATCTACAAGGCAAGCCCTTTCAGGTTGTAGAACTCCCTATGCCCGCGCCTGTGGTTTTTGAAGAGCAGCGGCTGCCAGCGAGCTACGGAAACTTTTACATTGCCAACGGACTAGTTCTTGTGCCAACCTTCAACGATCCTAACGATCGCAAGGCTCTGAACACGCTGGCGGAGATTTTTCCGGATCGCAAAGTGACGGGTATCCATTGCGGTGATTTCATATGGGGGCTGGGCGCTCTGCACTGCATGACGCAACAGCAACCGTTGTAGTACGGAGTACTTCAATGCCAAGGAATAATCTTGAGTGGCTGGACGGCTGGTACCAGCGGCAATGTAATGGGGAGTGGGAGCACACGCAGGGAGTGCGCCTAAAATCGCTGGACGATCCGGGCTGGCATTTGACCATCAATCTGGCGGGAACTTCGGCGGTGAATGCCCGTCCGCAACAGCTGCGTCTGGATACGCAGAGCGGCGGCTGGTTAGCATGCTCGATTGCCGGCGAGTGCTTCGAAGGGTCGGGTGACCCTCGCAAGCTAGAGCAGATCATCGGTGTCTTTCGGCGCTGGGTGGAGACGGAGAGGCAGACGGGCTCGTAGCGGCGCTGCTGGAAATTTCTTTCGATACCATTAATGGGATGTCGAACCCGGATATAGACCTTATGCGCGAGGCTCTGGCGGAAGCGCAGGCTGCGGCCGAGGCGGGCGAGGTTCCGATTGGAGCTGTGGCCGTGGTTAGCGGCGAAATCGTCGGACGCGGGCAGAATCGCGTGCTGCGCGATGTGGATCCGACTGCACATGCGGAAATGATTGCGCTGCGCGCTGCGGCGCAGATGCTCGAAAATTATCGACTTCTGGAGTGCGAGCTGTTCGTTACGCTGGAGCCCTGCGCAATGTGCGCAGGAGCCATGATTCATGCGCGACTGAAGCGTCTGGTCTATGCGGCTAGCGACCGGAAGGCAGGCGCGGCGGGATCGGTACTTGAGGTGCTGAACCATCCGCGGCTGAATCACCAGATGGCGGTAACGAGCGGCGTGCTGGCTGACGAGTGCGGCGAGCTGCTGCGGGGGTTTTTCAAAGAGCGCCGAGCGTGACACCTAGCTACGAGTGAGCGTCCTGATGAGATCGGGAAATTGCGAGTAGTCGCGCAGGAGTGAACCGCGGCGACCGGTTTCGTAGTCGGCGTAGTCAAAGCCTGGGCTGACAGTGCAGCCCAGGAGCGCGACCTGACCTCCGGGCAGCAGGCGAGAACCTTGCCATAGATTCTTCGGAACGATGAGCTGTGGACGCTGGCCTCGCGCAAGATCGTTGCCGAGAATGACCGTGCGCGCGGAGCCATCGGGCATGAGTTGGAGCATTTCGACAGGATCTCCGTAGTAAAAGTGGAAAATCTCATCGGACGCGAGGCGGTGCATCTCGGAAAAGGTATCGGGCTCGAGCAAATAATAGATGCAGGTTCCGGCGCGGCGGTCGGCGGGATAGCGCGCGGGAAGCGCCGCATGAGGAATCATTTCTTTTGAGCACCACGTCTGGATGAACGATCCACCTTCGCAAGGGTGAGGCGCGAGGTTGAGGAGCTTCTTAATCTCGTCTGCTGTCATGGGGAATGATAGCCGAATCAGCCATTAGCGATTAGGGATCGGCCATTAGCACCCAACATACAGGGATGTGAAACGGCGAGCTCCGGGAACCACGGATTGAGTCCGGTGTCTATTCGGGTAGAGGTCTCGCTCTCTCAACTTTCTCGTTGAGAGAGGCCATGTTCGAAGACAGTCTGGTTGAGTCCACGGGACGCATTCGCACTCGCAGCATATGGTTTGCGATTGGCTCGTTTTTTTTGCAGGCGGCGCTGCTCATGGCGCTGATCCTAATTTCCTACTTCTATCCGGTCGCACTGCCCAGGCATGCACTGATGATGAGGCTCCTAGCGCCTCCGCCGCCACCGATGCGGACCGAGTTACCGGCGCATACTGCTGCTACGCGCGCGGCGAGCCCGATGATACTGGCTACCCTGACGGCTCCGACCGTGGTTCCGCGGCACGCAGCAATGGTGGACGATCGCCCGCCGGGAGCCATCGATGTGAGTGGCGGCAACCACGACTCGGGCATGGGCCTGCCGGATGCTCTTTGGAGAACGGCTGTGCCTCGACCGGCAGTCGTCGAGCCGAGTCCCAGGCAGGGACCACTGCGGATTTCAGCGGGAGTAGCGGCAGGACGACTGATCGCACCGATCCGGCCCATGTATCCCGTGATCGCAAGAAGTGCACGCATTCAGGGGATAGTGATCATAGAAGCGACAATATCGAAGGAAGGCATGGTGGAACATGCTCGCGTTGTGAGGGGTCATCCGATGCTCGCAGACGCGGCGCTGAATGCTATCGTGCAAGCGCGCTATCTACCCTACAAGCTGAACGGCAATCCAATTGAGGTAGAAACAACGATCCAGGTTGTGTTCACGTTGAACGAGTAGATCGCCGATGTCATAAGAGAAGATCCATTTATGATGAAGATATGGAGCTGGTTCTCTACTCTGCCGCCTGGTGCCGTGATTGCCGGGAAGCCAAGCGCTTTCTGGAAACGCACAACATTGCTTACACCGAGATCGATATCGAGTCCACGCCAGGAGCTGTGGCTGAGTTGCTGGTGAACGTGGGCAAGCGCGCGATTCCTCAATTTGTAATCGACGGTGAGTGGGTGCAGCCATACAGGCCAGGGCGAGGCTTTCTTTATGAAGAGATGAGCGAGCGGCTGGGCCTTGTGCGGTAATTTCTACCGTCGCGACTTAAAGTTATTCCGCTTATCCGGGCACCTGCTCAATTGATGTTTCCGGCTGATGGTTGAGGGGACCTGAAAAGGGCAGGCGGCGAAGGCGCTGCCGCAGAGTTTCACGTCTCCAGGAAAGGGTGCGGGCATGGAGCATGTCCTGGAGCGTAATGATTCCCACGGTCCTTCCCGTTTCCGGTTCTATTACTGAGGTCTCGAATATCTGCGCCGTGGCCATACGCTCGACGACAAGGCGAAGCGTTTCTTCAGGATACGCGAACTGCGCCTCCTGCAAACCGAGTTGATTTGCGGGCCCTTCAATTCTGTCGATGCGCTTACGCATGACCTGCGCTACCGTCATCCCTTCAAGGGGATCAACGGAGTACTCACGGCTTAGGTGATAGCCTCGGCGGCTCAATCGCTCAGTAAGAATCGACCGGCGCTGTAACAGCACGGTGAATGCATGGGCGGCTACGGAAGCAGCGAGCAGGGGTAGCATCAGGCCATAGTTGTGGGTCAATTCCATCGCGAGCACAGCCGCGGTAAGCGGACAACCGATCGCGCCAGCGAGCACAGCAGCCATACCAACCAGCGCCCATGCTCCTGTTTCGAGTGGAGGCAATCCGGGGGCAAGCAGCGCCCCGAAGGCTCCGCCGATCATCAGCAGCGGTGCGAGGATCCCGCCTGAAGTTCCGGAACCCAGTGAGAAAGACCAGATGATGCTCTTGACGATGAGCACTCCAAGAATGAGATGCCAGGTGGTATCTCCACCAACCAGCGATGCGATGACGTCGTAGCCAGTACCGAGCGCTTGGGGAAAGATAAGGCCGCCGATGCCGATGAGGAGGCCGCCGATGGCCGGCCACCACATCCAGTGGATAGGCAGATGATTCTCGAAGAGGTCTTCGCTGGCATAGACGGCGCGGCTGAGTATGAGGGCGAGCGCGCCTCCGATGACTCCTAGAACGAGCGCGGCGAAGACGGCGCGGGGCGATACGCTCACAGCGATGGCTGGCATGGAAAAGAGTGGACCGGGGCCGAGAAAGAATCGGCGCAATGCTCCCGCGGTGGTTGCGGCTACGGCAACGGGTACGAGCGAGCGGGGGCGCCATTCAAAAAGCAACAATTCGACGGCCAACAAGATGGCAGCAAGTGGCGTGGAGAAGACACCGGCCATGCCCGCGGCGGCTCCTGCAACGAGCAGCGTGGACCTTTCTGCGTCGCTCAGATGAAACATCTGCGCAAAAAGTGAACCCACGGACCCAGCCGTCATGATGATGGGGCCTTCTGCGCCGAACGGTCCTCCGGAACCGATGGCGATGGCAGCGGAAAGGGGCTTGAAAAGAGCGACCCGCGCGTCAACCTTTGCGCCGTGGATCAAAATGGCTTCGATGGCTTCGGGCATGCCATGACCACGGATTTTGTCTGATCCAAAGCGTGCCATAAGGCCGATGAGCAGGCCGCCGATGATAGGCACAAATACGGCAAGCCAGCCCATATGATGGGTTGCCGGGGATACGAATTTCCAGCTTAGGCGCTGAAAATAAAACAGATTGGTGGCGAGATAGATAAGGTGTAACAACAGATAGGCAAGTACCGCTCCGGCCAGACCCAGGATGAGCGCGAGCGCGCTGAGAATGAGCATTCGCGGATCAGCATTGAAGTCGCGTAACGGCGAACGAGAGCTGGACAGCGATTGATCGCCTACAGTCAAGAAGCCCTCCTCGCGTTACGCGGGGAAGAATTTGTCTTCATGGCCAGAATCCGGCGAAGCGCGCGAATCAGTTCAGGACCGGCCTGATTAAGCTCCTCAAGGTGATAGGAGGCAAGCGCGGCTAACACGCGTTCGCCTTGCGGCGTGACGCGCAACAGAATACGACGTTGATCCGTGGGATCCTGGACGCGCCGGAGCAACCCCTGCTCGATGGTACGATCCACCAGCTCAACGGCACTGTTGTGCTTGAGCAGCATGCGGGCAGCAACATGAGCGATGGTGGGATCAAGATCATCAGGCATCCCGCTGACGCACTGAAGAAGCTGATATTGCTGCGGACGAAGACCAGCCTGCTCTGCGGCAACATTGCTGAAATGAAGAAATCGGCGAAGCTGAAAGCGAAATTCGGCAAGACGCTGGAATTCTGTGCGGGTCGGTGCATCGTCAACCCCATGTCCGCTTGGCGCCGGGGAGCGACCGGATTCCTCCAGAAGACGTGTTGCAATAATGGTCATATATCCATCGTATCACGATATATCGCATTACGATGAATATGACCACACTCTCTGGAGAGCGGCGGATTCTATTCTCCTGCTGGGGCCATCCCCGAAGCCGCTTTTGAGGTGGCTCCCGGGTCAGCAAGAATGGCGCGGGCATCGGCTTCGTCTTGGGCGCTCACCTGGAGCTGCAGCGGGCCGAGACCTGGCTGGAGGATGGCAGCGTTTTCTCCGGAGAGAAATGTTTCGATGCCGGCAGATTGCAGGCGTAAGCGGGCCATTTCGGCCTCGAGCGGTTCAGTAAAGTTTGCGATGGTAACTACGTCAGACATGATTTCCTTTCTCCAGGACCGGTTCACAGTTCAACCACAACACAATTCTAGGATGCACGAAGGATAGAATGGTGGGTTTGATATGGTTCGGGGGGGATTCCTTCATTGATTGCACGTTACACACGGCCTGAGATGGGCCAAATCTGGAGCGACGAAAATAAATATCGCATGTGGCTGGAGGTTGAGGCCGCGGCGAGTGAAACGCTGGCCGAGGATGGAATTGTTCCGCCGGAGGCGGCCAAGGCGATCCGGGAACGGGGCCGGATCGACGTTGCTCGCATTCAGGAGATCGAAGCCGAGGTAAGGCATGACGTTATCGCCTTCACAACCGCAGTCGCTGAGCATGTAGGGCCAGAATCGCGGTGGCTACACTACGGGCTGACTTCGACCGACGTAGTGGACACGGCACAGGCTCTGCAGCTGAAAGCAGCCTCGGCGATTCTGCGGGATGACCTGCTGCAGCTGATCGAAATGCTGAAGAAGCGCGCGCTTGAGTTCAAACACACGCCCATGATCGGGCGGACGCATGGTGTTCATGCCGAGCCGACCACGTTTGGATTGAAGCTACTGAACTGGTATGCCGAGATGCAGCGCAATCTTACCCGCATGGATGCGGCAGCGGAGCAGATTCAAGTTGGGAAGCTGTCGGGCGCGGTCGGGACCTTTGGGCATCTGAAGCCGGAGCATGAGGAGCGCATCTGCGCAAAGCTTGGGCTGAAGCCGGCTCCGGTGGCGACACAGGTGGTGCAGCGGGACCGGCATGCGCATTACATTTCGACGCTGGCGATTATCACGGCGACGCTGGACAAGATGGCGACAGAACTGCGGCACCTGCAACGGACTGAAGTGCGCGAGGCTGAAGAGTATTTTTCGGAGAAGCAAAAAGGCTCATCGGCGATGCCGCACAAGCGAAATCCTATTACCGGCGAACAGATCAGCGGGCTGGCGCGGGTGGTGCGGGCGAATGCACAGACAGCTTACGAAAATGTCGCGCTGTGGCATGAGCGGGATATCTCGCACTCGTCGGCTGAGCGCGTGATTTTTCCCGACTCGACTATTTTGACGGACTATCTGCTGGCAAAGACAGCGAACCTGATCGAGAAGCTAATGGTGTATCCGCAGAGGATGCTCAAAAATCTTGAGAGCACGGGCGGACTGATCTTCAGTGGTCAATTACTACTGGATCTGGCTGAGGCTGGCATGCAGCGCGAGGATGCGTATCGTCTGGTGCAGAAGCATGCAATGAATGCATGGCAGAACGAGCTGGTGTTTCGCGACCTTGTGACGCAGGACGGTGAGATCACAGGAAGACTAAGCACGGACAAGCTGGCGCGGACCTTCGATCTGAATCGGCAGCTTGGCAATGTCGATGCTATTTTTGAGCGGGTTCTGAAGGAGGCATAGATGCTGCGATCAGGCTGTATCCTGGCACTTGCAGTTGTGCTTGGCTGCGTCCCTTCTTTGGCCGTTGCACAGCGCGATGTACGGGTGCCTGCTTCCTGTACGCCGCAGATCAATCAGAAGCTCTTCAGCCTGCTCGGTTCGGGGCAGCGCGCGAACGTCGACAATGTGATGGTCTGTGGGATCACTATCAGTTCCTCGCGGACGCAACACGGTGGCCCGCACGGCAGCCATGAAATTCTGCCGCTGCGCGTGACCATGCCCGACGGTAATGAGCGGCTGGTGGAAGTCGTCATCAATGACGCGCTCGATGGCGTCGTCACGGCTCCGGTGAACGCCTCTGTCTTTGCATTTGGACAGGCGTTCTTTCCCTCGTCCGGCAAGTTCGCTGCCGGCATTCATGACGTCCACTGCTCTACGCATCAGAGAGCAAACAATGGCTGGGTGGTGGTCAATGGCGTCAAACACCCGGCAAATTGCCAGTATTAGGATTATTCTCTCCGGGGGGGAGCAACCTGGATGACCACCTTCACCCCGGGCAACATCGCGGCGCTGATTATTGCAACCAGCTTCGCCGCTGGTCTCAACGTCTACGCCACGGTGTTGACGCTGGGGTTGTTAGCTCATGCGCATTGGGTAGTTTTGCCGCCGGGCCTCGAGATTCTCGGTAACTGGTGGGTCATCGGCGTCAGCGGAGCCATGTTCGCTCTGGAGTTTTTTGCCGATAAGATTCCTGCCTTCGACATGATCTGGAATGCGCTGCACACCTTCATACGGATTCCGGTCGCTGCCCTGATCGCTTACCAGGCGAGCGCACAGCTCTCTCCGCAAATGAAGCTGGTGGCGGCCCTGGCAGGAGGGACCATCGCGCTGGTATCGCACAGTTCTAAGACCGCGGTTCGCGCAGCCGTAACCATGAGCCCGGAACCACTCTCGAATATCGCGCTCAGTACGGGCGAGGATGTAGTTGCCGTCGGCATAACCTGGCTCATGACCCGTTACCCCTGGGTAGCAGCCGCCATCGCCGCAACGCTCATCCTGGGCGCCATCTTCGCAGTCCGATGGATCGTTCAACTTCTGCGCAAGGCCTGGAAACAACCTACTTCGGATACAGCTATGATCTCTTAGCGAGTTACTGAATGCCCGACGAACACATGCACTTCACTGTCGCCATGACCGGAGCAAGCGGAGCGATCTTTGGCCAGATATTGCTACGGGCGCTCGAGGCCGATGCGAGAGTAGAACATGTCCACTTTATTCCGTCAGAGAACTCGCTGCGGGTGCTTGCCGAGGAACTGCAATTGAGCGGGCGAAATGGATTGATTGAAAAACTGCTGGGCAACGCGCCGAAGAAGACGCAGCAACTTGCGGAGAGCGATATTGGCGCGCCGGTTGCGAGCGGCAGCTATCCTACCGACGGCATGATTGTGCTGCCGTGCAGTGTGGGCACGCTAGCGGGAATCGCGAATGGCCTGGCGGAGAATCTTATCGAGCGCGCTGCCGATGTTTGCCTGAAGGAGCGACGGCCACTCGTTTTGTGCGTACGCGAGACGCCATTCAATAAAATTCATCTACGAAATATGACTCTAGCGGCGGATGCGGGGGCAACGATTTTCCCCGTCATTCCGGCGTTTTACAACAAGCCTGTCGATTCGGCGGAAATGGCGCAGCAGTTTGTCTTCCGGGTGCTCGCGCATATCGGCCTTCCGCAAAGCGGGGCCTACGTGTGGAAGGGCGAGTAGCCAGGGCCTAGCTTACTTCACTGCCGGTTGCGGGATTTCCTTGATCTGAACGGGAAGGGGCGGGCTGGCATTGAAAAACACCACGGTGTTCGGACCGATGCTGTCGGTGCATTCGCGGGCAGCAAGATGGCCGCAGCCGTCGTAAATCTCCAGTACTGACTGCGGCGTCTGGGCGTGGATTGCGTAAGCAATGGCGATCGGTGTGATGTGGTCCTGTTTTCCCCAAACAATCAGAAGCGGCATTTTGAGTCCAGCAAGCTTGCCGTCGAGCAGATCCGCGCCGGTGAGCATGGACTGCATGCTGCGTTGGACGATCCAGCCACTGCGCTGGGTCAGACGGAAGACATCGTGCTGGATGAGTGCGGGTACCGGGGGGACAGGACCGGGCGATAGCAGATCGTTCAGGGCTGCGAGTTTCGCGGGGTTGTCGGGCCAGAAGAGAGAAGTGTCGAAGGGGACGTCATAGCGCAGGCCGGCGCTGTCATAGATTGCGAGGCGACGAATGCGCTCCGGCTCGTCGAGGGCAACGCGCATCGCGATCCATCCACCCATAGACCAGCCGGCGAGGTCGGTTCGATCGAGCTTCTGGATGGCGATGAACTTCTCGACAATGCCGGCTTCCTGCGGAATAGAATAAGCCGCGTCCAGGGGACGTGCTGAACGGCCGTAGCCCAGTAGATCCAGGGCATAGACGCGATGGCCCCCATGGACGAGTTGCGGCATGAGATTGGCCCAGTCCTCTGCTCTGCCACCCAAGCCGTGCACAAGCACAAGGGGTGGTCCGGAGCCGCCAGTGTAGTAGTGAACAGGATAGCCATCGACGTCGATGAATTTGCTCCTGATCCCGTCAAGCCTAAGTCGTGCCTGTACCACCGTGAAGAGCATTTCGAGGGGACGCAGACAGATATAAAGACCGAGGCCGATCACGAGGCAGATCAAGACGAGAAGTGCTCTCGCGCCAGGAGATTCTCGGTAGAGACGCGGCGGCCGTGCAGTGACAACGTTACAAGAATCGCTCAATGGTCATCCGCTCGCGTTCCAGCCGCCGTAGAGATAAATCGATAAGGATCGACCTAACCTGATTTTATATCGGGTAAGGCCTGGTTCAAGGGTACGGGGCCCCGGCCATTTTGAAGGCTTTCTGGATGACCTCGGCAGTGAAGGCTGCGATAGGCTCCAATTCATCGAGAGCAGCCCAACGGACATCAGCTGCGTCAGTCGCGCAGGCGAGTTCGCCGCCGATCACGTGACAAAGATAGTCGACCAGCACGTAGTGATACTGGACGCGACCTTCTGCATCGCGTGAGATTCGGTCGAAGACTTCGACTATGGCAACCGGGTCAACGACTAGTCCGGTCTCTTCGAGGACTTCGCGGCGAATGCCCTCTTCAAGAGTTTCGCCGACTTCAAGCGCGCCTCCTGGTAAGGACCATTCGCCTTTGAGGGGCGCTTGTCCACGCTTGATAAGCAAGACGCGGTGATTGTCGAGAATCACGGCTCCAACGCCTACGATGGGCCTTTCAGGGTATTCGCGAGGCATCTGAGCCCGTCTTCACTAGAGTTTGATCGGTTTGCCGTATTCGCCGTCAAAAACGGTGCTGGCCATACTGAAGCGGCCGCCGTCGAATTTGTCGGAGCCGCTCACATGCCCCAGGGCGAGCAATGCCACTACGTGATAGCTCAACGGCAACTTCAGTACCTCGCGAACCTTCTCCTGCTCGAAGCCCTCCATCGGTGCGGTATCGTACCCGAGGACTTCGGCCATCAACATCATGGTGGTAAAGGCGAGCATTACCTGCTTGCTGAGCCAGGCGGTGAGGTTGGGATGATTCGACAGGTAATTGGGAATGTTCTGGCGGGCCTGCTCAGCGTAGTTTTCCGGCATTCCACCTTCGCAGCCCATGCGCAGCATTTCTTCGAGATCGCCATTGCGCCAGCCATCGGCGTCTCCGCAGGCAACGATGACAACGGAAGCCTCTTCGACCTTGGCCTGATTGAAGCTGGCCGAGCGCAGGCGCCGGCGCTGCTCGGGAGTTCGCACCACGATGAAGCGCCATGGCTGCATGTTGTATCCGCTGGGCGCATGCAGTCCAGCTTCAAGAATCTTCTTCAGGTCTGAGTTGGGAATGGCTGCGCCGTCGAAACTGGGCGTGGCTCGACGGTGCGCGATTGCCTGAGACAATGTCTTTTCCATCAAGTTCGCCATGCGGGCAACATTCCTTTTCAAATTCAGTGCGGGAATCGGAAACTTCCAACAACCTCAGAGATGTGCGTGCCTTCATTAAGGGATTTTATTCATCGGGAGTTCAATCGCATATGGGCTCTGCTTATCGGCATTCGCGTAGACCCAAAGTCCGTGAAAGCCCTGTCGCAGCTCCGGGTGCTCCGCAAGCAGGGCCTTCATCAACTCGACGATCTGGCTGTGCGTTGCGACCGGATCGGAAACGTCCTTTGCCTGATAGTTGATAACCAGATCTAGGCCGCCGGGAAAACTATCGGTTCGCATGCTGGTGATGTTGAAACTTTGACCGCCGCCTTTCAGAACGAGGGGCTCGGCGCCAGGAAGCTCGGCGGGCCTTACGGCCTGCGCTTCCTTCTGCAGTTTTTCTAGATTTGGGCTGGACAAAAAATCGACCGGGTTGAGCAGTGAAGCCGCGGTCTGGTAGTAGAGATATGCGTTCAGGTCCTGTTTCTTCTGGGCGTAGTTGCGAGCCGCGTTCCAGTACCAGACGCCATCATGGCCGGCGGCAGTGAGGGGGCGGATGAAGAGGCCGGCAAGCTTCCATTGAGCGCTGCCTAATGGATCATTCTGAAGCAACAGCGAGAGTTGCTGTGGATGTTCTACTCCCGTGGCGTGCAGAATGGCGAGCGCGTAGTCGCCCGGCGGAAGCTGAGGGATGGTCATGGAGATCACCAGCGAGGAGCCGGGCACGGAACAGAAGAACTGCGTTTCGTCCTGAGTGGCCTTGAGGTCGGAGGCCTTCAAGGCGTAGACGGCGTTCACGGTGAGGGTGGCACCTTGAATCTGCGGCGCGACAGCCTGTATGCTCGCGGCGACGGGGTCGAACTGAGCGGCAACTGGGGCGATGGTCGTCTGACGCACGGCATTGATATTGGCGCCCTGGATCTGAGTCCCGAGATTTCGTGCTGCCTGGATAAGGACTTCGCGCTCCGCGGGCGTCATCTGACTTCCGGTGATGCAGGAGACAGCCCGTGCCGCTGGGGAGAACGCGAACACCGCCGCCAGGACAAGCAGAACTGCGAGATAAGAACGGCTTGGGGACCGGAGGTCGAGACAGATTGAGTCGAGACGCATAGAGTTGAGATTGAGGCGGCAAAAAGTCTTGAGCAAATTGAAACCACTGCTAGTCTAGTACAGAGTAGCGATATACGCGGCGGAAGCCGGGCGAAGCGGCGATTTGATGGAGCGCAAGAATCATCACGGAATAAGGTTCAAGGCCATCCTCTGGATGGGGTGGGCCTGCCTTGCGGTTTGCACGGCAAGCTGGGGACAGGTTGCTCAGCAGCTGGAAACGACCCCGCGAACGCATGGGCAATTTCCGCAAACGGCTCAGACTTACGGACCGGGTCATGCGAACCAACCTGTGGCCGCTCCAACTGCAGCGCCTTCCCTGCTCGACAAACCGCCTAAGCCGGCTACCGTCAACCTGGCACCTGGACATTTGACCATCCAGGCCGATAACTCAAGCCTGATAGATATCCTGGGCCAAGTGACGGCAGCCAGCGGAATGACGGTTGAAGGTCTGGGTCAGGACCAACGCATCTTCGGTAGCTATGGTCCGGGCGAGCCGCACGAGGTGCTTTCGGCGCTCCTGCACGGCTCGGGGTACAACATGGTGATGCTGGGCCAGACAGCGGCGGGCGCTCCCAGACAGCTCACGCTGAGTCCACGCGGCGCCGGGGTCTCGAATAACGGGCCGGGCCGACCGACGCAGACAAACCAGGACGATGAAGAGGATGAGGTCCAGACGCAGCCGGTGCCTGAGCCGCCTCCTCCGCCAGCGAACCCACAGCAGGGTCCTCCAACACAAAATGGCGTGCGAACTCCACAGCAGATGTTGCAGGAACTACAGCAGATGCGGCAACAGCAACAACAGCAACAGCAACAACAGCAACAGCCTCAGTAAGGCGTTATGATGATGGTCAGATTGGAGGATTCGTGCGCAAGTTCGCTTTCTTTCTCATGTTGTGCATTGCTGGGGGTGGTATGTCCGCCGCAGTGAAGAGCATTTACGATTTCACGATGAAATCCATTGACGGGAAACCGGTGAGCCTGTCGGAGTATCACGGCAAGGTTCTTCTTCTCGTGAACGTGGCCAGCAAGTGCGGGTTCACTCCGCAGTATGCAGGGCTGGAGGCGTTGTATGAAAAGTACAAGAATCAGGGCTTGATGATCGTCGGGGTTCCAGCTAACAACTTCGCGGGGCAGGAGCCGGGCACCAATGAGGAGATCAAGAAGTTCTGCAGCAACAAGTACAACGTTACCTTCCCAATGATGGCCAAGGTGTCGGTGCTGGGCCCGGACAAGACTCCACTGTACGTTTTCCTTACAGACAAATCGACTGACCCGCAGCTCGCGGGCGATATCAAGTGGAACTTCACGAAGTTTCTCTTCGACCGGAATGGCAAGCCGGTAGCGCGCTTCGAGCCGGATGTGACTCCGGATTCGCCACAGGTGACCTCGGCGGTCGAGGCCGCGTTGAAGCAATAGGTTTTCGGGAGACAATAGGGCAGATATGCGGGCAAGCACGTTTCTGCCCGTTTTGCCGGCAGGAAGACGCGAGTCTTACTCGTCCCTGTGCAGCTTCACAAAGGCGTACCTTCCCGTAACTTGAAAACGGGGTGCATCAGCATGGGCCCCGCTCTTTTCCTCCACCCATCCGTATAGAAACTCCGCGCCGAAAGACAGACTGCCAACTGGATTCCAAATGATGTTGGCTGACGAATAGGTGCTCTTGTGATACGTGGTGTCCGGCTGGAATTCGGTGTTCTGTAGATGTACCAAGCCAAACGTCGCACTCGACCGAACAGATCTGGTCCACCAGTGCTGATATCCGATATACGGACCAAAGAGGGGCAGCGCTCGCAGCGATAGATCTGTCTCCGTCCTGGGGGTTGCATCCAGACCCATGCCCCCCGTGTCACCCGCATACCGCGATATTCCATGGCCATAAGCAAGCTGATAAACAATATTGTCCCTGCCGTAGACGCGCATCGTACCCGATACATTCACGCCCCATCCAAAGGATGACTCTTGTGGGCCTCCATTCGGCAGAAGCACAGCCAACTCTCTAAAGACACTTGACACCTGGAGATGCCCACGTTCCCATTCGTAGCGAAACTTTAATGCTCCGTCCGGAGCGGGAGTGATCGGGACTGCCGTGGCGCCATTCAAGGAGAAGTTGATTTGGGAATTCGGCATTTCCACGGAGACAGCGCCGCTCGCGCCCTTCCCCAGCGCGAAGCTGTATCTAGCCTGCGGAAGACGCACGTTGAGGCCCGGCGTTGGTCCCTGGGCGTCCAGCGAGTCCGGCCAAGCGTCAGGATCCATGAAATTCGTAAACGTCTGGCCCACCAGGATGTTAGCTATCTGAGCATAGGCGTGGCGCAGCCGCGGCGTAGTAGCCCCATTGGAACCGAAGAAATCGAACTGCATGAACATTCGCGCGGTTCCTATGTTGCTCACAGGAATGCGAAAGTCTGTCGAAAAGCGGCTCTCACGAATGCTCACATTGAAGTTGCTGGGACTCGACTCTGATGGAATCGGTATCGACGAAGGAATAAACGAGTCCGGCATCCCGGCAGGCCTCGGGTCATAGATAAAATCGCTCTTCATCGACCCATTGAGACGCAGCATGGTCTGGGTGCCCGGCAGAACAAAGAATCCAGGATACGTCGGCTCCAGTGGAGCGTTATAGAGACGCGGTGCGGCCTCTGGCTCTGCAGAGAATGTCTCGTAGTCCATGGTTTCCTTTCCCATGGCTGCTCGCTGCTGTTCCGAAGATAGTGGTACGGCGGGGGGCAACGGCGGCAGGGTTCTCTCGATGGCTCCCGTTTGCAGAGGCTCGGGCACAGGCCTCAGGTTCTTTACTGCCTGAGAAAGATTTGCCGCTCCGTGCATCGCATCCAGCTCGGACTGAATCTCGACCATTTGGGTCCGTAGCTCATCCATTCTGGTTTGCAGATTACGCATCGCCTCCTGCTGCGCGTTCCCAGCGTCCTGTGCCATCATCTGCGTCGCGGCACAGAGGCCCACAAAAAGCAACAGGATTGTCTTCAGAGTTTTCCGCAAGCTCGATCCCACCGCCGCAGGACGATCAAACAAAAGCGTGTGTGCAGGTTAAATGCAGTTGCCGGAGGGTGTGTTGGTTAGCGTAAGACGCAGCCTTTGCCTTACTCGTTCGGGTGCAGCTTCACGAAGGTATACCTTCCCGACACCTGAATACGCGGCGCGTTGGCTGAAGCTCCATTCTTCTCCTCAACCCATCCATACATAAACTCCGCACCGAAAGACAGGCTGCCATATGCATTCCAGATAATGTTGGCAGATGAATAGGAGCTCTTGTGATAGGTGTTACCCGGCTGAAACGCAGTGTTCTGCAACTGCAGATATCCAAACGTCGCATTCGATCGGACGGACCTGCTCCACCAATGCTGATAACTGATCCACGGAGCAAAGAGCGGCAGTGCTTTCAGCGACAGATCCTCATCCGCTCTTGGGGCAGCGTCCAGGCCAAGGCCCCCGGTGTCGCCAGCATACCTTGAGATCCCATTGCCGTAGGCAACCTGATAATTCAGAGTGTCCCTGCCGACGACACGCCAGGTACTCGACAAATTCAGGCCCCATCCAAAAATGGATTCCTGGGGGCCGCCGTTGGGCAGCTTGACCGCCAGATCTCGAAGGATCGTTGACAGATAGAAATGCCCCCTGGGCGCTTCGTAGCGTAGGTAAAGTCCCCCGTCCGGAGCGGGAGTGATCGGGGAAGCAGGTGAGCCCTCCACGGAAAAGGCGATATCGGAGTTCGGCTGCTCCACAGAGACCGCACCGCT
The DNA here is from genome assembly GCA_964453815.1 of uncultured Acidobacteriaceae bacterium. Taxonomy (GTDB): domain Bacteria; phylum Acidobacteriota; class Terriglobia; order Terriglobales; family Acidobacteriaceae; genus Silvibacterium. The sequence goes on along the minus strand of CAYVSQ010000515.1, from coordinate 5,433 downwards.
GAAGCCGTCACCCAGCGGGAAGCTAAATCGAACCTGCGGGGGACGAGCGAGAAGACCAGAGGTGGGTCCCTGAAATTCGATTATGTCCGGCCACGCATCCGGGTCCATGAAAACTGTATTCGTCTGGCCTACCAGAAGGTTGTGAATCTGGCCATAGAAATGGCGCAGCCTCGGCGTCGTCGCCCCGTTGGAACCGAAGAAATCGAACTGTATGAACGTCCTCGCAGTTCCTATGTTGCTCACAGGTATGCGAAAGTCTGCCGAAAATCGGCTTTCACGTATGCTCGCGTTGAAATTGTTGGTGCTCGACGTTTGTGGAACCGGTATCGTCGACGGAATAAAAGAGTCTGCAAACCCCGCAGGTCTGGGGTCAAACATAACATCGGTCTTAAGGTTCCCATTGATGCGCAGCATGGTCTGGGTGCCTGGCAGTACAAAGAATCCGGGTAACGTGGGCTCCAGCGGAGCATTGAAAAGACGCGGAACAGGTTCCGACTCTTCGGAAAATGTCTCCTTTTCCGAGGTCTCCTTGCCTACAGCTTCCCGCTGCTGTTCCGAGGTTAACTGTACCGCAGGTGGCAATGGCGGCATCGTTCTCTCGATGGATCCTGTTTGCAGAGGCACGGGCACAGGTTTCAAGTCTTTCACTGCTTTAGAAAGGTCGTTCACTCCGTGCATCGCGTCCAGCTCGGACTGAATCTCGAGCATCTGCGAGTGAAGCTCATCCATCCTGGCCTGCAGCTTACGCATCGCCTCGTCCTGCGCGCTTCCCCCGTCCTGAGCCATCATCTGTGTTGCGCCACAAAGCGCCACGACCAGCATCGGCATTGCCTTCAGAATCGTCTGCATACCCGATCCCTCCGTAAGCATGGATTCCACCACCAACATCCTTCGTTCGATTGGGACAACAACTACCCGATCTGACCCAGCAACGATCTTTTAGACCGTGGGTGCCGTCGCAGTCTTTGTGTCGGCCGGCTGAATGCGCTCTATCTTGAAACCAGTGAATCCCAACGCCAGCGACATAAGTGGAGCGGCAATGTTGAAAAAACAGAACGGCAAGTATGCCATGGTGGGTATGCCAAGCGTGCCGGACATGAATGCGCCGCACGAGTTCCACGGCACGAGCGGCGATGTCACCGTTCCCCCATCCGCAGCCGGTCGTGACAGGTTTTGCGGTTTTAGGCCGCGTTTCTCGAACACGATGCTAAACATCCGCACCGGCAACACCAGTGCGATGTATTGGTCAGCGGCGATGATATTTAACCCAATCGCGGTCACAACAACTGCCGCAATCAAACTCCCGGTGGTTTTTACGCGTTCAAGAATCGGATCAATCAGTTTCGCCAGCAGGTTGAATTCTTCGAGTAGTGTGCCAAAAACCACCGCGCCGATAATGATCCAAAGCGTCGGCAACATGCTGCGCATGCCGCCGCGTGAAAGGAGGCTGTCAATCTCTTTGATGCCCGAATTCACAGAATAACCATTCGCCATCACCAGCCAAACGCTTCTGATATATGCTAACGGCGCCCAAATCGATGACCCGCTGACGATGTGTTCCATGGCCGGCCGTTGCAAAATCGTGGCCATGATGCCCGCGAGCAGCGCCGAGCTGAGAATTGCAAGTGAGGGCGGTACTTTGCGAATCGAAAGTATGATCAGAACGAGCAAAGGGAGCAGGTTCAACGGCGTAATCCAAAAGAGCTGATCCAGCTTGGATAGTTCGCTCGCCGTGTCGACATTGTGGACGACGCCGCCTTCCCGGAAACTGAGAATCGCAAACCCAATGAAGGCAATGATGCAAGCAGGCCCTGTACTCCAAAGCATCGCGCGGATGTGCGTGAAGACGTCGATCTTCGCCAGCTCGGCTGTCAGGACGGTGGTCTCGGAAAGAGGGGATATTTTATCGCCTACGTAGGAGCCGGAAACGACCGCTCCGGCGGTAACGACTGGCGAGACCCCGACCATTGTTGCGAGTCCAACCAATCCGACGCCCATTGTCCCGGCCGTTGTCCAGGAACTCCCAATGCCGAGCGATATCACAACACAGATGGCAAACGCAGCAACATAGAAATAAGCTGGATGCAGCAGTTGAATGCCATAAAAGACCATGGTCGGAATAGTGCCCGACATATTCCAGGTACCAATCAGTGCGCCGACACCAAACAAAATAAAAAATGGGGTGGAGACGGACGCGAGTGCGGTTCCCGCGGATTTGGAGATCTCGTCCCAGGGATGCCCATTCTTGAGAAGGATCAGGGAGGCGACCGCGGCGCTGAGAATCAATGCGACCTGCATGGGACCGTCAACAGCGGCCAATCCAAACAGAAAGACGCCTCCCGCGACCAAGCCTATAAGGGTAACCACCGGAATGATCGCATCCACAAACGAGGGTTCCCTGATGATGCGTGACGTACTGGGTTGGTCAGCCATATGCTGCCTCCTTTTCAGACGGCCCTTGCTTGCCTATCATGCCGGCCCGGCGGCCATGGATATTCACTGACCCTCTGGCTAGTAGTCGACGGGATCTCGGATGATGGGGCAGGTCATGCAATGTCCGCCCCCGCGCCCGCGGCCCAGTTCGGCGCCCACGATGGTTATCACCTCGATGCCTTCCTTGCGCAGCAGCGTGTTCGTATACACATTCCGGTCGTAGGCAAAGACCACGCCCGGCGAGGCGCATACCAGGTTCGCGCCGCTGTCCCACTGCGTGCGCTCCCGCATATATGCGTTGCCCCCGGTCTCGACTACGCGCAGCTTCTTCAGACCCAGAGCCTCGGCCACCACCTCGACGAACGACCCCTTGTCCTTTTTCAGCTCAACGCCGCTCGGCGCACTGCTCGGGCGATAGGAGAAGGCCTCGATCTGGTTCACGATGTCCGGATAGAGCAACACACAGTCGCGGTCGGCGAAGGTGAACACCGTATCCAGATGCATGGCCGCCCGCAGTTTGGGCATCGCGGCCACGATCACCCGCTCCGCCGCGCCCTTCTCAAACAGCTTCGCGGCCACCTGGCTGATCGCCTGGCGTGATGTGCGCTCGCTCATGCCGATCAGCACGTTGCCCTTGCCAATAGGCATCACATCGCCGCCTTCAAAGGTCGCCATGCCATGGTCTTTGGTCGGATCCCCCCACCACACATTTACCTTGCCCGAAAAATCCGGATGGAACTTGTAGATCGCCGTGGTCAGGATCGGTTCTTCATGACGCGCCGGCCAGTACAGCGAATTGAGCGTAACCCCGCCATAGATCCAGCAGCTCGTGTCGCGCGTGTACAGCGTGTTGGGAAGTGGCGGCAACAGATACTCGGTGACGCCAGCCCCGTCCTTGACCAGCTTGAGCATTTCCCCGCCGTGCGTTTCCGGAAAATCCTCCGTCGACAGACCGCCCAGCAGGGTTTCAGCAAGCTTGCGCGGATTCAGCCCTTCGAGGTAACTCCGCACTTCATCTACCAGCCCCAGACCCACCTGGTCGGGAATCACCTGATTGTCCAGAATCCACTTCTTGCCTTCCGGTACCGCCACCGTTTCCGCCAGCAGGTTGTGCATCTCCACCACTTCCGCGCCACGGTCGCGCAGCTTGTTGATGAAGTCGAAGTGGTCGCGCTTGGCATTATCCACCCACAGCACATCGTCAAAAAGCAGCGCGTCGCAGTTGGACGGCGTCAGCCGCGTATGGGCGATGCCCGGCGCGCATACCAGCACCTTATGCAGCTTCCCCACCTCCGAGTGCACCCCGAACTTCACTTCACTCGCATTCGTCATAAAGAAAGCTCCTCTCTAAATTTGGATTAAGCCTGTCGCCAGCGCATAGACACCGGCAACTGCGCCCAGAATCACAACCGCGAAGATGGCCACATCCGAGGGCTTGAATACCTTGGCGTTCTGCTCGCGCCGCGCCCAGATGTAGAGCAGCGTCCCAGGCGCATAAAGAATCGCCGCGAGCAGGATAAACTTCAGCCCCCCGGCATAGATCATGAAAGCCGTATACACCGTCGCAATGGATGCCATGATCAGATCGCGCCCACGCTCCTCCGGCCGCGTGTCGTAGGTCTCGCCGCGTTTCGAGACCATGAGCCCGTAAGCCGCCACGAACAGGTAGGGGAAGAGCGTCATCGCGCTGGTCAGATTCAGCATCAGCGAGAACGCGTCCCGGGAAAAATAGGTGGTGATGACGATCAGCTGCACGATGATGTTGGTCAGCCAAAGGGCCACCACAGGAACTTTGTTCGCGTTCTCGCTGGAGAAAACCTTAGGCATGTCATTGTTCTTCGCCGCCGCGAAGAGCACTTCGGCACAGATCAGAGACCAGGCAAGATAGGCTCCCAGCACCGAAACGATCAGCCCCAGGCTGACGAAAACTGCACCCCAGTGCCCCACCACCGCCTCCAGCACCGCGGCCATCGACGGCTGGCGCATGCCGGCGATACCCGACCGGTCCAGCACCGCGTAAGGAAGCATGGTCACCAGCACCATCAGGCCGGTGACGCCGATGAAGCCGGCGATGGTGGCCAGCCCCACATCCGAGCGCTTCTTTGCATAGCGCGAATACACGCTCGCACCCTCAATCCCGATAAACACAAATACCGTGACCAGCATCGTGGCCTTGACCTGCTGGAACAGGTTGCCCGTCAGGTCGCCCCCATAAAAGTTGGCGCGGAAGATGTGGGCCCTGAAGGCGAAGATCAGGATGAAGATAAAGACCAGGATGGGGATGACCTTGGCCACCGTCACGATGCTGTTGATGAACGCGGCCTGCTGCACACCCCTCAAAATCATGAAATGAAAAAGCCAGATCCCGATCGAGGCCACGGCGATCGCCGTCACCGTGTTGCCCTCCCCAAAGACCGGGAAAAACGCACCCAGCGTGGCCTTGATCAGCACCCAGTAGGAAACGTTGCCGATGCAGCTGCTGATCCAGTAACCAAAGGCGGACAGGAAGCCGGGGTAGTCCCCGAAACCCGCCTTGGCATACGCAAACACGCCCGCATCCAGATCCGGCTTGCGCTCCGCCAGCGACTGAAACACTCGCGCCAGCATGTACATCCCCGTACCCGCGATCAGCCACGCGATGACCGCCCCAAATGGCCCGGTGGCCCCGGCGAAGGTACGCGGCAGTGAGAAGATGCCCGCACCCACCATCCCGCCCACCACCATCGCGGTCAGCTGCAGCCGCGACATCTTCTCCTCAGACGAAGACATAACCGGCACCTCCTTCATTCACTCCCCAAACGCCTACATCGGATACTCGGCTAAGTCTCGTTCTTAAAGCTAGTCTGCATATATTGCTCTTGAATGAACTCGATAAGCGACCAAACTCCTGAGGATTGGGCCACCCCGAGTGCGGGCGGGCCAGAAATCTCTCGCTTCTTTCTAGGCCATGAAGCGCGACTTGCGCAACATCATCAGACCGAACGACGCGCCCAGGAACAA
>CAYVSQ010000514.1:0-2843 GCA_964453815.1 uncultured Acidobacteriaceae bacterium | reverse complement strand
TTTGCAAGGCGGCACTCCCACTGATGCCTCCGGGAGGCTCCATCATCACGACCGCGTCCATTCAAGCTACTCATCCGAGCCCCTCTCTCCTTGATTACGCACCGACGAAGGCTGCGATCCTTGCGTTCACTCGCGCACTTGCAAGGCAGGTTGCGGAAGACGGCATTCGCGTGAACTGTGTCGCGCCGGGTCCCGTCTGGACGCCACTCCAGACCAGTGGTGGCCAGCCAGACAAAAAGATACCTGCCTTTGGATCAGAGACACCGATGAAGCGGCCGGGCCAGCCCGTCGAAATGGCCCCGCTCTACGTCCTTCTCGCTTCGCAGGAATCGAGCTACGTCACAGGAGAGGTCTACGGAGCGACGGGTGGCCTTGAGGTTGGATAAGGTCGAACGCTGTTCGAGCAAGGGCCCTGCTTTCTGCCGGCCCTTATCCCTTTGGGTCTGAGGTCGGGCGAAACGCCACAATCGGCATAAACACTATATCGACTCAGTCTTCACGCAACGCTGTCATCGGTTCCACCGCCATCGCATGCCGGGCGGGGAAATAGCAGGCGGCAAGCGCAGCCACGGCCAGGACCGCCATAACAGCGGCGTAGGTCGCAGGGTCCCGCACGCTGACGACGACCATGGCGCTGACAGCTCGCGAAACCAGGAAGGCTACGAGCAGGCCCGCCCCCAGGCCAGCTGCAATTATCACAATCGATTGGCGGTAGATCATGCGAAACACAGAACCGCGGCTGGCTCCAAGCGCCATACGCAGGCCAATCTCATGTACACGGCGGCCTACCGCATACGAGACCACCCCGTAGAGCCCGATCACGGCCAGCGTCAGTCCAAGGCCGCCCATGATAGCGGCGAGTGATGCGCCGATCTGGAAGAGTAGGAGCCCATTCATCGTATAAAGCCCCTGTCGCATAGTCTGCACCTGAAAGATGGGAAGTTGCGGAGCCAGGGTATGAACGGTTTTCTCGACCAGGGGCATAAGAGAAAGGAGATCCCGGTCTGACCGCAGCTGGAACACCATGAGGCTGTTCCCCTTGAAATGCTGTGCATATGGAATGTAAAAGTACGGTCGCGATTTGCCGCCTCCGAAGATCTGAAATTCCGCGTCGCCCGCGATCCCGACTACCTCCATCTTGCGATCTTTCTCGCTTGCCATGCGAAAGGTGTGGCCAATCGCATCCTGGCCGGGCCAGAACTTTTTGGCGGCGCTTTCGCTTACGATCGCTACATCCCGGCCACGATCTTTATCAACTTCGGTAAAAGAGCGGCCGTGAAGAAGATCGATACCCATCACGCTGAAATATTCAGGCGAAACAACGTTGTAGCCGGCGTTTAAATCGTCGGGATGGGCGGGAACGGCGCCGCCATCGATGATCATCCGATCGCCGCCGGCACCGAAATATCCGAGTGGAAGCGAGGCGGCGTGGCTTACATAGCTGACTCCTGCAATCTGACACAGACGGGCCGCGAGATTGATAGCCAGATCGCGGGTTTCGTCATCGTTCATCCCGATCTCATTGGAGTCAATGACGAAATTCATCACGTGGTCCGGCCTGAAGCCAAAATCCATGTTCTGCATGGCGGAGAGGCTGCGCACGAAGAGGGCAGCGACAACCAGCAATACGAGCGAACCTGCAATCTGCAGAGCGACCAGGCCATCGCGTACCCAATGACGGCCGGCGGTCACGCCGCGGCTGCCCTCGTGCAGGACAGTGTTCACATTCGCCTTAGCAATATGAAGAGCTGGCGCGATGCCCACGACAACTCCTCCCAGCAAAGCGACGGCGAAGGAATAGGAGAAGATGCGCCAGTCGAATTCGAACAGGAATCTGACGGGAAGATCCGCGTGCAGGTCGAGGTGGCTGAGAGCGCTGCTGGCAAACATGCCTAACGCGACGCCTAGCGCGCCACCGATCAGCGCGAGCATCAGGCTTTCGGTAATCATCTGGCGGACGAGCCGGGAGCGTTGAGCGCCGAGCGCTGTGCGGATAGCCATCTCGCGCTCCCGGGTCGTCGCGCGCACCAGAACAAGATTCGCTACGTTGACGCATGCCAGCAAAAGAACCATCACTGCCAGGGAGAGAAAGAGCCCAGCAATGATGAACATCGTGTTGGGATCACCGGGATTGATGCGCAGCTGCGGCTCGGGAAATGCCTCGATTTTAAGATTCTTTTCGACATCCGGATGCAGGCGCATGAGGTTCTGGGCGACTATCCCGAGCGATGCGTTCGCCTGCTTCAGGCTTGCTCCGGAACGCAGGCGTCCGTTGACGATGAGTATCCGGTCCTGCCAGTTGTTCAAGGAATCGGCGGACGTGCCGGTAAGAGGCAGCTCCGACAATGGTAGGTATGCGGCCATGGTCAGATAGCTCTGCATGCCGGAAAAGTCCTTCGGGGCTACTCCGACGATGGTTACCGGATGTCCGTCCAGTGTAACCGCGCGGCCCACCACGCTCGGATCGCTGTCAAATTTCTGCTTCCAGTAGTCATAGCCCAAAACAACCACAGGGTCCTGGCCCAGGGTTTGTCCTTCACTGCGGAGGAAGAGCCGCCCGGCAGCGGGTTTGAGTCCAAGCCCTTCGAAGAAATTTCCGCTGACGTACGTGGTCATGATCCGGTCCGGATGCTGCCCTTTTGCCGCCAGGCCGTCGAGGCTGATGGTGTAGGCAAAGATGTCGCTGAAGGACTGCCCGCTCTGGCCGCGAACCTCTTTGTATTCATTCCAGGACAGAGCCTGCTGCAAAGGACCATTGTTTTCGCGGGGGACGAGGGTCGCGATCTGCTGGGGATTAGGCACAGGCAGCGGCTTGAGCAGAAGTGAATTGACCAGACTGAAAA
>CAYVSQ010000513.1:0-5650 GCA_964453815.1 uncultured Acidobacteriaceae bacterium | reverse complement strand
CGCGTCGGAAGCTACTGTGGAGGCGCCACCCGCGTCCTTGATCGCGCTGCCAATCGTCTCTCCTGCTAGTAGTTCATAAATTGCCGGGTTTCTGACGCTTCCTGCTACAGCAATTTGAGGACCAGCTGGGGGGATGAAGATTACGTCGCCGGATAACAGCTTCACATCCTTTGATTTATCGCCCTGAACGAGCAATGCATACAAGTCGAAGTCGGTTACAACCGTGCCATTGCGTTTCAGCTGAATGTGACGTATGGAACCTTCGACGGAAGGCCCACCACTAGCGAAGAGCGCATCCACAAGAGTGCTGAGGGAGCTGACGGTGTAGACTCCCGCTCGCCGCGCTGCCCCAGCTACATAGACCTGGATGGCACGAATTTGTCCGACGTCTGCAGTCAGGTCAAAATTCCGGTAGATCCTTCCGATCGATTCCCTTAAGTGCTGGTCAAGAGCGGAAAATTGCAGCCCCGCTACGTGTATCTGTCCGACCTGCGGCAGATAGATCTCGCCTGCGCGATCGACACGGAGATCTGCGTTGAAGTTGACTTGTCCCCAGACGCGAACCCGCAACTCGTCGCCGGGACCGATTGCGTAGTCGAGTGGTACCGGCGTCATATCGAGAGGCGCGAATGTAGACGGCACATTGCGAAATAAATCTGCGCCATATATTGGCAGCACCTGCCCCGTACTTGAGGCAACAAACTTCTGGAATTCAGTAAGCAATTCCGGCTGAACGGTGGTACGCAAGGACTGATTGCGATTCAGACCCTGTACGGTAGGGGATGCGTTATCTCTATAAGTAACCGGTCCGCTGGGCAGCGCCCCGGGAGATATATTTTCATTCCTCGGCTGCGCGCCAACACCTGGCCTCTGATTTTGCTGGATGCATTGTGAAGAACCCGATAAGAGCGGGTCTGTACAGTCCACTGGGCCATACTGCTCCTGGGAGTTCCCTGAAATGGCGCCACCAGAGGATTGATCCTGCGCGTACAAGGTTATTGCCAATAATGGCAGCACAAACAGAGAAATTCTTCGCTTCAACATACAAAAAAGGGTCCTGCGTTCTCCGACTTCAAGGCTGTCGGTTCCGCAGGGTGTCGTGGTCTCCTGGGTGCTCCCAAAGTTAAGTTACGTTTCCACAGCAGGATATCACGGCCATGTCACCGCAAATTCTGATACATTGTCCCTTTACCGTTGGAAAAATCGCTACATTAAGTGAAAGTCCGGGTTCGCAGTCAAGAGGTAAGTCAGTTGGTAAACTCCGTCAAGAGAAGCGGCATCAAGGATTTTTATTGAAGTCCTTTTCTTTTTCGATATACTCCAACCTGTCGCACAAATTGGAGAGGCCTCTTAACTATAACCATTTCAGTTACGTATCATTGACATTTCGGTACTGAGGTGATCTGATTCTCGTTCTTATCGATTTGCAAAATCCCACGTTCCCCGGACATTCGCATTAGATGAGCGCACATTCGATCGCAGAGCCCAATTTTGTTGACACGGCGGATGTTCCCCCTATACCTGCCGCAGCGGAGCAGTCGCATCCGGTGCATAGCCGCGAGGCCCCGTCAGCCATTCAGCTGGTTGAATCAGGGCCGGCGTTGTACACCGTGGGGTTGTTGTCGAATGCCAGCCCATGGATCGTGTCAAGCGCGCGCCGCTGCTTTGACACTGTGGTTGCTGCGGTTGCATTGTTTGTCCTGCTTCCAGCAATGTTACTGGTCATGCTTCTCGTTCGTCTGAGTTCTCCCGGGCCCATTCTTTTCCGGCAACGCCGTGCGGGCCGCAACCGGGAAGAATTTACTCTTTATAAATTTCGTTCGATGCGAGTGGAGAATTCTCCAGGACCCGCGATTACAGTAAGTGGCGATGCACGAATTACCACGATTGGCGCATTTCTGCGCCGCTATAAGATCGATGAACTACCGCAGTTCTGGAACGTGCTGCAGGGTAATATGAGCCTAGTTGGACCGCGCCCAAAATTACCACATCATGAAGCGTTGGACCTGCCGTATCGTCCTGGCATCACAGGAGTGGCCACACTCTTGTTTCGCAATGAAGAGGACATTTTTTCTGGAGTTCCACACTATAACCTCGATGCTTTTTACGAAACCTGCATTAAGCCCAGAAAAGCCCAACTCGACCTGGAATACATGCAAAGTGCCACCTTATGGACTGACCTGAAGTTGCTTTGGCGTACTGCAACCTCCTGCGTTTTTGGGCCAGATTCTCTTTCTCTTGAAGAAACAGAGAACCTAACTCATCTGGCCGCCACGTGGCCTGACTCCTCCTGTGCTGAGCTCTCCAGCATCTCTTCTTTGGCGACAGTTGCATCGCCGATTAAATCAGGGACCGATCCGATACGGTTCAACTGACGCGATCTTAGAAGTGGTCTTCTCAAGTAACCAGAGACTTAGTTTAGACAGCACTTTTCAGGCCTACCAATTCGGGCCGATGAAGAAACGATGTCGCGCAAAGGAGGCCTCACTTAGTCAGTTCCACGACCTCTAGGTCAGACGCGATAAGAGCAAGGTCTGCCATCTTGAGGAATAAGCCATGCTCAACGACTCCAATAATCTGGCGGATGGAAGCGGCAAGCTTACCCGGATCGTCGATTTCGCCGCATTCGCAATCCAGAATCAAATTTCCTTCATCCGTAATGAATTCGGAACCGGTCGCCAGCCGCCTAACGGTGGGACGTATCCCTAGTCCCTCCAGCTTTCTCGCCACCAGCGGCGATGCCATCGGAATGACTTCTACAGGCAAAGGGAACTTCCCGAGTCGATTGACGAGCTTGCTCGAATCGGCAACGACGACGAACCGCTTTGAAGCGCTGGCCACAATCTTTTCGCGCAGGAGCGCGCCGCCTCCACCCTTGATGAGCTCAAGCTGTGGGGTGACTTCATCCGCTCCGTCGATGGTTACATCGATCTCTGTGCAAGCATGGAAATCGATGACTGGAATCGAAAGCGAAACGGCAAGCTGTTCGCTCGCCTTCGAAGAGGAGATGCCGCGAATCTTCAGGCCTTGCTTCACCCGTCCGCCCAACAGCTTGATAAAGTGTGTGGCGGTGGTGCCGGAGCCCATGCCGACCACCATGCCTTCCTCGATGAACTCCAGGCTCCGTTGGGCGGCAAGTTCTTTTGCTTTGTCGGTGATCTGCATAGCAAGCATCTTAGATCAGCGGACGGGATTTGGCTTGTGACGCGCTTCGAGGGTGGCACAACGGGTCTTCAGGTTTGCGATCGCTTGCTACCCGATGGCGACGACTGTACAGCCGAATAGCGGTGACCCGACTCTTTTCTTTACTATGAGCTTCGGGTGCTAAAAGCCATGTCTGTCCTAAGATTGCTGCTCATTCCTGCTCTCGGATCAGTGCTCGTCGTGCCTTCTTTGATATCTGCGCAACAGGCAGCGCAGCCGGATGTTCGAGGTGCGCAAACTTCATCGATAGATCTTGCTGCGGTGAGAAGGCTGATTGATCAGGGCCAGCCAAAGGAAGCATTGCGTCAACTTGATGTGCTAGCCGCACAACAGCCGGAAGCGTCGGGAGTTGAACGATTGAGGGGCATGGCGTTTTACACAGAAGGCAATCTGTCCCAGGCAGATCAGGCACTTGCGAAGGCACTAGCAGAAAACAGCAAGGATGTGTTGGCTGCGGAGATGAGGGGCCTTACTCTTTTCCGGATGGGAAAGGCCGCCGAGGCGATTCCGCTGCTAGAGGGTATCCATGAGTGGGTACCCGGGGCCAAGGTTGATCCCAGCTATGTGCTGGCTCTCTGCTATCTCGATACACGCCGTTACGATGATGCCCGCCATGCGTTTGCACGGCAGTTCGGTTTTGAGCCAGACTCGGCTGCCGCTTATCTGTTGGCAGGCAGGATGCTGCTGCGTCACGAGTTCCTGCCGGTGGCTCAGGAGTCCACGAAGAAGGCTGTGGAGCTTGATCCGAAGCTGCCGCTCGCTCACCAACTGCTCGGAGAGATTGCTTTAGCGGGCCAGCATACGAATGAAGCGGTGACGGAGTTTGAGAAGGAACGCGATCTGAACCCGCTCTTTGGGGGAATTTACGACCGGCTGGGGGACGCTTACACGCGAACGGGCCAATATCCGAAGGCGCTGCAGTCTCTGCAGCAGGCGGTTCTGCTCGAGCCGAACTCGACCGGGCCCTACATATTGCTGGGCAAGGTGATGTTGAAGCAGCAGGATGCGGCGAGCGCGGCAATGTATCTGGAGCGCGCAGAAAAAATGGATCCGGCAAACTATATGACTCACAGCCTGTTGGGGCAGGCATACCGTGCGATGGGCAGAACTGAGGAAGCCACCCATGAGACGGAAACGGCTGAGAAGTTACAGTCGGCTGCTCCTAAGCTGGAGGCACCTCACTAGCGCAGGGCAGCGCCTTCGATGGCCTGGCCCCTCCCCCCATCTTTTGACAAATGCATGATTCGGCGTAGGTTGTAAACCTTAGCGCCGACATGTGTGGGAAAGCATGGGCCTATTTCACTTGATCTGAATCTAAATGGGTTACATGCACTGATTTCGAGCAGTAATGGTCGTGGGAATGAAGGGGGTGCCCGAAACAGAAAGCCCCGCTGAGATGTCAGCCGGACCTTTTGTCTCTATTTCTATTGTAGCGAGTTGGGGGAAATTGTCGGCCAACTATTCTGGGTACAGACGTGATGCGTGTTGCCGACGCTTCGCCAGTGGCTCCGCGCCAGCCTACGGCAATGAGGTGCAGTCCTTCGGACCGGTCTTAGATTCGCGGGGCTGAAACCTCTCGGTGCGAGGCTGAGGGTTCGGTTCTTAAAGAGTATCGATACTCACGTCCTTGAATCTGGACGTGGAGCACCCGGCACCTGGCAGGTATATTGTTTTTGATGGAATCCTGCTGACTTTCCAATCCTGGGGGAATCCGAGATGGCAGGCGTGGCGGGACGATTTAATAGGCAATTCGTAGTTGCCATCTGCGCACTGCTCAGCGCCGCACGTCTCTTTGCCCAAGAGGCCGGACCGTTACACTCTGACAACACGAATACCGCAATCGTCATCCTCCTGATCCTCACCACGGCGGCTGTGGTTGCGTTTGGCGTTCTTAAGAAAAGAAGCCAAAGGGACCGGCAAATTGATTCTCCCGGCAGGCAGGATCCCGTCCACGAAGCAAAGACACCCGAGACCAAGCCTGCGCTTGTTACTCATGCGGACGACCCGATCAAGTCGATCTTTATCTCTTACCGGCGTCAAGATAGCCAACATATCACCGGACGTATCTACGACAAGTTATCTACGCAGTTCGGCAAGAGCGCTGTTTTCAAGGACGTTGATTCCATGCCCTTGGGTGTCGACTTCCGAGATCACATTCGAGAGCAGGTTAGCCGTTGTGCCGTGCTGGTTGCGGTGATCGGAAAAAATTGGAATGAAACTTCCGGTTCGGGCAATCGACGTCTGAATGATCGCGGCGACCACCTTCGCATTGAGATTGAAGCCGCGCTGGAGCGGCGTATTCCGGTCATACCAGTCCTCGTGGACGGTGTAGAGATGCCCAGCGAAGAAGAACTGCCACCATCACTCGCGCGGCTTGCGTATCACCATGGAATCTCGGTTCGACCTGACCCTGATTTTCATAGCGACGCCGATCGTTTGCTTCGGG
>CAYVSQ010000512.1:0-16184 GCA_964453815.1 uncultured Acidobacteriaceae bacterium | reverse complement strand
GTTGCCAAACTACCTGTCGCGACTCCACTACAACACCATGTATCTGCCGAAGATCCTCGATCGCATGAAGAAAACCGCACCCCCGGGCGCCGATCTCACGAGCTGGAGATACTGATGGCTTTTCCCACCTTTCTATTGGCCGCGTTGCTCATCGTCGGCCTGGTGATTGCGAGCATCGAGTTCGGCCGCCGGCTCCGGCTCCGCAATGGCGAGGAGAGATCCAGCTCGGGGCTCGGCGTGATCGACGGCGCGGTCTTCGGGCTGATGGGCCTGCTCCTCGCCTTTTCGTTCTCCGGAGCCGTCTCACGCTTCGAGACGCGTCTCCAGCTCATCGTGCAGGAGACTAACGCCATCGGTACGGCCTGGCTACGCGTCGACCTGCTGCCCGAGGCTGCGCAGCCTGAGATCCGCAACGACTTTCGCGCCTATCTCGACGCGCGCCTCGCTTTTTACAAAAGCCTGAGCACTGACCGTGCGAAGGCATTTAACGCACTGGCGCTCTCGGGAGAACTGCAAAAAAAGATCTGGGTCGAATCCGTCGCTGCGGCGAAGCAGACTTCGTCCCCCGCCGTCCTGACGCTCGTCGTGTCCTCTCTCAATGACATGTTTGACATCACCACCACGCGTGCTATCGCCCTGCGGACGCATCCACCGGTGCCCATGTACATAACCCTGATATTGCTCGCATTGGCCAGTTCGCTTATTGCCGGATATGGCATGGGCGACTCCGGCAAGCATGAGTGGCTGCACACGCTGGTCTATGCGATAGCGCTGACGGTGACCGTCTACACGATCATCGATCTTGAGTTCCCACGCTTCGGCATTATCCGGATAGACCGCTACGATCAGGCTTTAGTAGACCAGCGAAACAGCATGAACTAGGGCTGGTTCTTTCGTCGCGGCTTTAGTTGCATCTTGGCCAACATGCCGGTCCACATTTCGGCATCTTGTGAATCCAATTGCATCCTATGAATGAGCCTGCGCGCCTTCTCTTCGGTCGCAGCCTCCGTTCCAGGCTTTGTGTATCCGCTCGCGTGAAGCGCTTCGAGCAGGGCGCGTTCCATGCGCTCTAGCTCTGCGCCAGTAGCCTGGACAGGAGCACTGGCGAGCACAGGCGGCCTTTCCCCGCGTATCAATTCATACAGGCACACCGTAACGGCCTGGCCCAGGTTCATCGAGATATGTTCTTCGCGTGTGGGAATGCGCATGAGCCAATGGCAATAGCTGAGGTCGTCATTCGAGAGCCCGCGTTTCTCCGAACCGAAGAGCAGGGCCACGAGCCCGCCATCCGCTATATATTCGCGAATGAGCTGGCCGCCTGCCTCCAGCCGATGCACCGGGTGCTCGACCTGGCGCGATCCCACCGCCGTTGTCCCCACTACCAGTGAGCAATCGCCAACCGCATCCGCCACGCTTGCGCATTCCTCGGCATTCTGTAAAAGCTCGGGCGCGCCGACGGCCGACCGTGCTTCACGAAAGGCAACATTGTAGCGATTCACCACCCGCAGGCGCAGGAAGCCGAAATTGCTCATGGCGCGCGCCGCCACACCGATATTCAGCGGATTGCGCGTAGCCACCAGCACCACGTTGATACGATCGAGTTCGTCGTTAGTCAGCAAGAGGCGTCAGCAACTACAGACGAGTGCCCCACGTCCGGATTTTCGGACGTGGATATCGATGAGCTGAACCCTGACTTCACGCAACCAGCTGCGCGCAGTGTGAGCAGCGCTTGGCAACGACCGGGATATCGCTCAGGCACTGCGGGCAAGGCTGAGTGAGTGGTGGTGCGGCTTCAGCAGGCTTGAATTTTGCCATCAGCGTGTTGAGCGGCAGCACGACAAAGAAATAGACCGCCGTGGCAACCAGAAGAAACTGGATCAGGGCATTGAGGAAGTTGCCATATCGGATGTGGCCGCCATGAATATTGAGCACTAGGTAGGAGAAATCGGGCTTTTTGAAGGCGGCGGCAATCGTAGGATTGATCAGGTCTGTTACCAGCGAGTTCACGATGGCGCTGAAGGCGGCGCCGATCACGACGGCGACGGCCAGATCAACTACGTTGCCACGGAGAATGAAATCACGAAAACCTTTCAGCATCGGTATGCTCCTTGTAAGTGAGATCGAGGTCTTATTCGAGGTGTATGCCCAGTCGCAGCCATGCTATCGCATCTTTATGCCCGGCCGGGAGCTTTGTTACAGCAAGCTCTGGCCTGAACTGGCTTTCGCGCAGGCGCATCCAGTATTCTGCTCGGTGCTTTGTGATATAGAGGAGTCCGATGGAGGCTCAGGTTGAACAAGGTAGTTGAAAGTTCCGACGCGGCGGTGGCCGATATTCCCGACGGCGCAACGCTGATGGTTGGCGGCTTTGGCTTGTGCGGCATCCCCGAGAACCTGATCGCCGCCCTCGTCCGGCGTGGCGTGAAGGGTCTGCGCACCATCAGCAACAACATGGGAGTCGATCAGTTCGGCATGGGCCGCATGCTCGAGACGGACATGATCGTCGCGCATACCGGCAGCTATGTGGGCGAGAACAAGCTACTCGAAGAAAAGGTCCTCAAGGGTGAAATTGACCTTACGCTGATTCCTCAGGGCACACTCTCCGAGCGAATTCGCGCCGGCGGGGCGGGCATACCGGCGTTCTACACACCGGCGGGAGTGGGCACGCTTGTCGCCGATGGCAAGGAGACGCGCGAGTTCGAGGGCAATCCCTATCTGCTGGAGCACTGGCTGCGCGCCGACTTCGCGCTGGTCAAGGCCTGGAAAGGCGACACGATGGGAAATCTCGTCTATAAAAAGACGGCGCGAAATTTCAATCCCATGATGGCCACCGCCGCGCAGATCACAATCGCCGAGGTCGAGGAGCTCGTAAACCCCGGAGACATCGACCCCGACCATGTGATAACGCCGGGCATCTACGTTAAGCGCATTCTCAAAGGCGAGAACTACGAGCACCGCATCGAGCGGCGAACGGTGCGCAGCGCCTGACGCTCTCAAACAGAAAATCGCTGACCAGCCCTGCGGACTAGTGAGAAAGCTCGTGGTGGAAAAGGAAGCCTGGATGTGAAGTGTCCTGTCAATTCGCCGCGTGGCAAGAAGGCTTTCATCTCACTTTTCGACATCCGGCAGCTTCCAGGTCTTATCGAAGAGCGGCTTTTCAGGCCCATAGACGCGGAAGAGGACCTCGAACCTTCCATCAGCGCTGGTAGGAACTCAGTTCGAACTCTTTGCCAGCTGGTGCTTTCTGGCTGAAATAAACATCAATCGAGTCGTCCGGGTTCTTTTGAAGTCCCTCGGTCTGGGAGGAGGGGCTCGGCCCTTGCATGTTCCGGATAAGGGCATGCGTGGCGCGGTCGTAGATCGTCGCTGACCAGTATTGCGTGACCGGTGCTGGAGCCGGCACGTTAAGCCGATCGGTATTAGCGCCGTCGAAGCTGTTGCCGTCTTGTCCTTAAATGTCATCAGGTAGCGCGGGCCCGCTCCCAGATGCTTGGCGCTGAAAAAGCCGAGAGTGTACGCGATACCGCGGCTATCAACGGGATAGGTGTTCGGATTGGCGAAGTTTGTTGACATCGCCTCAATGACTTCGGGCGACGCGGGCACTGCCCAGTGTCCGCCTTCATAGGAGGGCGTTGCGAGGTAGGCGTTTTCGTACCGATCGACCAACCAGGCCTGAGCCTCGCGCATGGCGTCGTTGAGGGTGTCCTACGTTTTCGCGTCTGGACTAAAGACATCGCCTTGTCCCGGGTCTGCCAGGGCTCGATCTGCATAACGCGGTCAAGCGACTCGAAGAATCGTTGGTCGTAGGGAAGGTGGCATCGTATACCACGTCCCTTGCGTCGAAGAATTGTCTTTCAGGCGGATGAGCCGCCTGGCTGAGCGGGTAAAGCCTGATTCGCTTGCCGCCAGCGACTGCCTTGGCGACGTCGGCATCACTGCTGCTCTTGAGGATGGAGCGCAGCAGTGCATAACCCTCGTAGCGGCTGTATTGCAGCCTTGTTTTTCGGCGTATCGTCCTGAGGAGCCCGCGGGAAAACGGCGACGATTGCCTTTGTCGACATCCGCGGAACCGACATCTTCGATGGCGGTTTGCCAGCAGTCATCGATCGAGCCAGCGATGGATCTTCATCAGCGGGTGGAATCTCGAGTACGACCGGACCTACATCCTTTGTGTTGAAGAAGGGCATCAGGTAGATCGAGCCGGGATTCGGGGTTAGAGTCTGGTTTTTCCAATCCGGGAGGCGCGACCAGAAGGCGATCTTATTGCTGTCCTCGCCGGCCTTGGCGTCGTGGACCATGGCCTGATACATGCGGTCGTAGTTGACTGCCGGCTTGCCCCAGATGACTGCCTCGACCGCGCGTCGTTCGATCGTGCGGCTGGCGAGATCATCTGTAGATGTCAGCGAATTCTCAACCTCACCCTGCTTTTGCTGTTGGCATCCGACAAACAAGGCGGAAAAACTCACCGCCGTCATTCCTGCCATTAAGCCGATGGGCCTTTGCATAAGCGCTCTCTCCTCGTGTGGCGTGTTCACGATACTGGCCGCGCTTCGGGGGACTTCTAATTTCGGTCAGCGCTCAATTCACTTCGTCTTTTCGACCTGCGGCGGTCTGCGTGAGCGTCTGCTTGATTTTGGGGTCTTTCGCGGCTGCATCCAGCACTGACTGCATCGAGAAGTTCTTCGACGAGCTGCCTATTCTGATGAAGCAGGTTCCATCGCAGCCCGGAGAGGAATTGCTCTACGCAATGGGTGAGGGTTGGGTCGCTAATCCAGAATCGCTAATGGCTAATCCTCATTTGCTGCTGTATGGAATCGCAGATCTCACGGTAGCGCCGGACGTAGCGGAAGCTTGAAAAGAGCGTCACCGCTGCAATCAGGAGACACACAGCAAGGAACCGGCGTTGCGACCGCTCCTTGTAACGCGCCATCTGCCGGAAGCAGATCGACATTACGAACGCCGCAACCGTAGCCAGGATGGTGAGCGGCGCCAGCCGGTTGCAATCCGTCCCCGGCCCCGGCCGCATGAACCAAGCGGCGGCCCCGGCGGTGGCCAATGCCAGGACCGCGACCGAGAGCAGTCGATAGGCAAATCCGGGGCGAGACAAAGGTTGGGTTGGGGAAGGTGCCAGGGCCGTTGCTCCTTACTAGATCATCACGAAATCATCTGCCCGATAGTCGCACTCACCCTGAGCTTTGCCTCGGTCGCGCGCTTCACATCGTCGACCGTCAACCCGGGCGCAATCTCTTCCAGCACCAGCCCCTCAGGCGTGACTTTGATCCACGCCATTTCCGTTGCGATGGTATCCACAACCTTGAGGCCGGTAATCGGGAGCGTGCAGCGATGCAATATCTTGGGGCGGCCGTCCTTCGTCGTGTGCTCCATGGCGACGATCACGCGGCGCGCGCTGGCCACCAGATCCATGGCTCCGCCCATGCCCTTTAGCATTTTGCCGGGAATCATCCAATTGGCCAGATTCCCTTCCTCATCGACCTCCATCGCCCCCAGCACGCTGAGGTCGACATGGCCGCCGCGGATCATAGCGAAGGAGTCGGCGCTGGAGAAGTATGACGTACCGGGCAGCTCGGAGACGGTCTCCTTCCCGGCATTGATGAGGTTCGCATCCTCCGTCCCAGCGATGGGGTAGGGACCGACGCCAAGCATGCCGTTCTCCGATTGCAGAACCACCTCGACTCCGGGCGGAACGTGGTTGGCCACAAGCGTCGGCATGCCGATGCCAAGATTCACGTAAAAGCCGTTGCCCAGCTCGCGCGCTACTCGCTTCACAATGCGCTCGCGCTTGTCGGCTTCAGGCGCCGCGGCCGGCTGATTCTGTAAAGTAGGACTCATAGACGACTCCCGATCTTAGCAGTTCACCCATGCCCTACGCTGTCTTCAATTTTCGGGCTCGCTCCCTGGTGCGCGGGACCGTTCTGGTCCTGGCCAGCCTGCTCATTGCGTTTCTGCTGTCTGGCTTTCCGCGCGTGCATCCGGCATGGACGGTAGGCTTCCCCGCCTTTGCCGCGCTATGGGGCACCTACGAAACCCTGCGCTGCCTGCAACTGCGCTGGAGCTTCTACCACGGCGGAGTGCTCCTGCTGCTCTACATGGACGTCATGGCGCTGGCCATGATCTTCTTCCTGCTGCTCTATCCCTACGCTGGCTGGCTGCAATAGATGGCTAGCGACTTGCTGCGGCCGATTCCAGTTCGGCCAGGGCCCCAGAGTAAGGAGCCCGCAGCACGCCGCGCTCGGTAATGATCGCCGTGACGTATTTGGCCGGAGTCACGTCGAAGGCAGGATTCTCTATACCGACGCCATTGGGCGTGAGTTGCTTCCCCCCGTGATGCGTGACCTCGATCTCAGGCCGCTCCTCGATGGGGATGTCGTCTCCCGTTGTCGTCTCAAGATCGATGGTGGACCAAGGCGCGGCCACGAAGAAGGGGATGCCGTGCTCGCGAGCCAGCACAGCCACGCCGTAGGTGCCGATTTTATTCGCCACATCTCCGTTGGCGGCAATGCGGTCCGCGCCTACAATCACTGCTTGAATCTTTCCCCGCCGCATCAGGCTGGCGGCCATGTTGTCGCACAACACCGTGGTAGGAATACCGTCATACATCAGCTCCCAGGCCGTCAGGCGGGCGCCCTGCAGGAACGGCCGAGTTTCATCGGCGTAAACCTGGATCTGATGCCCCTGCTCGACGGCGCTGCGAATAACGCCGAGAGCGGTGCCATACCCACAGGTGGCGAGAGCTCCGGCATTGCAATGCGTCAACACGCCGCCGGTGGTGGGCAGCAGCGGAGCCCCATACGCGCCCATCGTCCGGCAGGCGGCGATGTCCTCTTCATACATCAGGAGCGCTTCATCGATCAGGGCTGCACGAATGGCTTCGATCGAGATCCCGGGCTGAGTCTGCAACGTGGAAAATCGGTCGTTTATGCGTCTGATGGCCCAAAAGAGATTCACCGCCGTGGGCCGTGTGGCCGCCAGCACCTTGCAAATCTCCTTGAATTCCGTCCGCAGGTCGTCCAGGCCGAAGGCCGGGCTTTGACGAACGCCGAGGGCGATTCCCATGGCCGCGGCCACACCGATCGCTGGAGCCCCGCGAACCACCATCGTCGTGATGGCGTGCGCTACTTCCTGGTAATTGGTGGCGAGGACGTAGGTCTCCTCAAGGGGCAGGCGGGTCTGGTCCAGGAGGCGAACCCCTTCTTTTGTCCATTCAAGGGTAGGGATCATGCTTGTAAATAGTGTAAATCCTTCAGAGCAAAGAGAGATGAGAGAATGTACTGAGCCGAACTGAGCCTGTGCGTCCAGCGGCGGATTTTGACGTCTAATAGCATTTGGCGGGGATCATTGCATTTGTAAAATCTTTCTGTATTCCAATGTTTTTCTTGGAGATTGTTGCCGACGGGTGTTATCTCTAGTTGCAAATTGTTAATCTCCCCTGTTCTGGAATGAAGCTTTGGCTCAACGTTCCGATGATAAAGAAGACTCGGATTGCGCTCTTCATGTAATGGCTTCTGGTAGGTCAATATGCCGACCGTCACCCAGGCAATACCTGTCCGAAGGAACTGGATGATTAAGCGAAAGAAAATTTGCCCCAATTGCGACGAAGCAGAACTGACCCGAGTTGCAAGGCACGGGTTCATGCAGGAGCGCGTATACCCCAAGTTTGGAATGTTTCCCTGGGAGTGCGCACAATGCCGTCAGATATTTCTCCTGAAGAGCCGCGGTTACAGCTACCGCAAGGCAGGTCCCCGTACCGGACCTGAAAAATAAGAGAATCCGACAAGGGGAAAGGGCCGCGCGTACCCACGGCGCTTCACTTCTCTTACGACTGGTTAACGCAGGTTAGCGCCAGTGGCCCTCGATCCACACCCATCCACCGTGGTGCTCGGCCCAGTGTCCTGGAACCCAGACACCGCCCGGGCGAGGCGGCATAACCCAACGTCCTGACACCCATACATATCGATGACCGTCCCAGCGGTGATAGCCATCTGTCCATACGTAATGCGCGCCAGGAGCAACAGGCCGAGCCTCAACTATAGGCGCTGGCGGCGCAACCCGCACTACGACCTGGGCAAGTGCAGCACTGGTACCCAGCAAAGTGGCAACAACTACAGCCGATAGAAATTTCTTCATCGGTAAAGCTCCTTCCGTCTCGGATATTTGTTGTGTGGTTCCTGTGGTTCCTCTTGTCCGCGATGACAGACTTAATTCGATCACGCATTCGGTTGAATAGACACCGTAGAGTCGTTCAGGTCGCGGACTTTGCGCCACAATTTGACAGTCCGTTTCCGTATCTAATACAACGCTTTTGCAAAAGAATTTTGCTACGGAGAGTTTGGATGCACGCAGGAAAGTTCTGGATGGCAGTAGTATTAAGCCACCGTCCGCATGGGCGTGGCCTATCTGACCGGTATACAGGACGACGATCCAAGGTATTCGACGGCAGCTTCGCGATCACTGGTGAGGAGAAACTGCCCCGATAAATCCCGCACCGTGCTCTTCGGATACAATTCCGTCAACCGTGAATCCGCCGAAGCGTAAATACCGCACCGTCTGGAACTGGCTGCTGGTCCTACCCGTGATCGGACTGGCCTTCCCCGCCATCTATTCCCGGCCCGGCCCGGCGCTCTTCGGTTTCCCCTTCTTCTACTGGTACCAGATCGCGTGGATTCTCATCACCGCTCTGCTGACCGCAATTGTCTATTTAGCAACCGAAGGTAAATAAGCGCGACCCATTACAAAATGGTGAATGCAGCTTTTGACTCAGGAGCCGGCGGTTCAAAGGTGCCGCTGACTTTTTTCCAGGCCTGGCCAATCCGGTCGGACACGTGAAACAGGTGCCCTGCTGTCAGACCGCCGAGCACACGATGGTTTCCCACGGCAGCTAGTCCCATCGAGGCGATGCACCCACACTGCGAGCAGTCAGGATCCCCACCGAACTGACAGGGTGTGATCTTTGTCTTGAGATCCGCCGATAGTGTATGAGTCGTCCGCGCGAAGATACAATCAGCGGGACTTGTGGGCGGGGCAATGATCTCCCGGATCAAGGACTCGCGCATTTCGAGTATGGGGTACAAGAGACGAAGCCTCAATAGGTCCTCTACAACGAAAGCACGCTGCGCGGGCGTGAGAATCTCCGGGTCAGTAGCCCCGCGCTGCGGCGTAAATAAACTAAACCAGATCCTCTCGATCTGGGGTCGGCCACTCCAGAAGCGCAGAAACTCCTCGATATATCCGGGCCGAGCCGCCATGTAGCTTGTAATGGTCGAGTGAATGGTCACCCTGGCGTCGGCAATGTTCTTGAGAATACGTTCATACGTCGCGGGCTTACGTCGTTCGTCGTGCTCCGGCTGTAGGCCGTCGATGGATATGGCTACCGTAAGCCGGCTGAATCGACCCCACTCCGCTGGAATCAAGCGGAAAGCGCTGGTGACGATCTGGGTGTATATTTTGCGAGTATCCAGCTCCGGAAGAAGCATCTCCAGTTCCCTGTAACGAACCAGAGGATCTCCGCCGACAAGAGACACGTGGCGTGGTTTTTCCCTATCGATCACAGTCAGGATATTTCGGACCAGGTCGACTCCCTTGAAGTCCGAGAGCTGGCGCAGCTCAGTATCTCCACCGAGATGAGCAGGATCGAAAGCATAACACCCGGGGCAGCGAAGCGGGCACTCTTTGGTGATCTCGATGGAAAGATACGGCTTGTTGCCAGCAAGAATGCCGGCCCAGGCCTTCAGCACTTCGGAGGTCTTCATTCGGGGGACCCTCACCATTTATTTTAGTCCGGATGCTTCATCCTTAAGATGCAGTCACGGAACGGCAAAAACTAAAAGCCCCGCCGAAACGGGGCTGTTGAAATGGTGGATTGGCGCAGTTCACGCAGTGGTCTTGACGCAGAATTCGTTGAAGGCGCGAGCGAGTTCCTGCCCGATGGCCGGCGCGGGGTTCGACTCGATCACGAAGCGCTGCATGAGGTAAACGAGCTTTCCATCACGCAAGATAGCCACGGCAGGCGACGTAGGCGGCTGGCCAGCAAAGTAGGAGCGGGCGCGCTCGGTAGCTTCGCGATCCTGACCTGCGAAGACAGTGATCGATTGATCAGGCGTCACCGCGTTCTGGAGGGCGAGGCGAACGCCGGGCCGCATCTTGCCCGCGGCGCATCCGCAGATGGAGTTGACGACAAGCATGGTGGTACCGGGTTGGGCGAGGGCAGCGTCCACTTCTTCGGCGGTGCGGGCTTCTTTGATTCCGACACGGGTAAGCTCTTCACGCATGGGAATGACCATGATCTCGGGATACATACGCTTGGTTCCTCCAGCCTTGGTGGTGTGGCTGTCTCTATTGTACGGGCCAGGCACGGTTAGCGCCAAGGCTTTGCGCCTATCGTAGTGGTCGGTGGCGGTCACCTCGCACCTTAGACAGCGATCGTTCTTCATAAATCCGGTGTGGCCGCGCGGCGTTGTGGTATTCAGTGATCCGCCCATTCACCATTATCTTTCACCAGAACCAAAAAGTTTGAATCGCAGGATTTCGTCCGATCCGATCGGAAGACCTGGGGGCACCTTGGCAAACCAGTCATTTCGCCACTCACATTAGCGATAGCAACGTCGGATCGAACGAACCGAAGCTTGGCCATGCAGCTTTTTACCGAACGGTCTTTGAAAATTGTCAGTGTTATTTCGATATGGCGTTGCTTGAATGCCTCTCTACCATAGCGAACGGTCCCAAAGATGTTGGTGAAGCTACCGTCCTCTGCAAAGTGGTCAGACGGGTTACCATGCACGATCTTTTCGATAGCCGCATTGTCCGATGCACTATCGTTTTGCGCAGAAGATGAAGGGGATTGAACCTGCGCATGTACCATTGCATCATTTGACGCAAAGAAGTGCCATTAGCACGAAAAAAGCGGCCGATTCCGGTGTTCGAAAAATGGGCATCTCGGACATGTGCTATTCCCTATGCGGGATTCACGCTGACCAACACCCGCCTGTCGAGGACCGAGAGGGACGTCGAAGCGATCGCCTCACTTCCCTTTCTTGTGCTTGTGAGGTTCCTGATCGTGAAGAGGTTCGATTGCCAGATCCTCGGTCACGTTGTCGTCATAGTCTTCCAGTTCGGCCAGCAGTCCTTCATCAGAAAGATCCAGCGGCCGGGAGTTTCCCCAGTCGTGGCGGAGGACATCGTGAATGCGACTAACGACGTGTTCGTCCCGCACTTCAATGGCCAGCTCCCGCCGGCTGTCGAAGCTGCCCGGCGCGAGATTGATCGAACCCACGATGGCGCGGTCTCCGTCCGCAAGAAGTACCTTTGCATGCAGCTTAACGTGTTTCAGCTTGTGGATCTTGACGCCCACATCCTGCAGAATCCTCAAGCCACTCACACCCTCGATGAGCTTGTCCTTCTTCAGCTTGTGAGGAGGGCGCGCCATCACGTGGACCTCTACTCCGCGGCGCTTCGCCCGGACGATATGCTCGATAATCACCGGATCCTGGTATCGCTCGTTCTGCAGCCATAGCGAATGCTTCGCATCATCAATAAGCTGGCCCAGCCGCTGACGGCCATTGCCGACACACCAGATCAGGTGCGAATGATCCCCTGGTGAAAATTCCGTTCGGTGCCAGTCGGCTTCAAAACACTCGATGATCTCATCGACCTCATGTTTGTTCGTGGTCACAATTGCATAGTCGCGGGTCACAGTGAGATTTTTAGTCTGCCAATTCAGCGACTTGACATAGGCCGTTTCATCGTCGATAACCATCGACTTCTCATGCGTGAGATCGAAAGCAGGATTGCTGTCGATCACCTCGATGCCCGCGGAAATCAGCAGGCTGCGCGACTCGTCGTTTTCTTTCTCGCCACTGCGTCGAGCCGGATTCAGCATAATGCGCACCTTCACGCCTCGCTGGTGAGCTGTGATAACCGCCTGGAGGAGCGTGGGATCAGAGAAGACGAACATTTTGACCCGGATCGACTTTTTGGCGCCGTTGATAGCTTCCACAATGGGTCGAGCAGAATCGTCAGGCAAAACAATTACGGACCGGGGCATGTGTTCCTCTTCGCTAAGGTGCGATGATTCCTTTTACCGTTTCCGATCCACCTGTGACAAGCAGCCCGCTGGCCTCAACCTTGCTTGGTCCGGTTTCGAATTGCGTGCGATGAAGTCCGGCGTAGATTCCGTTCCGGGCGATCAATTCATCATGCGATCCGTTCTCAGCCACAACCCCTCTGTCAATGACAATGATCTGGTCGGCGTCGCGGATGGTACTGAGCCGGTGTGCGATCGTGATGACGGTCCTGCCCTTCATTAACCGCTCCAGCGCTTCGATCACGAGTTTTTCCGATTCGCTGTCGAGAGCAGCGGTAGGCTCGTCGAGAAGAAGGATCGGGCTGTTGCGCACCATCACACGCGCAATGCCGATCCTCTGACGCTGCCCGCCAGAAAGCGTCGAGCCGCGCTCTCCAACCATAGTGTCGTACCCCTGAGGCATGCGCGAGATGAACTCATCGGCATTCGCCAGCTTCGCTGCTTCAATGATCTCTTCTCTCGTCGCATTCGGACGGCCGAATGTAATATTTTCCAGGATGGTGCCGCGAAACAGCACGGTCTCCTGCAGGACATAGCCCATTTGGTCGCGCAACGCTTTCAGTTTGTAGTCGCCAACACTCTTCCCGTCAATTCTGATCGCGCCCGCCTGCAGATCATAAAACCTCGGTATCAGGCTCACGACGGTGGATTTTCCGCTGCCCGTCGGTCCAACGATCCCTACAAACTGACCCGGCTTGATTTTGAAACTTACGTCTGTGAGTATCGGGGCGGCTGGATCATATCCAAATGCGACGTGTTCGAATTCGATTTCACCGGCGAGCGTCTTCGGCTCAAGTCCATCGGGCTTTTCGGGAATGACCGTGTCAGTATCGAGAATTCCGCGAACGCGTTCCGCGCCCACAGCGGCTTGTGCGATCGCGTTCGTTGTAGTGGCAAGGTCCTTGACCGGTTTGAAGAACTTGTTCAGGTAGGCGAGATACACGGTAAGCGCGCCGATGGTCATGACGCCGGCAAGGATGAGCGCAGCTCCACGCCACAATACGATCGCCGTGCAGATGGCAACTGTGATGGTAACAACAGGCGATAGGAGCGCCTTTACGCTGCGGGCCTTAAGCGCGGCGGTCACCGTGGCGTGGCTGACCTCCTGTAGCAACCCTTCTTCAGTTTTCTCCTGGCCGAAAGCCTTCACTACTTGCATGGACTCCAGGCCCTGCTGTACGACGGCGACGATTTCACTCTGCTCCTTACGAACTTCGCGAGTAGCCTTCTTCACCGCCTTCTTGAATCGGGAAACAAAGAGCAGCAGGAAGGGAGTAACCGCGAGCGCGATTAGTGTGAAATCCCAGTTCAGCCAGAACATCAGCCCCAGCATGCAGACGATGGTCAACAGATCCACAAGAATGCTCAGAGTTGATCCCGAGGCAAAGCCCTGGATTGTCTGGATATCGGAGGTAATAGTGCTCAAAATCGTACCGGTCTGATGCGTGTTGTAGTAGCCAAGCGACAGGCGCTGTAGATGGTGATACATGCGCATGCGCAGGTCGTGAGCCACATACTGCCCAACGCTCTCTGTGTAGTAGTTAGAGATGTACGATGCAACGGCTCCCAGAACCGCGATCAACACGAACGCCAGAGCCGCAATGGCTGCGAAATGCAGTTTAGAACCGGTCTCCACCGACGATTCCATCAAGGGGCGAAGCCACGGCTCCAGCTTGTGTTTCCCAACCACGTTATCAAGAATCATTTTGAGCGGCCACGGCGCAGCCAGGCTCATTGCCGTCTCAACCAGCATGGCCAAAAGAATGATTACTAGGGTGCCGCGATAGGGCCGGATCAGGCCACGGATAAATTTCAACATGGGTGAGTCCCTCGTGTCGCGAACAGCTGCCGCTCTGCAAAATCCTCAAACGGATATTCTATTGCGCTCACAATATTACCGATACGGCGTTGGCGGCTGCGCGAACGAAGGGTAGTGGGGAGCAACGCGACTCGCGGAATGATAGATGTTCCGTCGATTCCTTCATAACTCTCTGTACACCATTGCACAAATTGGTTCCTGTACTTGGGTTCTGTATGCGAAAATTCTCAGGTCAATACTTAAGCGCAGTGTTCGTTGTCTTCCCAGGAGCAACCCATGCCTGAAGAATCCGAAAAAGTTCTGACCTTCGAAATCGAACGTGACGGGGAAACCGCCGTCGTGAAATGTCACGGTCGATTGGTAGCAGGCACCGCCGAAGAATTTCACCAAGAAGTGAAACATCTATTATCCCAGACAAAAGTGGTAGTTATTGACTTAGCTGACCTTACCTACGTGGACAGCTCAGGACTTGGTGCGTTGGTGCGACTCTATGCGTCTGCCCGGCAGCTGGGATGTGAGTTCAAGTTGCTTCACCTTGGTAAGCAGTTTCGCAATCTGCTAAAGCTGACGAATCTTCTTTCAGTTTTCGGCCAGGTGGAGGAGCACGGTATTAATATTGCTTGATTGTCCGCGACCGGCACGCCAGCCCTTTGCCGAAGGCGTCTTTCATCAGTAAAGCTGAGGACACAACTGCGCAAACCTCTCACCCGATATTATTTCCTAAAACGCCCTAAAGCTCCGCGAGAGCTCGATGCACCAGACTGACAGATGTAGCTCCTTCACCGACGGCCGCAGCCACCCTCTTGACACTTCCAGCCCGAACATCGCCCACTGCGAACACACTTGGCAGGCTGCTCTCGAGCATGAAAGGCGGGCGCGAAAGTGGCCAGAGCGGATTCCGATCTGGATCAATAGCCGGTGGCAGATCGCGGCTGTCGAGGATAAAGCCCTTCTCATCAAGAGCGACGCTGCCCCGCAGCCAGTCAGTGTTCGGAGAGGCGCCGGCCATGATGAAGAGGTGATGGACTGGGACCGAACGGACGGGTGCTGTTTCCCGATGTTGGATTCAAACTGACCCACTATCCACTTCCGAGACGCGTTTCTTACCAAGGCATCGTGTAATCTGGGTTTCTTACTGAAATCAAGGAGACGACCCTTTTGGCCTATCGCCACATCCTTTCTTTCTGCCGCATTTTGCCGTTTTGCTGTGCATTATCGCTTCTGCCTGCGCTGAGTCTGCAGGCTCAGAGTGCCACGACGCCGGAACATGTCTTTGGCTATAAGGACTTCTCCGCCCAGTCGAAAATCGACCAGAGCTTCATGGCCGTGCCCGATGCAAAGCTAGCGGGCGAAGAGTTGAAGACACTGACCGCGGCTCCTCACATTGCCGGATCGAAGGAAGACTATGGGACGGCCGAATACGTGGCGGAGAAGTTCAAGGCTGCCGGGCTTGAGACCAGCATCGTGCCGTATAAAGTCTGGATGAACATGCCGAAGGAGATCCATGTAGAAGCAACCAGCGCAGACGGCAAGACGCTGATGACCGGGCCGACGCGGGAGCATGCTGATGGCGATCGGTATGACGACGACCCGCGCGTGGTCATGCCGTTTAACGGTTCTTCCGCCTCGGCGGATGTAACGGCAGACATCGTATATGCAAACTACGGGCGGCCGGAGGACTTCCAGAAGCTGGCTCAGCTCGGCATCGACGCGAAGGGCAAGATCGTTCTGGTGCGCTATGGCGGAAATTTTCGCGGCGTGAAGGTGTATATCGCGCAGCAAAAGGGAGCGGCGGGGGTGCTCATCTACTCCGACCCGGCGGACGATGGCTATTTTCGAGGGGATGCGTATCCGAATGGGCCATACCGGCCGGCCACGGGCGTGCAGCGAGGATCGGTGCAGTACATGTTCAAGTACCCGGGCGATCCGACGACGCCGGGAGTTGCCTCCACTCCGGATCTGCCGATGTCAAAGCGCATCGCGCCCGATAAGGCTGAAAGCCAGCCGACGATTCCGGCAACCCCGCTCTCATATAAAGATGCCGCGCCGATTCTGGAGAGCCTAAAGGGGCCGACGGCTCCGCATGAGTGGCAGGGGGCGCTGCCCTTTACCTATCACGTGGGCGGCAAGGGCGCGGTGAAGGTCCACATGGTGCTCCAGCAGGACTACCAGTACCGAACGATCTGGGATGTGATCGGACGTATACCCGGCACGGAGTTCCCCGACGAGTGGGTGGTTGCGGGCAATCACCGCGACGCGTGGGTATACGGA
>CAYVSQ010000511.1:0-12631 GCA_964453815.1 uncultured Acidobacteriaceae bacterium | reverse complement strand
CCCAACGGCAAGCTGGAGTGTCTGACCTGCGCGCTGCCCAAGGATGCCGATGAAGTCGAGAAGATCATGAAGGAAGCGAAATAGTCCGCTGACGAGGCCACGCCTTCAGAGCAATCGGAGCAAGGCTAATTGTGTCGTATTGCTATTCAATGTCTCCCGCATTATCTCTGCATACTGACGATCCAGAAAGGTCACACGAAAACGGTAACGTCCGAAGGCCCGAGATAGCCGGGAAGCTCGCGGTCCTTGAGCTTGAATGAATACGTCCAGACGATGCGCGTGCGCCCATCGCCCAGATCGCTGTAGACGAAATTGCCCACGCCGTATTCAATTGGCCGTGCCTGCTTGCTTGTATAGGACCAGACGACGTAGCGCTCGCGCACGCCGGCCAGGCGACCGGCGCGCACTGTATATCGAGCCCACTGCAACAGGCCGCAGGCTCATAGCCAAGCTGCTCGCCGATCAGATGGAGGCTTGCCGTGAAATGCTGTCGCCGCTCAACCCCGCTGAACGGGAGGAGCTGATTCGCCTTACTGCGCTAATGGCGCAAGCGTAGTTGTCGCTAATGAAAGGGCGGCAACACAGGTGATTTCCGTGCTGCCGCCCGACGGAGCGCAATGGCGTCCGAAACTAGAAACGAATTCCGAAGGTCACCGGAATCAGGCTTGAGGTACCCGAGCCGTACGGATTCTGGATACTTGCGACGGGTGAATCCACCCAGAGATACCGGGCTTCGGCAAACAGCTTTGCGTTGCTGTCTTCGCCAAGGGCCTTCCAGTAAAAGCCAGCGCCGATATTAAGTCCGCCCTGGTTACTCGAAGAGTGAGCGATAGTCGTTGGGACATACCCCACATAGCAGTAGAAGTAACAACTGATCGACAACACCGGCGCCGTGAAGTTCGTCACCTTACGATAGAAGCCACCACCGCCGGTCACATAGGCTCCGGTCTTCTTGGTAACAGGAAGATAGAAGATGGGGTTGATGGTGAAGGACCACGTATTTACATTGCCGCCAAGCGGCACCGACGAACCGCTGTCGATGGCCAACTGTGTGAGCGTAGACCCCGGGATTTTATTGCGGTTGAACTGGTACTCGACCAGTGCACCAAAATGCTTGGTGAAGTTCCATCCAGCACCGGCCTTCAAGTTGTATCCCCAGGTCTCCCAGCCGTGCGCGGTATTGCCCACGGGAGCTGTGAATCCGGCTCCTGCTATGAGCGCCAGATGACTCCAGCGGCCCGTAGGCTCCGGATATCGATTGTTATTGCTTGACCGGCCATACTGTGGCGATGGGCCCGGCGATTCAGCAAGGTCATTTCCGCTAATGTCATCTGTGCTTAGATACGACTTCCAATCCAGAGAGCTTGAATAATTTGCAGAGCTTGAATATTGATGACCGCTGTCTTCGGATGGGTTGTCACTGGTTTGCGCTTTTGCTGAATAAGGAACGGTGGCCAGTGCTACGACTGAAGCGGCAACGGCGATGCGGCGCACCAGTAACCGCAAAAAATTGCAGTTCTCAAACATGGGGACACTCCTCGAGAAAACAAATGAATATGAGAGCCTCTCGTGGGGTGCTCCCCTTACTTGCTACAACACGATTTAGACGATATAGACTCGCTGTGTGTTGTCTTTTCCATAAACAGTAAAGGCCGGAACACATCCCGGCCTTTGCCTACTGTCAAAAATCCCTCTTAGTGAATGTCGAACTGCTCCGGGTGCAATGTCGCATCGCTCTTCACGATGATCGTCTTGCCCAGCATCTCTTCCAGCTCATTTAACCAGCGGGCGTTGTTCGCCTTCAACGTCTTGACTACCTCAGGATTCACGCGCAGCATAACGTCACGGCCATCCAGATGGCGCTGCATCTTGCGCATCTCCGTAAAAATTTCGTTCGCGACCGTTGTCGGACTCTTTACCATTCCCGTCCCCGTGCAGATTGGGCAGGGAGTGCTCAGCGTCCGTTCGAGCGACTGCTTCACGCGTTTGCGAGTGATCGCGACCAGACCGAAGTCATTGAACTGCAGGACCTTTGACGGAGCGCGATCCTTCTTCAGTTCATCTTCGAGCGCCTGCATCACCTTGTGGCGATTCTTGCGTTCATCCATGTCGATGAAGTCGATTACGATAATGCCGCCCAGGTCGCGCAGCCGAATCTGGCGCACAATCTCCGGAATCGCATCGAGATTCGTCTTCAGAATGGTGTCTTCAAGGCGCGCCGTTTTGCCAACGTATTTTCCAGTATTGATGTCGATGGCCACCAGCGCTTCCGTCTGGTTGATCACAATCGATCCGCCTGACTTCAGCCAGACCTTCGACTTCAACGCCTTGCTGATCTCGTCCTGAATTCCAAAGTGCTCGAAGAGCGGCGTCTCCTTGGTGTAGAGCTTTACCCGCCGCACCAGCGACGGCTGAAAGCGATTCAGGAAGCGAACCGTTCTCTCATATTCCGCCTCATTGTCCACCCAGATGGCGGAGAAGTTATCGCTCACCTGGTCGCGCAACACGCGCTCCACCAAGTTAAGGTCGTGATAAATCAGTGCTGGAGCATTGCTGCCCTCTTCTCGCTGCCTAATCTCGCTCCACAGGCTGATCAGAAAGCGCAGATCCGCGCGAAGTTCCTCTTCGCTTGCTCCATCGGCTGCCGTGCGTACGATGAATCCTCCAGAGGTCTCGCCCTTCTCGCTAATCAGAATCCGCTTCAGCCGCTGGCGCTCTTCATCGGAAGAGATCTTTCGCGACACGCCCACGTGATTTACCGTCGGCATGAAGACCAGGAAGCGCCCCGGTAGCGCGATATGGCTAGTAATGCGCGCGCCCTTTTTGGCGATCGGCTCCTTGGCAATCTGAACCAGAATCTCCTGGCCCTGCTTCAACAAATCGCTGATGATAGGCAGATCCATCGTTTGCGCTGACTGCCTGTTGCGTCCATTCTGACGCCCGCGTCCGCCCGGATGGCCACCCTGGCGCCCTCCGCGTCGATCGCCTCGACGGCCGCCTTTGCGCTCAGCGCCGCGATCTCCGTCGCGTCGCGTCGCCGGCTCAGTGACTACGGCCTCAGCGCCATGCTCGCCGGCTTCACCCGCCTTGAAGCTCTCGTCTTCGTCGTTTTCTTCGTCGCCATTTTCCTCGGCTTCACCGAGTTCGAGATCCTCTTCCTCATCTTCTTCAAGATCTTCTTCGAGTCCCGTTTCGTTTGACACCCGCTGATTCAGATGCGTATCCCGCACCATCTCGCCCAGTTCTCCAGCGTGATCCAGCGTCTCTTCTTCCAGATCCTCGCTGTCATGTTCCTCGGCATGTCCATGAATTGGCTCGAAGTCGTACTCGTCTTCATCGATGATCTCTTCTTCCAGGACGCCTGAACCCGGAGCAAAACCAAATAGCTGGTCAGCGACTTCCGTCGCCTGTGGATCGTGCTCTTCCACCTCCTCAACCGGTTCTACAGTCGCACCCGCGGAGTGTGCTTCAATCGGACCCTCCTCGAGAATCTCCTGCACGATGTGCTCCAGGTCCGTGTCTGCAACTGGCGTTTCCTCTTCCGCCGCGCTCGATACACGAAACTCACTCCTCGCCGCAGGATCAATCCGGTGCGAGGCCGACGCGCTCTCCGGTTCGAACTCATGAATCTCTTCTTGAATCTCTTCTTCGGTTTCTACCGAAACCTCTGGCTCGTGAACTGTTCCGATACTCAGCGGCTCGACAGCAAGTTCAGAGGTCGCCTCGTGCTTCTGTGCCTCGGGCTCGCTTGACTCGGGTTCGTGAACCGCTTCCACCCTCGACTCGACAGCTTCCGCCACTGGTGCTCCAGCCACAGACTGGGCGAAGTGTGCAAAGGGCTCCGTGGGAACCTCGGCTACCAGTTGTACTTCAGCAAAATTGAACGTCTTTGTCTCTGGCAGCGTGTAGCCTTCTGCCGCTCGCTTCTCGATTTCCAATTGATTTTCGACTTCGGAAGTCTCAGCCGCCGGCCTAACGGCATCCGTCTCAGCCTTTACCTGTCCGCGATACCGCGATAATGACTCACCCGGCATCAACATGCCGCCATCCCACTGAATTGGCGTCTCAATCAGCGTCGACGGCTTCGGAGGCGTGTAGTTTGTCTTAAATTGCGCCGTTGGCGCTTCAGCTTCTGGCTGCCTGGCCTCGGCGACTGGCGTCGCTCCATATTTCGAAAGCGACTCGCCCGGCAGTATAATCCGCTGTCCCGGTGCGTGGGCTGACGCATGAACGGCGCTGGGCGTGCGCTGCTCCCGCGCCGCCTCCGGCTCCGCGTCAAACGGCTCGTTCGTTATCTGGATGGATCTGGGCGCACTGGTCGTGTCTTTGCTGAGCTCGACCGGCTGGGCCTCTTCGTTCTGACCGCGTTGACGGAATCCCCGCTTGCGCCCGCGGCGTCCGCGCCAGCGCCGGGTTCCGCTCGGCGAATCGGAATCGTCGGATGCTCCCTCGACGACGGGCTCGGTGGTTATCGCGAGCTGTGTCTCCGCTTGGCGCCCCACCCCTTCGCGGGCCTGGCCACTCTCGCGACCGCCTTCACGCCGCGGCCTCTGCCCGCCGCTACCTGCGCTCTCAAAATCGGCTCCGTCTTCCTGTTCTTCCAGAAAATCGGTAACGTACAAAAACGCGTCGCGTTCCAATCCAACGTCAACGAATGCCGACTGCATGCCGGGAAGCACGCGCGTTACTTTGCCTTTGTAAATGGAGCCCGCAAGGGTGTATTCGTTCTCGCGCTCGTAATAAATTTCAGTGAGCTCGTCGTTTTCCAGAATCGCAAGCCGCGTCTCATGCGGCGTAGTTGAAATGCAAATTTCCTTTGACATGCTGCCTCTCTCGTCGCGCGGAATTTTCCGTACGACAATGGTCGAGACAGATCAGAGCGGTAAACCGGAGAGGGTCAGGGATGACGAAGAGATGGCCGTTTCAAAGAGGATTCTTTGCGTGAGAGATGAGTCGCACTCGCCCCGGTCGCCCGGCGGAGGCTCACTGAAAAAACCGACTGTTTTACGGGGTACATCTGCGCGCAAGGAGTTTGTGACCGCTTCTGCCGATTTTCCCGGCGGGGCCGTTACCCGTCTCTGCGCGCTCATGCCTGAATCCTGCCCGGCCCGGTGATCTACCCGACCGGTTAATGTTAAACTTCCCAAAATCTGCAACTTCTCGCCCGCCTCAGCGGACGTCCGTACAAACCTTAAAAATCCTTGCCGGGGACTTAGTTCACGAAACGGTTCATCCGGACATTCATCACCATGCCCAGAGCCAGAAACGAGAACAATACCGAGGAGCCCCCATAGCTCATAAGCGGTAGAGGAATCCCGGTAACCGGCATCAGCCCTATGACCATTCCGACGTTGACCGCAATCTGAAAAATCAGCACGGCCACCACGCCCATCACCAGGAACGTACCCGGGAGGTCTGCGGCTGTCTGTGCGTTTTGAATCAAACGCATCAATATAAGGAAGTATATCAGCAGCACGATTACCGCGCCGATAAAGCCATGCTCCTCGGCAAAGGCCGCAAAGATGAAGTCCGTATAGGGAATCGGCAGAAAATCGCCCTGTGTCTGCGTCCCCTTCGTCGCCCCCCGCCCGAAAACGCCGCCATCCCCCACTGCAATCAACGACTGGCGGATCTGGTAGCCGCTCCCCTTGGGGTCGGCATCGGGATTCATAAAACTGGTCAACCGCGCCTTTTGATAAGGCTTCAGGACTTTCCCGCTGGTAAAGGCCACGCCCACCAGCAGTAGCCCCGCCAAGACGAGGATCGATCCCTTCTTCCAGTCGATTCCGCCTAGAAACAGTCCGGCCAGCAGGATCGGCGAGTAGATCAGGGCCGTCCCCAAGTCCGGCTGCTTCAGCACCAGCAACATCGGGACACCTACCAGGGCCATCGCCTTAAAGATGTCCGACCAGGTCAGCTCACGTCCCACCCGATTGGCAAAATAGCGTGTCACCGCCACAATCAGCACCAGCTTCACCCACTCCGACGGCTGAAAATGAATCCCTCCCGGCAGCTTGATCCATCGCCGCGCTCCAAGCACCTTCGTTCCCACTACCAGCACCGCCACCAGTGAAATCAGGCAGAAACCATAAATCCAGTGAACCCAGTCGATTAGCCGGTGATAGTCGATCAGCGACAGAATGAACATCGCCAACAGCCCTCCCACCAGCCATAGGATCTGCTGCTTGTAGAAGCCCACGAACTTGGTGTGGAGTGTCGCTGAGTAGATCTCAAAGATGCTGATGATCGACAGCAACATCACGAAGCTGAGAAGGGTCCAGTCAAAATCCCGAAAAGAAAGAAAACGTCTCATGGCTGGCGAACCACCGCCGCCAGGGCGTCACCCTTTCCTGCTGGGATCTGAAGGAAAAAGTGTCCGGCATGTATTGCATCCGTCGCAGATTCTTTTGGGGCATCCTTCGTCGCATGCGCTATCACCGGTCTTCCCCCCAACGCACCGGGATTCTCCGGATCCGACCACACGGCGCCTACTTCCACCGGCTCTTGCTTCTCCGTTGCCAGGTTGTGGTTCAGCCGCCGCTGCTTGTTGACAAACGCCTCGATCACTCTGGCGGCCACGTGCGCCGAACCCGATCCCCATCCACCATGCTCCCACAAAACTGCCACCACAATGTCCGGATTCCTCCGCGGCGCAATCCCTACAAACCAGGCATGCGGCCGCTCGGCAATCACGCTCGACACTTTATTGGTACCAGCGCTGTGGCTTATCACCTGTGCCGTTCCCGTCTTCCCGGCAAAATCGATGTTTTCGAGGTGCGAGGCAAAGGCCGTGCCACCCGCACGCGGATCGGTAGCCCCGGCCATGCCATCGGTAATGGTCTCCCAATTGTCGGGGTCGATCGGAAACGTCACATTCCCCGATCCCCGGAACGAGTCGAACATCGCCGTCCGATACTCCTGCGGAAGCTCCTCGGGAAAAACAACATGGGGCCGCATGAAAACCCCTCCTGATGCAATGCCGCTGAGAGCTCGCGCCAGTTGAATCGGCGTAACCGCGACCGCCCCCTGGCCAATACCCACAGAGACGGTTTCGCCCGCGTACCATTTCTCATGGAAGGTCTTCATCTTCCACTCTTCTGAAGGCATAACTCCCGAGGCCTCGTCCGGCAGATCCACGCCTGTTTTCTGCCCCAGTCCCACCGCATGCGCCCACTTGGCGATCTTGGTAATCCCCAGCTTCACCGCCAGCGTGTAGAAGTAGGTATCGCACGACCTGGAGATGGCCTGTTGCACATTCAGCACTCCATGCTTCTTATCGCAGGCGAAAAAGTGCCCGTAGAACGAGGCGCCCCCCGTGCAATCCACCTTCATGTCTTCGGCCATGCCCTCCTCCAGGCCGGCCAGTGACATAACAATTTTGAAAGTGGACCCCGGGGCAAGCTGCGCCTGAATGGTCTTGTTCAGCAGCGGATGGTTCGGATCGGTAATCAGCTTGTTCCAATCCTCCCTCCCGATGCGTACCGAAAACGCATTTGGATCGAAGGTAGGCCTGCTTAGCATGGCCAGAATCTCCCCGGTATGCGGGTCCATAGCAATGACCGCGCCATTCCGATCGCCAAAGGCATTCTCGGCCGCCCTCTGGATATCGAGGTCAATGGTCAGCTTCAGGCTCTGACCAGCCTTAGAGTGCTCGGTGCCCAGCTTTCCAACTTCCCGGCCATGGCTGTCGACCAGCACATCGCGCGATCCGTCCTGGCCGCGCAAAAGCGCATCGTACGACTCCTCCACACCCGACCGTCCAACTACATCGCCCGGCTCATAGTAGGCGTAGCGCGGATCGTTCAGCATGTCCTCGCTCACCTCGCCCACATACCCAATCAGGTGCGCCGCAAACCCGTCCTTGGGATACAGCCGCCGTTGCTCGTCCACTGTTTCCAGCTCCGGCATCTCATCGCGATGCGCCTCGATGAACTCCTGCTCGTCCGGAGTGATGTCTTGCTTGAGCGGCAATGGCTCATATTTCGGATCGGCCCGATATTTTCTGAGAATCCCGTGGATTTGATCCACCGTCATATGCAGGCCGCGGGCAATCAACGGAAGATCGGCCTCATAGTCATGCCCCTGCTCTCGCACCAGAAAGCATGAGACGGAAGGATAGTTGTCTACAAGCAAACGCCCGTCCCGATCGAAGAGCTGTCCACGGGGCGCAAGGATGGGCACCTTGCGAACCCGGTTCGCCTCTGCCAGAGCGCGGTAGTTCTGCGCGCCCACCACCTGCAGCCGCCATAGCCCAAAGATCAGCACCAGCATCACACCCACAATGCCGTACTGAAAAATGGTCAACTTGATCGCCGGTAATTTTTCTTCCTTCTGCATGGTTAGGTGCTGCTTCCGCTGATCATAACTCTCTGTCGAACCCGTTCCGCAAACCCCTGCGCTACTCCCGCGACTTCGCTCGATCTAATAACGCAAAAATCACCACCGCCACCAGCGTATTGATCACTGCTCGCAGCAGTTCATGGAACCAATTCCACACCATCGGCTCGGTTAACAGGTGCCGCACCAGAACCCAATCGATGGCGTTGTGCAGCATCACAAAGAGGAACGTCAGCAAGAGCCGGGTCCCGTGGCTCTCCGTGTCGATGCGCACGCCCAGTGAACCGGCCACATATCCGATCACTGCCTTCGCAATCCCGAACACACCAAGCGGCTGCCGCGTCAGCGCATCCTGCGCTATCCCCATCAGTGCTCCGCCAATCGTCGAGGCCGCCGGGTTACGGCGGGTCATCGCGAAGTAGATCACCACCATCAGCGGCAGATCCAGCGTCGCAAAGAGCGGAAAGTGTAGAGAAACGAACGACTGCAGCCCCAGCGCCAGAGCCGGAATCAGCACATAAATCAGCAGCGGAAATGAGCGATCATCCGCCTCGCGCCGGGTGGAGGCCATCAACGCCATCGCTATCGACCCCCTTTCGGTGGCGTAGTGAGCGCCGGCTGGGAATTCTGTTCGCCAGGCTGAATTGCTGGCCTCGGTTTCTGGACCGGAGGCTTCGCCGTCGCAGGCGGTTTGCTTCCATCATCGGGAACAATTTCGGGAGCCTTCTTCTTCACCGGCGCGCTCACCGGTCCGTCTTCGATTACACGCGTCTTGGGCGGTGTCCTGACCCCATCGCCTGCCCCGGGCGAAGAAGCGGATCTCTGTCCGAACCCTTCCCCAGCCGTTGCGGTGACGCCTCTCGCAGCACCACTTTCAGTCGTGGCTCCCGTCCCTGAGCTTCCGTTCGTAGTTTTCGCTGGCCTTGCGATGGTTGTGGCCGCATTCGGCGCGCCACCGCTGGCCGACGCAGCCCCACTCGCCGATGTCACCGTCTTACTGGTCGTACCGGTCACTGGGACCGTCTTCTTCGCCGGCACGTCTGCCTCGTCGTCATCTCGCTCCGTCGTGGCGCCAGGCACAGCCGCCGTTGGTTTCCTTTGCGGCGGGGCCGCCACTATCTCCTCTGTTCCCTGCAATACAGGCGCATGGCGCTGCCCCGGAGTCAGCTCCGCCGAAGGCGGCGTCGCATCCGGGCTGTATTGATCTGGATGCAGGGGCTTCGGCGGCGTCATCAGACGCACATTCTCCCCCGTGTTGTCGGCATTCATGTCGGGATTGGTATCCGCGGGCGCCTTGGCATCCATCCGCCCCGGCAGCCGCTCGGACAAAACATCGGAGGCCCGCTTCTGCTCCGCCGCACCTTCGGCCTCGCTCTCTGCCAGGTCTCTCTCCGCTTGCGGCGAGGCCGCCTCGCCCACATCGGTAATCACCAGCACCTCTTCCAGGCGCGACAGATTCGCCGCTGGATGGATCACGACATCCACCCACGGATCGCGGTCGGGATCCGGTACCACCCGATCCACGGTGCCAACCGGCATGCCGCGCGGAAATATCTGGTCTCCTCCGCTGGTCACAATCCGCTCGCCCGGCTTGATGCGCTCATCGGGCGATACATTCATCACCCGCATCTCCCCAAAAGAGCTTCCCTTCAGAATCCCCCGGGTCCGCGTCGTTTCCAGAGTTACGCCCACGCCGCTCGTCCGATCGGTGATCAGCAGCACGAGACTCTTGTGATCGAAGACGTCCTTCAGCTTGCCCACGATGCCGTCCGCCGTCACCACCGGCATATCCGGGGCCAGACCTTCTTTCGCACCTTTATCGATGTAAAGGGTCTGCGACTGGTCTGTCCCCGAAACGCCGATCACCTGTGCCGGGAATGTTTTGTAAATGTAGTGTTGTTTGAAATCGAGCAATTGCTGCAGGCGCTGCCCCTGCTTCGCATCCTCAGCCATGCTTGCCTGCTCTAACCGAAGCCGCTCGATTTCCGCCTTCAGCCCGGCGTCTTCCTGGTGCACATGAATCAAATTCACGTAGCCCGACCATAGCCCGCGAATTCCTTGGCCCAGGTAGCGCAGCCACCGCTCCGGCGGCGTCACCACGCTCACTACCACGTAGCGAATCAGGCTCACACCGCGCTGGTCGGGGCTGTCGGCGGCAGGACGCTTGACTTGGATAGCAAGCGCCAACAGTTGCGCAACCAGCACCACGATCAGTACCAGGGCGTTCTTATAACGGCTGAAGAAAGATTCCATGGATCCGACGTGGGCGCCCCGCGCACCCGCTACTGGCCGATTCTCGCCTCAAGATGCGGCATCATTCTGTAGATTCAACCCGCATTTCGGGCAAGAGTTACCAACATTATAAGCCGCATCAGCATGCAGTCTGCGGGCTTCTCGGCTTACGCAGGTACCCATTCCATACCTAGTCGATCTTGATCTTGCGCAGCAGCCTGAAGTCGCTGAGCATCTTGCCCGTGCCCAGAACCACGCTGGCCAGCGGGTCATCAGCAATCGACACCGGCAGCCCGGTTTCCTCGCGAATCCGCTTGTCGAGATTCTTGATCAGCGCCCCGCCGCCCGTAAGCACAATACCGCGGTCGCTGATGTCGGCGCTCAGTTCCGGA
Source organism: uncultured Acidobacteriaceae bacterium (assembly GCA_964453815.1). Lineage (GTDB taxonomy): Bacteria > Acidobacteriota > Terriglobia > Terriglobales > Acidobacteriaceae > Silvibacterium. The sequence goes on along the minus strand of CAYVSQ010000511.1, from coordinate 1,670 downwards.
GGCGTTCGCTCCAGCGCCACGCGAATCGCATTCATGATGGTCGAAATCGACTCGCCCAGAGCCTCGCGAATCTCACTGTCTTCTATGCTGATGGTCTTCGGCACACCTTCAATCAGGTTGCGGCCCTTGATCTCCATCGTCAGCGGCTTATCCAGCGGATACGCCGACCCCAGCTCGATCTTGATCTGCTCCGCCGTCCGCTCCCCGATCAGCAGGTTATATTTCCGCTTCAGGTAGTTCATGATGGCTTCGTCCATCTGGTTCCCGGCCATCCGCACCGACCGCGAATAGACGATGCCCGAAAGCGAAATCACGGCAATATCCGTCGTCCCGCCACCAATATCGACAACCATGTTGCCGCTCGGCTCGGTGATCGGCAGTCCCGCGCCAATCGCCGCCACCATCGCCTGCTCGACTAGAAACACCTCGCTCGCCTTGGCGCGATAGGCGGAGTCCTCAACCGCCCGCTTCTCCACCTGGGTAATCTCCGAAGGAACGCCGATCACGATCCGCGGATGCACCATCATCTTGCGGTTATGCGCCTTCTGAATGAAGTAGTTCAGCATCTTTTCGGTGACCTTGAAATCGGCGATCACCCCATCCTTCATCGGCTTGATAGCTACGATATTGCCCGGCGTGCGCCCGAGCATCTCCTTGGCTTCCTTGCCCACGGCTTCCACTTCGCCGGTATTTTTATTGATGGCCACAATCGAGGGCTCGTTGACCACGATGCCCTTGCCCGCGGCGTAGACGAGCGTATTGGCCGTTCCTAAATCGATCGCCAGATCGCTTGAGAAAACGCTAAACAGCGAGCGCACACCGTGCGATCGCGAAGGACGCGAATGATAACCGTTCGATGACATGAAATAAACGACTTTTCTAAGGACTCGTGCCTATTGTAAGGCCAGCGGGCAGCAGGATTCAGCACCGTCCCGACATTTCACCGCCTGTTCCCAAAATAAAGCAACAGTTACCAGTTCGGAAATCCACGCCTGTGTGATCGCTTTGTGCTGACCGGGCCCTGGGGTAAACCGGGCCTGACTGGCCACTCTCTCCCTGAGAGCTTTTCCGCTATTCTAGAGGGTTACCTTCAAGGAGATTTCCGTGTCCCACAAGCTCTACAAAAACCTCATTGGCGGTGAATGGGTCGCCTCCCACACCGGCAAGACCTTTCTGAACGTCAATCCTGCCAACTCCGACGACATCCTCGGCGAATTCCAGTCCTCCGCCGCCGCCGACATCGACGACGCCGTGGCCGCGGCTGCCGAAGCATGGAATACCTGGCGCCTCGTCCCCGCGCCCAAGCGCGCCGAAATCCTCTATAAGACCGGAGAACTCCTCAACGAGCGCAAAGAGCAATATGCCCGTGAGATGACCCGCGAGATGGGCAAGGTTCTCAGCGAAACCCGTGGCGACGTGCAGGAGGCGATCGACACCGCCTACTACATGGCCGGTGAAGGCCGCCGCCTCTTCGGCCAGACCACTCCCTCCGAACTGCGTAGCAAGTTCGCCATGTCGGTCCGTATGCCGGTCGGCGTATGCGGCATGATCGCCCCGTGGAACTTCCCAATGGCCATCCCCTCATGGAAGATCTTCCCCGCGCTCGTCTGCGGCAACACCTGCGTCATCAAGCCAGCCGAAGACACCCCACTCTCCACCTACAATCTCGT
>CAYVSQ010000510.1:0-5616 GCA_964453815.1 uncultured Acidobacteriaceae bacterium | reverse complement strand
GTAATCCTGGCCCGTGAAATTTCCTACGAAGGAATCAGACATTTAAGGAGCTTCCTTTCCTCGAGATGGAGTTAGATTTTCGGACGGTTTTGCGGCACGCGAGCACGATACAACAATGACCTGCTTTATCAAAATTGTGATTCAAGGAGTTCCTCAGATCCCCAGCAGAAGCCTTCTCCACCGACAGGACGCTGCGACACACGTCTTTCTCTCTATCGGAAGGCGTAGACTGGTTTACAGGAGAGATCGGACGCGAAGACGAAGCACAGCCCGGGCCAAGAGCAGATCGCTACGCTTCTGTAGAGTCTTGGGGTACCTTCTGCTGTCTTTGTCGTTCATTATCACCCTTATCTCCCCCTTCTCTGAGAGCGTGACAACTTTCGACAACTTTCCCCGTGGCGGCCAGGATTTTGAATTGTCCTGCTTCCTGCTCATTATGCTGCTTTGCTTAACCTTGCTTGCAGCTCTGTGGGGGAAGGGGATTGTTGACCAACTCTTTGGAGAGGAGCCGTGGGAACCTCACGACTTCTGGGAAGAAGCTGCTAACCTGTTCAGATCCATTGTGAGCACTTCGATCATCTGGGCTCCTCCGAAGGAGCCTTTCTCGCTCGGGGCTGTTCCGTTGCCCCTTCGGATTTGATCTCTTTCCTCTGACGCGTCCGAGCGCCAGGAGCGTTTCCTGCGTGCGTGGCCCCTGTCTATTTGGATGGTTCCTGACCATTCGGGAGAGAAAATGAAGAAGTCTGAAGTTTTTCAGGCGTGGGCCACTATTCTGGCCGGGCGCTCCCCCTCACTTTCCATTGAGATCACGAAAGAGTGCCCACTGCGCTGCCCAGGCTGCTACGCCTTTGACACCGCTCATCTTGGTGGCGGGATCTTGCTTCGGCAGCTATCGGACTTCAAAGGGGATGAACTTGTCAGCCGAGTGCTTGCTATCATCGATGAGCGCAAACCCCTCCATGTCTCTCTGGTGGGTGGGGATCCCCTCGTTCGCTATCGAGAGTTGGAAACGCTTCTACCGGAGATGGAGCGTCGAGGCGTGCATACCCAAATCGTCACAAGTGCCTTCCGAGTCATCCCGGGCCATTGGAAGCAGTTCTTAAAGTTGAATGTTGTGGTCTCCATTGATGGATTGCAGCCTGAACATGATGTGCGTCGTAAACCTGCTACCTATGAACGAATCCTCAAAAGCATCCGCGATGCTCATGTAACGATCCATTGCACGGTGACGGCTCAGATTGCGCAACGCGAAGGTTACCTTGAGGAGTTTCTTGCGTTTTGGAGCCAGCAGCCACAGATCGCCAAGGTTTGGTTTAGTCTCTTCACACCGCAGCTCGGGGCTAAAGACCCGGAAATCCTGAGTGCTCAGCAACGCGTCTCAGTGATTGCGCAACTTCGAGCGCTTCGTCACAAATACGCAGTGCTCGACATGCCAGACGCGGTAATCGACGAGATCGCAAATCCTCCGCAAAGTGCGGAAGAGTGCATCTTTGCAAGGACAACAGAGACGATTTCTGCCGATCTCAAGACCCAGATCACACCGTGCCAGTTTGGAGGTAAGCCTGACTGTAGTCAGTGCGGATGCATCGCCTCGATGGGATTGGCAGCGGTAGGTCATCACAAACTGGTTGGCCCGCTCACAGCAGGCCATGTCTTTCTCGCTTCAGACACCTTTGGGAGGCGTCTGCGTAGAGTTCGTGAGAGGTTTCGTCCTATCCCAGTGATGCCTCTCCAACCTTCTCCATTCAAGATTCTTTGATTGGTATTAGCTGGACACCCAGTTGCTGAGGGTATCTGCGCAAACTCGGCTGCGCTCGTTCTTGACTCTGCTCTTCACAGTGATAAAAGACGGTTTCGCTATAGGGCTCCTACGTGAGCAAGACGTGATAGAAAATGCGCGCGATTTTGTGTGCGGTACCCTGTTCTTTTCTGCAACCCATTCTCCCTTCGGGGCGAGCAGCCCGAATGAGCACGGGAAGAAGGTTGTCCACTCCGGTGAAGTCGTCGTCCTGCTTGGTAGACGTACCATTTCGGCAGTGCAACCATGTGAACGTCTCGGTTTATGCCCAACAACGCGGACGCATTCTGCGGCCTCCCGTTTGCATCTCATGCTTTCGCGACAGCGGCGGTCGAACGACGTATTTGTCATTAGCTGCACATTCACGGCTGACTCACTCGGAGTAGTCCACCGGGAACTCATGAGTCGCGTCGTTATAGAGGATAGCTATCAGCGGATTGCCAGGCTCGGCTGTTGCGTCTGAGCGACGACCCGTGACCTCGCCGGCCATCCCGCTCGTGTATTCGGCCACTATTTCGCCAAACGTATTGCGTTGGATGGCGACCTTCTGCCCGACGTTGACCTTGTCCTTCAGCTTGACCAGAAGCTCCACGAATCCGCCATGAGTTGCAAGGATAAAGTGGCTGCTGTTGCCGATGAAGATGTCCGTGTCCCTTCCGGTGCGGCCCATCTGACCGGAGATAATCCCGTGGTGCTTAAGCACATTCATTGTGCCTTCCACGAACAAGGGGATCATGTTGAGGTCCAGGATGCGCGAAGCGCCAATCTCGGGCGTGAGTGCCGGGATGCCCACATTGATGAATGCGTTCGCGAGGAGAGTTGGATAGGCGGCATTGTCGAAGATCTGGTCGATGGGAAAGAGCTCCGCCATCGCCCGTACCTCGGGCAGCTCCATCCGGGCGAGATTGAACGCTGTCACATCCATACCTGTGGTCCCGGTATGAAAATCGAGCGCGCAATCGGTGTTCGGTCTGAAGAGTCTGTTGAACAGTATCCCAGCGTGCCGGCCGGGCGCACTGGCGCCATTCTCATTCCCGGGCCATTCGCGATTGATGTCGATGAGGTCGATTCCTCTTCCTGAATTAGGCCATCTACGCGCCATGCCTTCCAGGGCCGGACGGGATACGTCAGGGACCGCCAGCACCGTACCCGACATCTGGGCCGGATCGAGCTTGCTCATGACGGTTTGTATCATGTGCACCGGACTGATCTCATCGCCGTGCACACCGCTGGTGAGAGCGATACGCTTGCCCGGCTTTGCCCCCACGGCGACTATCACCGACACATACCAGTGCTGCCCCGTGGGCATTTGCACGCCCTCGAAATAGAACATGTGCTTCTTGCCACGTTCTAGATCGTTCACGTCAAGAGCGCTGATGACCTTCTTCCCCCGGATCACATCTCCGGTGTAGACCGTTTTTTGCGATGCGTCCGGTGCCCGGCCGGCTGGCGGTGCTTTCGTGCCTTGGGCATTCGCAGTGCCGACATCGCTCGCGAGAGCAGCCGACGCGCCAACCAGAGCGATGGCTCCCATCATGAAGTCGCGGCGATCAAGGCCGTCTTTTGGATCGTTCGGCATGGCGAGGGCTCCTCATTGGTACCAAAGTCAGGGATCTAGTCCAGATCTTTGCGAGGTCGTAAGGACGCAACCTTTGCGACAGCTCGCCAGATCCACAATGTTCATTATGCCGCAGGCAGTGTCGTGGGGTCGCTGGTGCGAGGATCTGACGCGAGCTTCGCCAAGTTCGTCAAGGCTCCGAGGTATCGGAGGAATGGCGGTAGTTTTCGTTGGTTCGATTGTGACGTGTCGCGGGCATCTCATCGCTGACCTGTCGGGTCGGTCACCAACGGGTCATCCATGGCAGCACGTATGCCACTCTCGATTGGTCATTCGGACCTAGCCGACGGTGGGGAGATCACTATCCGTCGCAAACACCTTCTTCGTTGTCTCAATGAATAGGGAAGTAATGTGCAACTCATATTTGAATGCGGTGGGAGCGGAGGGGAGAGGTTAGCAAAGGCAACCTCGGAACCACACCGGGCGTGTGTGTGCGTGACAATTACCGGCAACGCGACCGGGATTACGAGTACGACCACAACCATCTCGATTACAGTACGGTGAGCTGCAGCGAAACCAGATGATCGTGTCAACGATTTCGCGATTGGAAAAGACCAGGGTGTTGAAGTTGAGCGCAAGCGTACGACTCGGATATCTCCTTTTGCATGACAAGTATGGTCGAGTCATTCCGACGACTGACCAAATCGGGGCAACCGGTCAGAACCGACGGTTACTGCTCCATGATCCATTCGCTACTTGAAAGGCGAAGGAAGCCCCGGTTGCGCTGGTGCTGGTTGGGCTGTAGCTTCGGCCTCTTTTATCGAGGAAACATCAAGGACAAGCTGCTCACCCGTCTCCACCCCGTGTCGACGGGTGATTTTACCAGTGACCCTCACACGTGCGTTTTCCAATTTTTCCAATGTTTCGGTTTTTCGATAACTCACTTGAATCGAATGCACTTGCTTACCGGCAATAATGGTTGTGGATTCGAGTTCAAGGCTCCAGCCCGTCGATTCTCCTCCAATGGCCATTGCTCGGACGAGCTTACCGGTCATGGCTATTTTTTGTAAGGAAACTGGTTGCGCTGGTGCTGGTTGGGCTGTAGCTTCGGCCTCTTTTATCGAGGAAATATCTAGGACAAGGTGCTCACCCTTCTCCACCTCGTGTCGATGTTCGATCTTACCAGTGACGCTCACACGTGCGTTTTCCAATTTCTCCAATTTTCCGGTCTTGCGATAACTAACTAGAATCGAATTCCACGGCTTACCGTCGATAGTGACCGCCGATTCGAGTTCAAGAATCCAGCCTGTCGATTCTCCTCCGATGGCCATAGCTCGGACGAGCTTACCGGTTGCGGCTATTTTTTGCTCTGATGGCTGCGCCGGCAAATAGGCGCAAACAAGCGCCAAAATGAGGCTGGTAATTAGTCGCGCCATGCGCATTTCACGCCTCCCTTGTATGGTCTGCGTAATTCCACCTGAGTCGTATTGAATTGCCATCGGGTCATGCGGCGGGGATGGTATTACCCGACACCTTTATTCGGTACGCCCATCAACTCCACCCCCGCGTACGTCATCACCTTCCGCAGCATTATTATTACCTCGAGCATCCCGAACAGCCTACCATCCCTCCGCCCCACAGTTGGGCGGATCTTCGTGTTCGCCAAAAAGTCACTCTTGTTAGATCGAGCGCACTCTTCCTGTAAAGTTACCTGAAACGGAACTTTCCAGGAGGTAGTGCGACTCGAATGCGGCTTTTCTAAATGAGGTGGCGGATTGGCGACGATCTTCTTGTACCAGCTCTTTAGAAACTCCCCTCGATAATAGCAAGCACACATCATCGGTTAACTTCTCTGCCTCGTGCAACGTTCCCTGACGCATGGTTTCAAGCTCCAAGGCTTCGACCATGAAGAAGCAGACCAAAGAAACCGTGACTGGTCTTCGTAGACCCAAGAACGTTCCAACATGCCAGGATTAATTAAGGAGTTTGAGGCTGAACGCGGGCTGCGTCCGGTCTCAAGCTCGGTCGGAATGCTCACATGCGTTTTCCGCCGGCAGCTACGATAACCTGCCCGGTAATCCAGCGGGCATCGTCGCCTGCGAGGAACGTGGCTGCCAGCGCAATATCTTCCGGCTGGGCGATCCGGCCAAGAGGCGTCTCCCTGTCCTGCTGCTCTCGAAATTCACCCTCGTGGAGCCCGGAGGCACGCAAGCCCTCGGTTTCGACCATGCCGGGGTTAAGCGAGTTCACCCGGATCTTA
>CAYVSQ010000509.1:0-7468 GCA_964453815.1 uncultured Acidobacteriaceae bacterium | reverse complement strand
GCGCCTTCGCGGGCGATGGCATAGTGAATGGCACGGCCAAGATAGAGGAACCCGCACGCCGATCGTGTCGCTTCAGCGACTTCGTTGATCTGCCCTTCCCATCGCTCCAACCAGGAGGCCAGCGAGGTCGGAAGGCGCTCCAGTTGCTCGAGGTGTGCTGAGACGGTTTGCGCCGTCATCCGTCCCCCAAGCCGTGCCAGGTAAAGCGTAAGTAGGTACAGGACGCCCAGCTGCGTGGTAAAGCTCTTCGTCGCGGGAATCGCTTTTTCCTTGCCGGCGATCGTCGGCAGAGACGAATCGGCCTCGCGCGCCATTGTCGACTCTGCGTTGTTTGTGATCGTCACGGTAGCCAAGCCGCGCGACTTAGCCTCGCGCAATGCAGCCAAGGTATCGGCTGTCTCGCCCGACTGTGAGATTACCAATACACCGGGATCATGTAGCGTATGCGTCGAGCGATAACAATATTCGCTCGCGTATTCCACGTCCACCGCGAGGCCCGCGTAATCCTCAAGCATGATTTCGCCGGCAAGGCCGGCATGGCGGCTCGAACCGCTTGCCGCAATCACCAGACGTTGCCGTCCGCGAAGAATATCCGCGATGTTGGGGAACGATTCGGCGCTCAGCGTACCGCCAGGAGCGTAGTGGGCAATTGTTGCCGCAAGGGCTTCCGGTTGTTCGTAGATTTCCTGAAGCATTGCGTGCGGGTAGGCGCGGAGCATGCGTTCTGTTTCCTTTGTCACTTTTGACCCTTCTTACGCTCACTGATGCGGAAAGGTCTCCAATAAAGTTACCATGATGTATAGACAACTGTACCAAGTTGCAAGTACAAGAATGTCAGGCGAGTTTTGCGCTCTTGTGAAATCCGGCCGACGCAGGCCCTATCGAATCAGGCATGAATAGCTTTTACAAAGCGCGCGGTAATCGACTCGGGACGCGTGATTGCCGAGCCAACAACCACCGCGTATGTGCCCAGGTCCAGTGCTCTCCTTACCTCTTCGGGTTGCGAAATATGCCCTTCCACAATCAACGGAACACGAAGTCTTCCCAACAGCCGCTTGACGAGTTCCCAGTCCACCGACCGAAATTGCGCTGTCTCCGGTGTAAATCCATAGAGGGTAGTGGCAACTGCGTCCGCACCCACCTCCTGCGCAGCCAGCGCATCCTCAAAGGACGCAATATCGGCCAATACAGGCTTGCCTATTTCCGTGTGGATGCGACGAATCAAGTGCGGCCAGGGTTCAGCTGTCGCCGCTCTGTTTGTGGTGCAGTCAAGCGCGATTACGTCGGCACCCGCGTCGGAAATCGATTTCGCGGCAGCAAAGTCGGGAGTGATCGAAACTTCGCCGCCTATGCTCCGCTTCTGAATGCCGATAATCGGCAGGGGGGTCTCTCGCCGAAAGGCTTCGACACATTCGACGCCATTCGCACGCAGACCTCCAGCTCCTCCGCGCACCACCGAGATCGCTACGCGCCGCAGTGTGTCGACATGGTTAAGAGGATCACCAGGAGCTGCCTGGCAGGAAACAATCAGGGTTCCACGAAGCGAAGCAGGGATCATGGGAAGCAAAAATCATCCGTCCGAGACAATCTTTTACGCAAGTCCCAAAGATAAAACATCCGGCTGACTCGTAGTCTAATCTCTCTCGACGGAACGGTAGACAGTTGTTTGGCGTAAGCAAAGAAAGCGTTTCGAGTCCTTGCGAGGACGCGAACGAATCGGGAACGAGGACCGCACGTGTCAAAGAGCAGCGTTAACAGCCGTCTAAGAAACGAATCCGCTGTACAGCCACTCGACAAGAATGGATTCATACCGCTGTATTTTCAGATTCAGCGCGCCCTTATGGAAAAGATCCAGTCCGGCGAACTTTCCGAGGGCGACCCGCTAGCTTCCGAAGAAGAGCTTTCGCGCGCGTACCAGGTGAGCCGGATGACCGCTCGACAGGCGTTGCACGGCCTGAAGACCAATGGATACGCCTTCAGCGAAAAAGGCCGAGGGACCTTCGTCTCACGCCCAAAGCTGGAAAAAAATATCCTCCACCTGCAGGGCTTTACCGAGGACATGCGGCAGCGCGGCATGAAGCCCAGCTCACAGTTGCTCGAACAAGCTGTTATTTCGGCAACGGAAGACCTCATGGAGAAGCTGAAACTCGACGCCGCCGAGAAGGTCATGCGACTGCGACGACTGCGCCTTGCAGACGGCATTCCGATGGCTCTCGAAGAATCGCATGTTCCGCTGCGTCAGTTCCCCGGCCTGGACCGCATCGACTTTGAGAAGCAATCCCTGTATCACACGCTGCGAGAGCGCTACGGCGTGCGCGTGGGTTATGCCGACGAGATCATCGAGGCGCTTCCCGCTACGCGCGAAGAATCTGACCTGCTCACCATTCCAAGAAAGGCTAGTGTCCTGTCCATTAGCCGCATCATTCTCACCACTCAGGAGTCACCCGTCGAGGCGGCATGTTCGCGCTATCGCGGCGATCGCTATCGTGCCTCGATTCGCGTTCCAGTAACCACAATCGAATAGACCTCCACGATCATAATTGAGTAACAATGGTTTCAACGATGAAACTTTGGGACGCAATTGTTGTGGGTGCCGGACCCGCCGGCTGCGCAGCCGCTTATGATCTTGCCCTGGCCGGTCGCGAAGTATTGTTACTCGATCGGGCAGAGTTCCCTCGGCAAAAGGCCTGCGCCGGGGGCCTCACTCTCAAGACTGTGCGGGCCCTTCGATACTCAGTCGAGCCCATCATTCGACAGCAAATTTCTCACGTGCGGCTCGAGCCCGACGCCAGCCAAGCCACCGTCCTGCGCCGTCGCTCTTCTTATTGCTTCACGACCGTCCGGTGTGAACTCGACGATTATTGCTTCCGCCAAACTCTGGCCGTAGGGGCGAAGTTCCAGCGCATTCGCGCCATCACGGCAATCTCCGAAGATTCATCTGGAGTTGCAATTACCTTCGATGGTCGACCTCTGCAAGCGCGGTTTCTGATTGGCGCCGACGGAGTTCACAGCCGGGTGCGACAACTGACCAGCGGGGACGCTGGCTGGTTCTGGCGCGCCTTTGCTCTCGAGGCCACCATACCGTTGACGAATGCAGGTGAACACGATCTCATCTTTGATTTTGCCCCGGTTCGGGACGGGTATGGATGGATATTTCCGAAGGGTGACCACATCAATATTGGACTCTACTCCTATGCAAGCGAAGAGAAAATCGACCGTGCGCGCCTTGCCGCATATATTCGTAACCGCCGCGGCGACGCAACTGCCGCCGATGTCATCGGCCAGTATGCCGGCTTCGGGGCAGCGCAACACAAAATAGGTGCGACCAGGATTTTTCTAACAGGCGACGCAGGTGGATTCGTCGATCCTCTCACGGGTGAAGGCATCTACTTCGCAATTGCGAGCGGGCAGGCGGCCGCCGCCGCTATCGAGGCCAATTTAAGCTCTGATGCCTGCGCCCATCGGTATTTCGCGCAAGTTACCGCACAGATCCGCGAGGATCTCCGCATCTCGACGTCAGCCGCACGTTGGTTCTATGCAAATCTTGATCAGGGTTGTCGCCTTCTGGCCATGCCCCTGCTGCGCACGGCGGCCCTGAACGCTTTTGCAAACGGACTCGGCATTGCCAAACTCGCGTTGCGGGCGAAAAACCTGCTCCGGCTTGCCTCTGCCTCATGAAAATCTGACCATCCAGCGCCATCCGCGGTAGACAACTCTGCAAAACGCGCTAATATGGATTTTCGATTCGGCGGCGCAATTTCCTAGGCTCTACGGCAGAAACACTGGAACCTTGATCGGGAAAGGACCAGAAAGATGTTTCCTGAACGGCTTCGCGTAGGATGGATTGCAGGTCTCGTAGTCGCTCTTGTTGTATTTCTATCCAGTCCTGCCTTCGGTGAGGGCCCGCAATCTACGCCCAGCATCTTCGCGCCCGTCTCGACTCCTGCTATCGAAATCCACAACCTCTCGTTGTTCGTCCTCGAGATCACTGGTGCCATCTTCGTTGTTGTTGCCGGCATATTGACCTATGTAATCATCCGCTTTCGTGCGCGCGATGATGACGATGAACGCGAACCGGCCCAGATATACGGCAGCAATCAGGTCGAGTTGGCCTGGACCGTCATTCCTGTGCTCATCGTGGTTGTCCTTTTCCTCACTACGGCTCGCCTGATCTTCGCCATCCAAGACGCCCCGAAGCCTTCAACAGCACTGGAGGTTACCGCCGTCGGTCACCAGTTCTGGTGGGAGTTCCGCTATCCGAGACAGGGTTTTGTCGCGGCAAACGAGTTGCACGTGCCTCTCAGTAACACAAATCATCCTTCGCCGACTTACTTGGACCTGCTCTCCGCCGACGTCAATCACAGTTTCTGGGTTCCGCAGCTGGCCGGAAAAATCGACCTCGTTCCGAACCACCCGAATGACATGTGGATCGATCCTTTGCATCCCGGCCTCTACGTGGGACAGTGCGCACAGTTCTGCGGTGTCCAACACGCCAATATGCTGTTGCGTGTGTACGTGGACACTCCTGAGCAATTTGCCGCCTGGGTCAGTAATCAGACGAAGCCTGGGGTACAAGATCCGGCAGTGGCCGCGGGACGGCGCGTCTTTGAAACAGAAGCCTGCATGAACTGCCACACTGTTAACGGCACCGCGGCTACGGGCAGATTTGGCCCAGATCTGACCCACATAATGAGTCGCGATACCCTCGCATCGGGTGCAATGCTCAATACAAAAGACAATTTGCGGCAGTGGATCAAGAATCCAGACAGCTTCAAGCCGGGGTCGCTAATGCCGGCAATGCAGTTAAGCGATGACCAGCTCGATCAGGTGACCAGTTACCTGGCGACACTGAGGTAGAGAAACGATGGCAGACCGCACGCTTCCGATTGACGGCTCTCTGGATCTGACGCCACCGCGCGAACGCGAAGGACTCCTCGAAACGCTGCACTCGTGGGTCATCACCGTCGATCACAAGAAGCTTGGCATTATGTACATGACGTTGGCGATCTTCTTTCTATTGGTCGCTGGCGCTGAAGTCATCTGCATCCGCATTCAACTTGCGTGGCCGAACAATCATTTTCTTTCGCCCCAGGTCTTCAATCGTTTTTTTACGATGCATGGCACCACTATGGTCTTTCTGGTGGGCATACCGCTTGTCTTCGGGTTCGCAAACTATATCGTGCCTTTGCAGATTGGTGCGCGCGATATGGCATTTCCCCGCCTGAACGCTTTTAGTTTCTGGATGACTGCCTTCGGCGCTCTGCTGCTCTATTTCAGCTTCATTGGTGGCGCCGGACTCTATGGCATGGGCAATGCGCCGGATGTGACGTGGTGGGCCTATGCGCCCCTCACCGCGCGAGCATTCTCACCCGGAAACGCCACGGATTACTGGGCCCTGGCACTCATCGTAACTGGGTTCGGAACCCTTGGTGGGGCAGTCAACGTCATCGCCACGGTTATCTCCATGCGTTGCAAGGGTATGACACTGATGCGCATGCCCCTCTTCGCATGGCTTATGCTCGTGGACAGTGGACTTCTGCTGGTCACTATCACACCGCTCACCGCCGCCCAGATCATGCTCGTTATCGACCGCTATCTTGGAGGAAGGTTCTTCGACACGCAGGCCGGCGGTTCCGCGATGCTGTGGTTTCACTTCTTCTGGATCTTTGGCCATCCTGAGGTCTATGTACTTGTCTTTCCCGCCTTTGCCATAGCTAGCGAAGTCATTCCGGTCTTCTCGCGTAAGGCAATCTTCGGATATCCTGCGATGGTCGCAGCTTCCGTAGGTATTGGTTTTGTAAGCCTGGGAGTATGGGCGCACCACATGTTTACCGTCGGCATGACGTCGGCGGGCAACGCTTTCTTCGTGCTTTCCACGATGTTGGTGGGCATTCCGACCGGGATCAAGATTTTTAACTGGCTGGCCACCATGTGGGGCGGAAAGATACGCTTCCGGACGCCGATGCTTTTCTGCACCGCGTTCCTGTTCCAATTTTTGGCCGCTGGGCTCACCGGCATCATGCTGGCCGTCGCTCCGTGGAACTGGCAGCTTCACAACTCCTACTTCGTGATCGCGCATTTCCACTACATACTGGTGGGCGCCATTGTCTTCAACACCTTCGCCGGCATTTACTACTGGCTTCCCAAAGCGACTGGCCGCATGATGAGCGAGAAACTGGGCAAATGGCACTTCTGGCTCTTTCTCATCGGATTCCATATCACCTTTGACACCATGCACTTCGTCGGCTTTGAGGGCATGCCCCGGTGGATATATACCTATCCCGCCGATCGCGGATGGAACCACCTGAATCTTGTTATCTCCATCGGAGGCATCATTCAGGCAGTTGCCGTGCTGATCTTCGCTTACAACCTCATCTCGTCACTCTTTCGCGGCGAGATCGCCGGTAACGATCCATGGGATGCATGGACGCTGGAGTGGTCCGCCTCCTCACCGCCGCCCGACTATAACTTCGCTACCGATCCGGTGGTGCACAGCCGTCGCCCCCTCTGGGACCTGAAGCATCCTGAAGATCCTGACTGGAAGTACGAATAATGAACGATTGGAAACATCGAGTATGAGCGCGATTCCCCTGGTTCCCGGCGGTCACATACACGAATGGCATCTGCCGTCGCGCGGGCGGGTCGGCATGTACTGCCTGATTATCGGCGAGTCGGCTATCTTCACCATTTTTGTCGTGGCTTATGTCTTTTATATTGGCAAAAGCCTCTACGGCCCTACGCCGCAGCAGGTTCTCGATGTTCCCATCTTTAACACCATCTGCCTGCTTTCAAGCAGCGTCACCATCTGGCTGGCCGAGCGCGCTATCGAGCGCAACAGCATCAGAACTTTCGGGATCTGGTGGGCGGCCACAATCGCTCTTGGTCTCGTTTTTCTGACCGGCACGGCCATCGAGTGGTACAAGCTCATTTATCGTGACGGCCTTACCATCAGCACTAATCTTTTTGGGACGACTTTTTATTCCCTTGTTGGCTTGCATGGAACGCACGTCGTCGTCGGCCTGTCGATGCTATTGCTCGTACTCATCTTCACTCTCACCGGACATGTTCGGCAGGAGCACTCAGAGCGCATTCAGGTACTGGCTCTCTACTGGCATTTTGTCGACGCAGTGTGGGTCATTGTCTTCACCGTTGTGTACATCGTGGGGAGATAACGGGTTGTAGCCCGAGGAACGATATGAGCGATCACGAGCAACGCGGAGCCCACACCGAAACGATTCACCTGCCCGCACCAACCGCGTGGCCTCTTGTACTGGCCTTCGGCTTTACTTTGCTTTGTGCCGGACTCGTCACTAATGGGGTTATCTCGGTTCTCGGAGGCGTGCTCATGGTCTTCGGGGTGGTCGGCTGGTTCCGGCAGGTGCTTCCGCACGAGGCGCACGAGGACATTCCCGTTGTCGTCGAGACGATAGCGATACAGACCACGCGCCGGCAGGTGGAAAAGATTGTC
>CAYVSQ010000508.1:0-8631 GCA_964453815.1 uncultured Acidobacteriaceae bacterium | reverse complement strand
GGAATCCAGGCGGTAAAGCATTCGGCGTCCCCATCCATGAACCGGTAATCCTGATGCGCATGGACCAGGAGACGTTCGCAATTAGGAAAAATCAACCGGCCAATCGGTTTTGGGTGAATCATGAGTTGCTCGCCAACGAGCATCCTCATGACTTGTTTTAAAGCAGGATGATGCGGCAAGGAATGAAATGACTCCAGATTGAAAATTTCCTGGTAAGTTCGTTTGAACGTCGGGTCAGGATCACCGCACGCTGCGCTGGCATCAGCTATCCTTTCGAGCGGATCATAGTCGGGCAGGAGCCAGCCGGCAGTGTGAAGTATCTGCGTCATCTCGCCAAGCAGTGGACTGAGAGCGTCATAGGGCAGTAACCCTCGAATCAGGAGATATCCCCTTGAGCCAACTTCATCTTGCAGGGAGCATGATGCGAGATCACCTGCTTCAATTTTGCGAAAAGCCTTCACCTGTTAATCCTCCATCGATGAGTGATTGTGCTCTGGCACAAATGGTATGAGGCCAAGATCTCATTTTTGGGTTCATAGTTTCACCCGCTGAGACCAAAGCGACGAAGCTCGCCGGCATCGTCATCCGGGAGCGAGAAACTTCAACATCGACATTTCCATGGCAGCCACTATAGCGAACTGAATCGCCCGAGGTGTCTCCGGATGATCTTCTATTTGTCAATTGAATGTCGGTTGCAGTGTGTACTACATTTCATGGCTTCTCGATGATTCACAGAGAATATCTTCTATTGGCAGCACCTTATCTGCCCGTTGCTGAGAAGGCGATTCGACAAATGATGACAAAGTTCTTACCGAGACATGACAATCCTTAATTGAAGGTGAGCTAGGCTGAGCACAGATCGTTCTGGTTCAAACGCGGCGTCTCGCTACGGCAAGCAGTGTTACCTTCGCGTTTGCACCAGTTGTTATACAGGCATCCCTCAACGAGGCGCTATCAGTGCGGATTCGTCGTTATCGCATACAACTCCACCATGTCCTCTCCCGTCTATGCTTCCACATCGTGGAAGGTCTTCGCTTTACATGGGAGTCATATCGTTGGCGGCAGCAGATGAAGCGACTTACACGATGATGCCGCTTATGCGCCCCGCTGCCTTTGCGTTCGACGCGATCGCGCCGATTTTTGATTCGCGCTTCGGTGCTTGGCGCAGCGTAGCAGCGCAGCGCCGTGCTGTGCGTACCGCTTTGCTGCAGGAGTTTCCAACAGGAGGCCACATTCTGGAATTGGGTGGTGGTACAGGCGAAGACGCGACCTTTCTTGCGGAACGTCGATTCGATCTGCTTCTCACAGATCCTTCACCCACTATGGTGGAGTTGGCAAGAACCAAGCTCGAGCCCTTGGGAGCGAAGGCCGAAGTCACTGCGGGGGAGGAGATGGAGGACTTCGCCACCAGTCATCTTTCATCAGGTGGAGCTATGTTCGACGGTGCCTTCTCCAATTTCGCCCCACTCAATTGTGTCGCCGACCTGGAACCGGTAGCACGCGGTCTGGCGCGCCTGCTCAAGCCCGATGCTCCGGCGATGCTGGTACTGTTCGGCACATTTTGTCCCGGCGAGATGGTAGTAGAAATGCTACGCGGCCGGCCGCATCTGGCACTGCGACGATGCAAAGGGGGCGAGGCCCCAGCTCGACTGGCCAAACGCGAATTCAGGATTGTCTATCACCGCCGTGCGGCGATGCGGCGCGCCTTCTCTCCTTGGTTTGTGTTGGAGAAACGTATCGGGATTGGTGTGACCGTGCCCCCGAGTGCCGCCGAGCCGTGGATTTCGCAGCAACCGCGCCTGCTCGCTGCAATGGAAACGCTCGACCGCGGCCTTGCGCGTCCGCTGGCGATGCTGGGCGATCATGTCCTTTATCAATTCCGTCGCACCGCTACCCGATGAGCCCCTTTTTATCCAATGTCGATAAGGTAATGATCATATCGAGACATTCTGCTGACACATATACAAGAGCGGCGGAATATTCTTCATCGAGAACGGAAAATCAGCATTCTGCTTTGAACGGTAGGAGCGCTTTTGAGAGACGGTCCCGAGTTGATGAGGCTAAAGCAAATCGCTGATGTAAATTTCCCCACTCATTGGGGGGACTTTCGCCTGTTAGCCTTCGAAGGTCTGCAGGCCGATCGCGAAACGAAGCAAGAGTCTACTAAAACTGCGCTGGCTTTGATTCTTGGTGATATCCGAAGCTCTCCTCCAATAGTTCGCATTCATTCTCAATGCACGACAGGGGATGTTTTTCACTCTCTGCGGTGCGATTGTCACGATCAGCTTCACCTAGCCCTGCGTGTCATAGCAAGTGAAGGCGCAGGCCTTCTGCTCTATGAGCATCAGGAGGGCCGAGGGATTGGCCTCATGGAGAAGCTGCGTGCCTATGAACTCCAGGATCAAGGACTCGACACAATTGAAGCAAATCTTCGCCTGGGGCACGCAATCGACCTGCGTGATTATGCATTGGCTGTAGATATTCTCCAGTTTCTCGGAATTCGCTCACTCCGCCTGATGACCAATAATCCCGAGAAAATCGGGGCTGTGCTGTCATCAGGAATTGAAATTATCGAGCGCCTGGGGGCCGACGTTCCAGGTAGCCCTCACTCCGCTCATTATCTTGCCACCAAACGCGAGAAACTTGGTCATCTCCCCAACCCGCCACCCGAATTTTCCGAGCCTACTCACCAGTAACTAACCAGCTCATGGAGCACTGTTTCGTGGAGCGACTGCGGCTATGCGGCCAAGCTTAGTTTTGGCGGAGCAACACTCAAAAATCGCTGAATCCCTGTATCCCAAAGAGAGATGACATCGATCTGACAATGTTCTGACAACTGTCTAGGATACATGACGTAAAACGGAGTTTGTCGGTTGCATCGATCTGCATTGCACGCACGCCGCAGAGGTTGCATAAATCTGCCAGCGTACAAAATCTTCGAGGTGAACTTTGGCACAGGTTTTATTGACACATTCGTATCATCTTCCCTATGACCCAAAGCAATTGCGCAAGATGCAACCATACACACCCATCGGCACACTCTATGCGGCTACGACACTACGGGAAAAGGGCATCTCCGTTGCGCTGTTCGATTCAATGCTTGAGGAGCCGTCTGCAATGTTCGCTGCAGTCCTGGAGAAGCATCGGCCGAAGATCGTGGCCGTGTATGAAGATGACTTCAACTTTCTTTCAAAGATGTGTCTCACGCGCATGAGAGAAGTGGCATGGGAGATGGCGAAAGCGGCCCATGCCATCGGCGGGATCGCCATTGCACATGGTTCCGATTCGACGGATAATCCGGCTCTGTTCCTGGAGAACGGCTTCGACTATGTGCTCTGCGGGGAGGCGGAGGACACTCTGGCGCAGCTATGTACTTCCATACTGCATGCCGAGAAAATCCCGGAACTAAACGGCCTGGTGGGACTCGATGGGCAAGGGCATCTAGTTCAGAGTCCACACCGATTGGCGAAGAATCCCGCATGGACGGAGCTTTCCTGTCCGTCGCGCGACTTAATCGATCTAGAGCCGTATCGCGCAGCATGGATGAAGTCGCATGGATATTTTTCAACGAATATGGTGTCCAGCCGCGGATGCCCTTACCGCTGCAACTGGTGCGCAAAGCCGATCTCCGGAAACAAGTTTCATTTGCGACCAGCCGTGACCGTTGCCGAAGAGATGGAGTCCCTGAAAGTAATCGCCGGAGTCCAACATATCTGGTTCGGTGATGATGTCTTCGCGTTGAATCAGCATTGGGTTCGGGAGTTTGCTGAGGAAGTCACAAAAAGAGATGCAGCCATCCCTTTCAAAATACAGTCGCGTGCTGACCTGATGAGTGAGTCGACCGTCCAGTACCTGAAGACCGCCGGATGCGCAGAAGTATGGATGGGGGTCGAATCCGGAGCGCAAGCCGTGCTCAACGCGATGGACAAAGGCCTAAGTCTCGCTTCTGTCATTGCTGCCCGTCGTCACCTGAAGGAAAGCGGCATTCGTGCTTGCTATTTTCTCCAATTTGGTTATCCCGGAGAGACCTGGACCGAACTGCAGGAGACCATCGCATTTGTTCGTGAGACGCGCCCGGACGACATTGGAATTTCATTCTCTTATCCGTTGCCAGGCACAGTATTTTACGAACGTGTACGTACGCAACTCGGGCAAAAGCGCAACTGGACCGACAGCGATGATCTTTGCATCATGTTCAGGGCAGCCTACAAAACTGATTTTTATCGCGCTGTACGC
This sequence comes from uncultured Acidobacteriaceae bacterium, assembly GCA_964453815.1. Lineage (GTDB taxonomy): Bacteria > Acidobacteriota > Terriglobia > Terriglobales > Acidobacteriaceae > Silvibacterium. Next base: position 4,395 of record CAYVSQ010000508.1, on the reverse strand, counting down.
AACGCTTTGCATGCAGAGGTCGACTCCTGGCGTGAGTCAGAGGTGCCGAGTGAAATAAAGGCTCAGATTGACGCTCTATGGCATCAGGTCAATGAATTAGAGTCGGTGAGCCGCGATGCAGAGGCCTTGGAGGTTTCCGACAGAATCATCACTCTTCCTTCGTCTGCGTTCGTGTCTATCGAGCAATTAGCGCCATTCAGGGAGGTATAGATGCGAAACATCACTTGTTGCTGCATCTGGAGAACACGTGACGATGACCGCATTTGAAAATGGCATTGTCAGTGATGCTGCACTCCACTTGGGCGTCCGCAAGCAGTGTCCTTGCTGCCGAACCGATATAAGCGGCCAGGACTGCGCGTCATGCGGATTTCGAATGAAGACCAGCCACGGAATTGTGCATGCACTGCCTCCGGAGCGGGCTGCGCATTACGCGCGTTTCATAAAAGACTACGAGCGCATCAGAGCGGCGGAGGGTCGCGGCAGCGAAAGCGAAGACTTTTATCTGGGCCTTCCCTACAAGGACACTACTGGAAGGAACAGCAATCAATGGCGCATCAGGGCGCGCAGCTATGACTATCTGACTGAGCACGTGCTGACGCGAGATCTGCGCGAGGGTGGTGGGCGGATTCTGGATGTTGGCGCAGGAAACGGCTGGATGAGTTTTCGTCTTGCCCTCGCCGGATACCGCCCTCTTGCAGTGGATCTCATCGACAACGATCGCGATGGACTCGGAGCTGCCGCACACTATCTAAAGTATTTGCCCGAACCTTTCCCGTGCTTCCAGGCAGAGGCTACACGTCTGCCGTTTCAGAACGAGCAGTTCGGAGCCGTCATATTCAATGCCTCCTTCCACTACTCCGAAGACTACGCAGTTACTCTGCGCGAGGCGTTTCGGTGCGTCAGAAGCGGCGGGATGGTAATTATCAGCGACACGCCTTGGTATTCCCGTGATAAGAGTGGCAAGCAAATGGTGTCCGAACGCCACGCTGCCTTTTCTCAGTGTTATGGAACCGCCTCGGACTCCATCAGGAGCCTTGAGTATCTTACAGACGAGAGACTGCGCCTTCTGGAAGAGCAACTGTCAGTTCAGTGGACCGTACTTTATCCGCGATATGGCTTCAAATGGGCGATGCGTCCTCTCATCTCGAAGCTACGTCGGAAACGCGAGCCTGCTCGGTTTCGCATTTATGTAGCCCGGAAGAACGCATAATGGCGCGCCCTGAAGGAAACCGGCAAGACCAGATAGTGGTCACCAGTGGCCGTTGCGCCATTGGACCGCAGGAAAGCGCGCGCGCCTCAATCCGGATCGGTGGCGGCCGCATAACTCATATCCTGAGCGACCCGTCCTTATTGCCCCCCCCTCGAGCGGACTACCCAGAGATTGACCTTGGTGGCTTCATGATTATGCCCGGCCTTATCAACGCACATGACCATTTGGAGTTCGCTCTTTTTCCCAGGCTAGCGAATCCGCCCCATCGAAATTACATCGATTGGGGAACAGATATACACAACAAATTTCCCGATGTCATTGCAAAGCACCGGTCCGTACCCAAAGACTTACGGCTATGGTGGGGCGGCATACGAAACCTTCTCTGCGGAGCTACAACTGTAAGTCACCACAACCCTCTTTGGCCTGAGTTGCGAAGAGAAGATTTCCCGGTAAGGGTGGTCCAGGAATATGGCTGGGGACATTCTTTAGCCCTTGGTGGCGATCTTCGTGTGGCTCGTTCAGCCACCCCCGAAGGACATGCTTTCATTGTGCATGCATGCGAAGGAGTCGATGAAAAGGCACTGGAAGAGCTTTGGGGACTTGAGCGGCTAGGGCTTTTGGATGCCAGCGCTGTACTCGTGCATGGACTGGCAATCGATCACGAGGGCGTAGCGCTCATGCGGGAACGCCGGACTTCTCTCATCGCCTGTCCATCTTCCAACAATTTTCTTTTTGGAAAGCTGCCGGACATGTCTCTCCTTTGCAAGATAGATAACGTGGCTTTGGGAAATGACTCTCCATTGACGGCAGAAGGCGATCTGCTAGACGAGATCCGATTCGCAATGCGCTTTTGCAGTATCCCGCCTCAGGTTGCCTATCGCATGGTGACAGAAGCTCCCGCCGCGATCCTTCGATTAGAAGATGCAGTGGGTTCGATAAGAGTAGGCGGTGCAGGAGACCTGATTGCCGTGCGAGATACCGATCAAGATGCGGCAGACAGATTGGAGACGCTCTCGATGATGGATGTGGAGTTCGTCATGATCGCAGGCCGCGTTCAGCTTGCCTCGGAGACGATCTTCGAACGTCTGCCCCTACCAGCTAAACAAGGCTTGGAGCCTTTATGGATTGACGGAACGGTCCGGTGGCTCCGCGCGCAGGTGAAAGAACTTTTGCAGAAGACCGAAGAAGTCTTAGGTAAAGGTGAGGTGCGGCTGGGAGGTAAGACAGTTCGCATTCCGGCACCAGGTAGATCCGACATACTTCATTCAACTGCAGATTGCTCTGCCGCGACACGGAATGACACTAGACGGGCAACAAAATACTGATTCGTTCGATTTGATTTGATTATGCAGGATGAGACGCTGAAGCTTTTTGACGATTTTGGCTATTAGATTGGAGTAGAACGTGCTCAGACATCTTTATACAAATTGCATGAAAAGCTTCTGGAGCCCGATGAAGCGTAACCTCGCCAAAGCCGGCCGATGGCCATCTACAAGCGGTGGGTGCGCTCCCGTGAGCGAATTAGACGTGCGTGAAGCCTATCGCCTCTGGGCGCCCACCTATGCCACCGAAACGGCAACCAGCTTTCTAGACGAGGAATTGGCGCGGGAAATGCTCTGTGGCTTACCACGTACACGATTGCTGGATGCAGGCTGCGGCATTGGGCGTCGGATCGCAGGTATTCCCTGGGCCGTAGGTATAGATTTGAGCTCGGACATGCTGGCCGCTGGCGAGGCGCTCAACGTGGTGACGGGTGATATAAGGTCAATGCCATTTGCTTCGGATCGTTTTGACATGGTCTGGTGCCGACTGGTGTTGGGGCATCTCCCGGATCCTCTCTCTGCGTATCTGGAACTAGGCCGCGTTTGCAAACCGGGTGGCTACGTCTTCATCACAGACTTTCATCCCGATGCTGCCGCGGCGGGCCATCGACGGAGTTTCACCGACCAAACGGGAACCGTGTATGAGGTCGAACACTATGTGCATAACAATCACATGCATTTCGCCTTGACGGCGGGATTGTCCGTCGTTGCCCACCGTGACGGCACTGTCGGGCCCTCGATTCGCGACTTCTATGTCCGCGGCGTGGGCCTAAAGGCTTATAAGCGAGATGCGGGCCTCAAACTCGTAGCCGCTTTCCTTTTCCGCCGGCCGTACTGATATGCGTGAGGGTCGAAACGACGAAGGTCTTCATGGATGGGCGCTGCGTGCAGGAACCGAGTTAGGACGCTATTGGAAGGAAAGAATGTCACACTTTGGCGTGTTGTCCTATAAGGGCGCGGGGCATCTGAATTCGCTAGCCGCGTTGTCACGGCGACTAGTGATCCGAGGACATCGAATTACGTTCTTTCAGGAACCCGGGCTGGAAACTCGAGTGCGTCAGTACGGGCTAGAGTTTTCCCCTATAGGGAAGACCCATCGCCCTGTTGGTGAGCATAGCCGCACAAACAATCAACGCCGCTCAATGTCAGGGATTGCTGATCTGCGATACCGTATAAAGCGCATCACCGACGAGATAGAAATGTACCTCCGGGAAGCCCCTGATGCAATTACTCGAGCAGGCATAGATGCACTCATCATCGACGAGATAGCACTGCCCGGTCCCACGTTAGCTCAGATGCTACAGTTGCCCTATTTATTTGTTTCTACTTCCGTGCCTCATAACTTCGGATGGACCGTCCCGCGTTCCCTGTCGCAGTGCGACAATCCAATCTCACATTTTTCCAGGCTGCAAAACGCTTTGCTACAAGTATCGGCCTTTTGCATGTGCGGCCCAGTGCGCTGGAAATTGGACGAATACAGACGGCAACTTGGCTTGGGACCAGTCCGAAAGCTTCAGAAGGTGTTTCCTGCCCTGGCACATATAGCAACATTGCCGGAATGTCTCGATTTTCCGCGCTCGCTGCTTCCCAGCAACTTCTATTACACCGGCCCTTTTGTGGATGAATGCGCAAGACGATCCGTTGAATTTCCTTGGGATCGTCTCGATGGACGACCATTGATCTATGTCTCTCTGGGAACTGCGCGGAAGATTCAGTCGGTCATCTTCGGCTTAATTGCGGAAGCATGTGCGGGATTAGGCCTGCAAGTTGTGATTTCGCTCGGCGGTAGTCGAAGCCCTGAGATATTTGGAGAGTTACCAGGAAATCCTTTGATCGTGAAAGAGGCTCCCCAACTTGAACTTA
>CAYVSQ010000507.1:0-3243 GCA_964453815.1 uncultured Acidobacteriaceae bacterium | reverse complement strand
CGAATGGATGCCCGTGCGACGATCCAACCACTTCATCCAGCCAGGGACATGTCTCTGGGTATCTACTGACGCGGGATGCTCTAAGTCCGGCATGGTCTCTCCAAATCTCAGCTGACCGGTTCCTTCCTGGCAACCAGTTGGCGAAAGTACTGAAAGCGAACCTTGAGAACACCGTTTTCAACTTTGCTTTCGAGTTCATCCATTGCGCGGAGCGGTGGCCCTGAAAGGTGCACGCCTGTATTTGTAAAGGTTCCTCCATGACAGGGACAGATGAACTTGTCCTGCTTTCCGATCCAACGCACGGCGCAGCCTAAGTGTGGGCATACTGAAGAAAGTACCTTCAGGTTGCCGTTCCCAGTGGGCACAATGTATATCCCGTTCTGTATCACGGAACTGCGCCAGCCATCGATCCTTTGGACGTCAATCGTGCGTGCAACCGGTTCGGCGAGCGAGAGGAATTCATCGGCCTTCCCTACATCGGACCACGAGGTTGCTCCTGACGGAACGCGCAAGGGGAAAGTGGCAAAGCGTACCAACGGAATAGCCAATGCAGCGCTGACCAGACCACCAACAGCCGCCAACAAGAGGCCCAGAAACGACCGGCGTTCCGGCACGGGAACAGGCATTTGATCAGAGAGATGTACTGGTGCGGGCATCAGCTTTTATTCCTACGGTGAGACGAGAGTTAGTGAGTTTCGAATGGGCTTGAGGCAACCCAAATCCGTTGTCGTCATAGCGGTTACCAGAGTGCTTGATTGATCCGCGAGCATCCACACCAAATCATTCTGGAGATCTCTGCAAGAGAGGCCAGTTAACCAGATCGCATTGATTGCTTGTGTCATGCGGTTGTAAAGAACTTGTCATTCGTTGACAGGGTGGCTTACGGACCGCAGATGATTCGAGATACGACTCCGCAACAAACAGATCAGGCGCAAATGCAGCAAGATGACACGAGATTGACCATTAGCGGAAACCGCGAAGCCTAAAGATAGCTCACACGTGTGAGGTCCTCGCAAACCTGCCACAGTCGACTCGCTGCAGACTCATCGCGAGCTTGAGGCTCTATCTGGGCAGCGACAACTTCGTCGCCACGCATCTCTTTGAAGCCTCGGGGTCCGTAATAACCGCCGCTGACGGCTTCAGGAGCTGTTGCCGCGTAGAGGGTGGGTAAAGCGCCCTCAGCGTCAGTGTTGAGGACGATGCCGATGGCGTGGCCGACGAATGAGCGAACGGCTTTTTCAACGGAGGAGTGGTTGTCTCCTCCCGCGAAGAGGTTGGTGTGGGCTACTCCTGGATGAGCGGCGATGCTCATGATGCGGGAGGATGCGCGGCGGAGACGTCGATCCAGTTCGAAGGCGAACATGAGGTCGGCCAGCTTGGATTGTGCGTAGCTCTTCATCGGCGAGTAGTTCTTCTTCGATTGGAGATCGTCGAAGTTCAGCGTGCCTCGTTTGTGAGCTATGGAGGCGATGGTGACGATGCGTGGAGGCTCGTGAGACTCGGCAGCGGCCATTTCGAGTGCGGGCATCAGCAGGCCGGTGAGCGTGAAGTGGGCGAGGACGTTGGTACCGAACTGCAGCTCGAAGCCGTCGACGGTTTCGAGGCGTTGCGGCGGTGCCATGACTCCAGCGTTGTTGATGAGGATGTGCAGCGGGCGGTGCCGGGCGAGTTCGTGGGCAGCGAATTCATGCACGTCCTTGAGGCTGGCGAGGTCGAGCAGGACCAACTCTAAGTGGGCGCTGGGAGCTTCGGTACGCAGGCGATCGAGAGCGTCCTCGCCTTTCTGGCGGTTGCGGCAGGCGAGCATGAGTGTGGCTCCTTTGCGCGCCAGCTTGAGGGCTGCGTGGTAGCCGATGCCGCTGTTGGCTCCGGTGATCAGGACGCGTTTGCCAGCCTGCGAGGGCATTTCGGCGGCGGTCCAGGTCTTGCTTGTGGCTGATTTGCTCATGTGGTTTGGATGCTCGTCGAGAGTTGAGGATTGCAATTGTCTGTGTTTGAGAAGGTGTCTGTCTACTGCAAGGCGAGAGCTTCACGCGCCCTGTGTGCCATAATCAGCCCAACGAATGTCGCTGCTGCTCTTTACCGTTCTGGTCTTCGCCGGGTCGTTCGCCGCCGGTCTGTTGGGAGCGCTTACCGGACTTGGCGGCGGCGTTGTGCTGGTTCCGCTGCTGACGCTAGTGTTTCATGTCGATCTGCGATACGCGATTGGGGCTTCGCTGATCTCGGTGATTGCTACGTCGTCGGGTGCGGCTGCCGCTTATGTTCGCGAAAGCATCTCAAGTGTGCGGATCGGAATGTTCCTCGAGGTGGCGACGACGGTTGGGGCTCTCTGTGGAGCTTTTATTGCGGCTTATGTTCCGACGCGTGGGCTTGCTGTCCTATTCGGCTGCGTGCTGATCTACTCGGCGTGGCTCTCGTGGAACGGACAACATGAGGACGTGAGCGAAAGGCCGGTGAATCCGTGGTCGGATCGGTTACGGCTTTCGGGATCGTATCCGGATCGTACGGGAGTCGAGCGGCATTACACAGTTGATCGGATCCCGGGCGGTTTTGTGACGATGTTTGGCGCGGGAACAATTTCGGGATTGCTTGGAATCGGGTCGGGCGCGGTGAAGGTGCTGGCGATGGATCGGATCATGCGAATTCCTTTCAAGGTCTCGACCACGACGAGCAACTTCATGATCGGAGTTACGGCCGCGGCCAGCGCAGGGATCTATCTGCGTCGCGGATATGTCGATCCGGGGTTGGCGTTTCCGGTGATGCTTGGCGTGCTGGCCGGGTCGTTGCTTGGCGCAAAGGTGCTGGTTCGGGCGCGAGTTTCGGTGCTTCGTGTCGTCTTCGTAGTGGTGATTCTGGCGTTGGGCGTTGAGATGATCGTTAACGGGTGGAGGGGAACGTTATGAGTTCACACGACAGCAGCTTTGACGACATGAGGATGGAGACGATTATGGGCCGGCTGCTGCAGGTTGGCGTCCTGCTGGCTTCGGTTGTTGTGGCGCTGGGCGGCGCGATTTATCTGAAGGCCCACCATGGAAGCGTGCCCGATTACAAAGTGTTTGCGACTGAGCCGATTGGTCTGCGCGATCCGGGGCAGCTCTTCGATCAGGTTGTTCGTGGTGATGGAGTTGCGGTGATCGAGTTGGGTGTATTGCTGCTTATCGCTACGCCGATTGCAAGAGTAGTTTTTGCTGTAGTCAGCTTTGCCATTGAGCGGGATTGGCTTTATGTAGCTATCAGCGCGGT
>CAYVSQ010000506.1:0-8660 GCA_964453815.1 uncultured Acidobacteriaceae bacterium | reverse complement strand
AGATCCATTTCGTTGGCAACACCATGATCGATTCGCTCCTCGCATTCAAACATAAAGCCAATCGGTCTACCATCTTGGACAAACTAGGCCTGCGGGACAGTGACTCCCGGCATAGTTCAACTAACGGAGTGGTCCGTTATGCCTTATTGACGCTTCATCGACCTTCCAACGTTGATCAACGCGATGGCTTCCTGAGCATCCTGGAAGGGTTGGAAGAGCTGGCAGATTCTTGTCCCATCATCTTCCCCGCGCATCCGAGAACCCAAAAGAAAATTGCCGACTTTGGCTTCGAGCATTTCTTTAGCCGTCTGAACGGATCCAATGGAGGAGAGACCAGCGCGAATGGACGAATCTGCCTAGTTGATCCTCTCGGATACATTGATTTTCTGTGTCTGATGGAGCACGCGGCAGTCGTCGTAACAGACTCGGGAGGCATTCAAGAAGAAACCACCTGCCTTGGAGTTCCATGTGTGACCGTGCGAGAGAATACGGAACGGCCAATCACGGTCCAGGTCGGCACGAATATTCTTGCGGGGACGAGCGCAGAAGGAATTCGCCACGCCGCGCGTCAACAACTCGAGTCGAAAACGGAGGGCACCGTGCCAGAAGCGTGGGACGGCAGAAGCGCTCAGCGAATTCTTGACGTGATTTGCCGGGAGATCGAGAAAGACAGCCGCTGTGAAATTCGCAAACATGAACAAGTTCATACTACGTAGCTGCGGGCGAAACGAGATGACGCGATATGTGATCATAACTCCTGTGCGCGACGAGGAGAAATATATAGAAACCACCATCGAATCTGTCTGCCATCAGATGGTGCGACCTACCGAATGGATCATCGTCGATGATGGCTCTACTGACCGTACGAGCAGCATCGCAGACCGATACGCGGCGCGATACCCATGGATCCGCATTATACACCGCGCAAATCGAGGCTTTAGGAAATCTGGCGGCGGAGTCATGGAGGCGTTTTACGATGGATACCGCGCGCTAGTCTCCAGAGACTGGGAGTTTTTGGTAAAGCTGGACGGCGATCTCACCTTCTCTCCGCAATATTTTGAGAGCTGCTTTGAGCGCTTTCGGCGAGATCCTTCACTTGGGATCGGTGGTGGAGAGATCCAGAACGAAGTTGCAGGACGACTGGTGGCGGAGGAGAATCCCCGTTTTCATGTTCGTGGCGCGACCAAAATCTACAAGCGCGCATGCTGGGATGCGATCGGCGGCCTGTGGCCGGCGCCCGGCTGGGACACGATCGACGAAGTTAAAGCCAACATGATGGGCTGGAAGACTTACGCCTTTCCGGACCTGCCGCTCGTTCACCATAGAATTACGGGAACTGAAGACGGTTTATACCGAGACCGCGTGAAGCATGGAGTAGCGTGCTATGTATCGGGCTATCACCCGCTCTTCGTTTTGGCCAGCGCTTTTCGACGATTGACACGCAAGCCGCGTGTTATCGGGTCGCTCGGCATGTTGTATGGTTTTTTGAAGTGCTATGTGGCACGTCCAAAGCGGCTGCAGGACCGATCGTACTTCGCGTACATTCGCGGCCAGCAATTAAGACGTCTCGTGGGAATGGAGACGATCTGGAGATAGCCCTGACCAGGGCATACCTTAATTATGTGCGGAATCTGCGGAAAACTCGTGTTTGACCGTGGAGCGACCGTGCCGATTTCTCTGCTCAGGACGATGGCGGACTCTATTCGTCACCGTGGTCCGGATGATGAGGGATATCATATCGCTGGGCCGATCGGGCTGGGTTTTCGCCGTCTGTCCATCATCGATCTCAGCACCGGTCATCAGCCGTTGTCGAATGAAGACGGAACAATCTGGATCATCTTCAATGGCGAGATTTATAACTATCAGGAACTCCGCGCCGATCTGCTGCGGCGGGGTCATATCTTCAAAACGAATACTGACACAGAAGTTATCGTCCATCTCTACGAGGAATTAGGTTCTGCCTGTCTGGACAAGCTGCGCGGCATGTTCGGCTTCGCTATCTGGGACGGTCGGACCGGCACGCTTTTCATTGCAAGGGACCGCGTGGGCATCAAGCCGCTCTACTATTGCCTGACCGAGAGTTCGCTGGTTTTTGCATCGGAGATCAAGGCGATCCTCGCAGATCCCTCCATCGATCGGGAGATAGCCCCGGAGCTGATCGACCGATTCCTGACCTTCCTGTATGTTCCTGGCGAAGAGACCCTGCTGAAAGGGATTCGGAAGCTCGCTCCAGGACATTATCTGCTGGCTCGAGACGGGCAGATCACAATCCGGCAATATTGGGATCTGCAGTTCACCGAGTCGTTCGACGGGAAATCTGCGGAACAGGCGGAGAAGGAGCTCCTGGCGCTCCTGGCCGAGACGGTCGGTCTGCACATGATCGCCGATGTGCCGGTCGGAGTCCTCCTGAGTGGTGGTGTTGACTCAACGGGCGTACTGAGTCTGGCTGTTAACGAGACAGGGAAGCGGATCAGCAGCTTCACGGTGGGGTTTTCCGGTGAGCAGGTGACTGACGAACGGCCGTACGCCCGCCTGGCAGCGGAGAAGTACGGCACCGATCATCACGAGCTTACGATTACCCCTGAGGACTTCGCCGCGTTTCTGCCCGACTATGTCTGGTACATGGAAGAGCCGGTTTGCGAGCCTCCCGCGGTCGCGCTCTATTACGTGTCGAAACTGGCGAGGAAATATGTTACGGTCCTGCTGTCAGGGGAGGGCGGAGACGAAGCTTTCGCCGGATACAGCAATTACCGAAATCTGCTCTGGCTCGAGCGCCTTAAGCGAGGCGGGTCCCTGCTGAATTCCGCGCTGGCAGGCGGAATGTCGGTTGCCGATTCCGGATTCGGCCTGACGAAATTCAGGAAATATATTCCGCTCATGACTGAGCGCTTTCCGGATTACTACTTCAGCCGGACCTCCAATCCGCACCTGACCACTGGAAACGGCCTGGGGACGGTGTATTCGGCGGACTTTCAGAGCGCTGTCGACCGTGAACGCAGCGTACAGCCGGTGCGCATGCTGCAGGCTCGCATGCGCGGAAAAGATATCCTGCACACGATGCTGTACATCGATACGAAAACCTGGCTGCCTGACGATCTGCTGATCAAAGCGGACAAGATGACCATGGCCAACTCGATCGAGCTGCGAGTGCCTCTTCTCGACCACAAGGTGCTGGAGTTCGCGGCCTCTCTGCCTCCATGGCAGAAGGTCAGCGGCAGAAACACGAAGTACATCCTGAAACGGGCATTGTCGCAGCAGATTCCCAGCGAGATCCGGAACCGGAAGAAGGCCGGCTTCCCCGTTCCATATGCTTCCTGGATGCGCAGGGAACTGAAAGGCCTGGTTCGCGACGTGCTGCTGGATTCGAAGTCCATCGAACGGGGTTACTTCCGCAGAGATGCGGTAGAGAAGCTGCTGCACGCGAACTCCAGCGGTCAGGATTTTTCAAAGGAAATTTTCTCTCTGCTCAGCCTCGAATTGTGGCAACGCACCTTCCTGGAAGGAGAGCGCGTTGTCCTTTAGAAAGCTGCGCAATATTGCGATTCGGAAGGGCGCGGAGATCTGCTGGCGGATGCCCGCCCCCTTCCGGCTGGTTCAGATGCTGGGAAACTCCTGCTCGCTGCGCTGCGTGGTCTTTCATCATATCGCCGCTGCGCCGACGCCCTTCACCTCCGGAATCCGAGTCACCGTCTCTCCTGGGACCTTTGAAAATGCGCTGCGATTCCTGACAAAACACTATGTGCCCGTGACTCTGGACGACGTTCTCAGCAACGGCGATGGCCGCGGTCTGCCACCCCGCCCGGTTCTGCTTACCTTCGACGACGCTTATGCATCGGTTGCCGAAATCGGAGCGCCGCTGTGCAGGCAATATGGCGTCCCCGCAGTATTCTTCGTCAATGCTGCATACATAAATAACCGGCGGCTGGCTCCCGACAATCTGGTCTGCTATGTCGCGAATGTCGTTGGCATGCACGCTGTAAATTCCGCGATCCGCGTGGTGCCGGGGAGGGAAGGAGCGGCCGATCACAGCCTGGCCGAAGTCTTCGGGGTGTTTTTTCCCACCCTTTCCCTGGACGAGCGCGACATCTTTCTCGACGCGCTCTGCAGTCTGGCGGGCATGAACGAGAACCGTCTGGCGCAGGAAGAGAATCTCTACTTAACCGGCGATCAGCTTCGCGATCTTGAGAACTATGGCGTCGAGGTAGGGAATCACACTTACAGCCACACGCATTGCCGTTCTCTCGCGCATCAGGAGATCGTCGCCGAGATCGAACGAAACAAAGCCGCGCTTGAGGAGCTCTCCGGCAGGCGGGTGCGGTCCTTCAGCCAGCCTTACGGATCATCGAAAGACCTGACACGGACCGTTGCTGATTGCCTGCGCCGGTCGGGACACCAGGCGGTCTTTCTGAGTGAGAGCGTAGCCAATCAGAAGAATCCGGATCTCTATCATCTGGATCGGGTTAGCACATGCGCCCACAACGATCAGTCGCTCTTTTTCGAACTTGAGGTGCTTCCGCGGCTCCGCGTGAGGCGGAATCAACTGTATCGCGATACACGGCCGCTTCGCCCGGTCCAGCCTCGCTCCAATGCCGGCATCTCTGAGCTCTCATTGCGCAGGGTGCACAACAAACGAATCAACTTACTCGGAAGGACAAGAGAACATGACTAAGGAAGAATTCCTACTCGAACTGGACGAAATCCTCGGACTCAAGGCAGGCACTCTGCGCGGTACGGAGAAGCTCGAAGAGCTGGAGAGGTGGGACTCCACGGCTCTGGTTGGCATGATCGTTCTGGCGGAATCGGTCAACGACACTGAGATTTCCATGGATGACGTTGTCGGGTGTTCGACGGTTGCCGACCTTTTACGGATTGCCGGCGTGGACGGCGTCACCGCTGATTTGACGAAGCAATAATGAGTGAACTTGCCGGATAGCAAAACTGACGGTGGGCGATGGCAGGGACTGGCGCGCGGAGTTTTTGGGTTTGCGGTTTGACATTTCGGAGATGAAACAAATGCAGACGGAAATTCCCAGGGAACTTAGATTTCCGGTCACGGCTGCGAACATTTTGCGCAAGCGGCAGCAACTTCGGAAGGAATTGCTCGCGCAGCCGAATCTTTTGCAGAAAAGGATTGCAATTCTAGGCGGCTCCACGACCACGGAACTCAGGAGCATGCTGGAGCTGTTTCTGCTGGCGCACGCGATCGAGCCGACATTCTACGAATCCGGCTACAACCGGTATGCAGAAGATGTGTTGTTCGAAAACCCGCAGCTCTGGAGTTTCCGGCCGGATATCGTTTTCATTCACACCGGCTGGCAAAGTGTATCGGAGTTTCCCGAGTTACATGATTCGGCCGAGCAGGTCGAGCAGCGTCTCCGTCGCGAAATGGATCGGTTCCAGACAATCTGGGAAAAGATTCACACCCGGTTTGGTGCGGTGATCGTTCAGAATAACTTCGATCTGCCGCGGTTGCGGCCTCTGGGCAATCTTGATGCTTCCGAGAACTACGGGCGCGCGAATTTTCTGATGGAGCTGAACGGCGGCTTTGCCGCTTATGCCAGCTCCCATCAGCATCTTCTGATCAACGATATTCATTATCTCTCGGCGCAGGTTGGCCTCGATGCTTGGTACGGCCACACGTACTGGTACAACTTCCACATGGCGGTAACGCCGGTGGCCACCGTAGCGCTGGCGCGCAACATCGCCGGGATCATCAAAGCCGTCTTCGGCAAGTCGAAGAAGTGTCTGGTGCTGGACCTCGACAACACCCTCTGGGGTGGCGTGGTGGGCGATGACGGAGTCCAGAACCTCATCCTCGGGCGCGATCACCCGGTCGGCGAGGCGTTCCTCGATTTTCAGTGGTATGTCAAAATCCTGCAGCGTCGCGGCGTGATCCTCGCGGTCTGCTCGAAAAATGAACTGGAGAATGCGAAGGCCGGCTTTTCTCACCCGGACAGCATTCTCAGGGTGGAAGATTTCAGCGCCTTCAAAGCAAATTGGAACCCAAAGCCAGACAATATCCGCGAGATCGCCGCGGAACTCAACATCGGTCTGGACAGCATCGTTTTTGTGGACGACAACCCCGCTGAGCGCGCGCTCGTGGCGAACGAACTTCCTGAAGTGGCGACACCGGAGATTGGCAACAGCGTTTGCCGATTCGCCGAGATTCTGGAATCTGAGCACTATTTCGAAGCCCACAAGGTGGTTCAGGAAGATCTGGAGCGCGTCGGGTACTACAATTCCAATGCCCAGCGCAGCGCCGCCCAGGCAGCCTTCGGCAATTATGACGAATATCTTGTTTCGCTTGAGATGAAGGCGGAGATCGCGCCATTCGCGCCCGTATATCTTGAGCGCATTACCCAGCTCATCAACAAGACGAACCAATTCAACCTGACGACCCGCCGCTATACCAGCGCCGAAGTCGAGGCTATTGCCCAGGACTCAGACCATGTCACGCTCTATGGCCGGCTGGCCGACAGGTTTGGCGACAACGGCCTGGTCACTGTTCTGATCGGGCACGTCGTCGGTGAGGTTCTCGAGATCGACCTCTGGCTGATGAGCTGCCGGGTATTGAACCGCAAGATGGAGCTGTCCATATTCGATGCTCTGGTTGAGGCCTGTCAGACGCGTGGCCTGAGCCGCATCGTCGGGACCTACATCCGGTCGAGGAAAAACGCGCTGGTGGCAGATCATTACCGGAAGCTTGGCTTCCGAGCAGTTGAGGAGGAGTCCGGGAGTCAGAGTTCCTGGTCCTGGGACGTTCCCGAGACGTATTCGCCGGACTCGCGTCCAATTGCCCGAGCTGCGAAACCGGCGGACAGCAGGTCGGACGAGGCGTTCATCCCGACAACGGCGGTCTTCGGGACCTTGGGTGCCTGAGGGTGTCATCGAGCCTCCAGACGATCCAGTCGACTTTCCGGAATTCCATGACAGTAAACAGCTGGCAAGTTGAAGTCGATCGCGTGACCGACGCGGATTGGTCGCTGCTGATGGAACTTTTCGACGACGCGAACCTCTACCAGACGGCAGCGTATGGTGGCGTTCGCTGGGGAGCGAAGAATTTAAGCCGAATCGTCCTCCGACGCGACGGCGAAGTCAGGGCCATCGCGCAACTCCGCATCGTACGGCCGACTCCTCTGAAATTCGGGATCTCTTATCTCCGCTGGGGCCCTCTGTGGGAGCGGCACGGTTGTGAAACCGACCCTGAGGTTCCTAAGCGCATGGCGTGGGCTATTCACGAGGAATACGTCACGAGGAGAAAGCTCTGCCTGCGCATCATCCCCAATGCTTTCACGGGAACCACGCGCGCCACAGCGTTCCAGTCTGCCTTCTCGGAGTGCGAGCGACAACTTCCCCAGCCGGGAAATACTTACCGGACCTTCGTCCTCGATCTGGCTCCGACGCTCGAAGAGATGCGCAGCCGGATGGACAAGAAGTGGCGCAACCAGCTCAACCGCGCAGAAAAAAACGATCTGAGGGTCACGGCAGGTGACGGCATCGACGAGTATCGCGCTTTCTCCGAGATCTATTCCGAGATGCGCAGGCGAAAGAGCTTCGACACCACTGTGGATGAACGGGAGTTCGAGCGCATTCAGGAAACTCTTCCTCCATCGCAGCGCATGCGGGTCTTGCTCTGCCGGGAAAAGGGGACTCTGGTGGCGGGAATGGTCGCCTCTGCCATGGGCAACTCCGCGATCTACATGCTTGGCGCCACCAGCGATGCCGGGCTCAATGCCAAGGGAGCTTACCTTCTGCAGTGGACCCTGATCGGCTGGCTTCGCGGGCGCGGTGTCGTCTCGTATGACCTGGGCGGCATCGATCCTGAAGCCAATCCCGGCGTGTACCACTTCAAAAAAGGACTTTCGGGAGTGGACACGACGCAGATCAGTCCCCTGACCGCTTCCGGAAGCGCGGTTTCGTCCTGGATGGTCGACGCGGGCTCGTGGCTCCAGCGCGGGCTTCGCGGTTCGTCCAAACCTGCAACCAGCAGCCTGCTGAAACAGCCGGCCGCAAGGGGGTGATCTTATGCTGACTGCCGGCACTCCCATAGATATTTCGGTTGTTATCGTCGCCTGGAATGCGAAGAAGTATGTCGAACTTTGCCTGCAGAGCCTGGCCGACACTCCGCCACGGCGCGGCATGGAGGTTTTTGTCGTCGACAATGCCTCCGCCGACGGCACATCGGAGATGATCGAGGCCCGCTTTTCCTGGGTCAGGCTGATCAAGAGCCCTAAGAATCTTGGATTCTCGCGAGGCAACAACGTAGCCATCCGCAAAACCACAGGACGCTACGTTGCACTGGTAAATCCTGACGTCATTGTCTTTCCCGGATGCCTCGATGCTCTTGCGGATTTTCTGGATGAGAACCCGAAAGTCGGGAACGTGGGGCCGCGGGTGTTCAACCCGGATATGACTCAGCAGAGCACGTGCCGTAGATTTCCGACGCTCTGGAACAACTTCTGCTCGGCCTCCCAGCTGGAGGGCATTCTTAAAGGCTCTCGCTTCTTTGCCGGAGAACATATGTTCTACTTCGCCCACGACCGTACCCTGCCGGTCGACGTCATCGTGGGCTGCTTCTCGATGATTCGCCGCGAGACTCTGAATCAGGTGGGGCTGCTCGACGAAGGACTCTTTATGTATGGCGACGATGTGGACTGGTG
>CAYVSQ010000505.1:0-7520 GCA_964453815.1 uncultured Acidobacteriaceae bacterium | reverse complement strand
CGCACGTCACTCAACACTTCGATCCGCTTCAGATCGCCTTCGCTCATAGAAATCCAGCCCATCCTTAGAACCTGACATTTCTAATGAGCGGGAACATGACATTTCTAAAGAGCGTCTACAGCTCATGTTGCTGCAAAGCTGAAATGTCTTACCGGCTACAAAGTAGAAGTGTCCAAATTCAATAGTAGTCGCCGTGCGGTGGAAATGTGGTAATCGCCGTTCTGTGGTGATTTCCAAGGACTGTGGGAAGAGAGGGAAACGGTTGTATGTTTTCCTCTCTTCCCATCAGGCCGGCATTTCCACCGCTTCCAGTTTGCGCGCGAGAAGCTCACGGTCGGTCATGTGTCCGAGAAGCCCGGTTATTTTTAGAAGAGGGCGGCACTTTCGTGAGCGAAGCTGTGACCGTACAATCAGATCGATGAACTGGAAGCACTTCATTGAGATAGCCCGAGGACTGTTGTTTCTCACTCTGACGGTGGCACTGCTCATGTGCCTCTGGGGAAGTTCCGACAAGCTGAGGAAGGCCAGACCACTCGAAGAGGGACGCATCGAGTTCATCCCAAACAGGCGCGCATTCTGGGCGTGGCCCGTTCTGGTCGTGTATCTGATCTACGCTACGATCCATAGGCTGATGCATATCGATGGAAGACCGTATAACATCTTGATTTTGGTCACCTTCATGATGGCCACCGCTATGATTGCCGCGCCATTTCCGGCAAGCATAATCGTAACCGCCGATGGTCTGGAACAAGTCTCCTGGCTCTGGAAGAACAAGCGAATTCGCTGGGCTGACATCGTGGAAGTCAACACCGGCGGAGCGAGTCATACGGTGACGATCACCAGTGCAGACGGAACGAAAATCATTCATAGCAGCCAACTTCCGGACAGGCCGGGCCTGTTGATGGCAATCAAGAATCACTGCGGTGAAAACCTGCCTTCGGATTTTCCCCGAGAACCATCTGCCGAACCTGTCTCGCAGATCATGCGATAGGCCGCTTGCAGCGGGTGAATGCGCCGATCCACATGTCCGAGAACTGCACGGCATCTCGGACACGTGACAGAGCGGAGACGGCGGGCGAGTTGTCCGCGAGACTCGTTCACGTCGATCGGACGTCACGCTTTCTCCGCGGTTGGCTCAGCCATTGCTGCTGATTTGGCGGAGATTTTGGGAACATAGTCATGCCCATAGATCTGCCGCCCACGCTTCTGGTACTGGCCCTTTTCGCTGTTGGTCTTCACCTTTGCTTCGAAATGGCGGTCCTGCTGCGCCTTGATCAAAGCCAGTGCGTGGCCTAGACGCTTATTCTCAACGATCGCAGTGTGGCTGACCCTCTGATCCTTGCTGAAGATGCTGTAGGGAAGCAGCAGGCCATTCGAACGCACCTCCAACCGGCCGTCTGGGAAATCGTAGACGTCGACATACTTGCCGCCTAGATCCTCAGACGTGGCGTTCCGTTCCAGGATGATTCGCTTTCGGTCGTAGGTCAAAGTCAGTTGGCTACCCACGTAGCGCTGCTCGCGATGGCACAGGATATCGGTAAGCTTGTCAACCGGGATTGAGAGGGGCCTGTGCATGTCTTCGGTCCGGATGGGAGTGACGGCAAAGCGCTCGTTGTGGGCCAACATGAAGCTAGGCAAGAAGGTGTTACCAGCGTCAATGTCTGAGATATTTGCGAGTCGGAGTTCTTTGACGAGCCGATCCTGTAGCGTGCGATTCACGCGTTCGACGCGGCCCTTGGCTTGGCTTGAATTAGCGCAGATGATCTCGATGTTCAGTTCAGCAAGGGCCCGACCGAACTGGGTCATGCCGGTGCCTCCTGGAGCGCTTGATCGGTTGATCCGAAAGACCGTGTGCTTGTCGGAATAGAACGCAATAGGGCACCCAAAAGCGACGACGTAAGCATGAACTGCGCTGAGGTAGCTGTCCGTGCTCTCGCTCAGTACGAATTGCAGATGCACCAGCCGGCTGGTCGCGTCATCGATGAAGACCAGCAGCGTGCATGCATCACCCCGGCTCTCGAACCATCGGTGATCGCTGCCATCAATCTGGATCAGCTCTCCGAAGGCCTCACGGCGTAGTCGTGGCTGATGGAAGCTGCGGCGCTGCTTGCGTGAGAGCCATAGCCCATCGGCCATCATCCACTTGCGCAACGTCTCTCGGGAGACCCTAAGCTCATGCTTGGTCAAGAGCATCTCTGCAGCGAGCGACGGACCGAAATCAGCATAGTTGGAACGCACGAGCTCGACGGCGTACTCCCGAACGCCTTCAAGCAGTCTGTTGTTCGACGCGCGACCCCGGCTCTTATGAATGACGCTCGCCCCACCGCCAGCTCGGTATGCCACAATCAGGCGACGTGTCTGTCTCGTGCTGATGCCCAGGATCGCAGCCGCCGACGCTTCAGTGCGTCTCCTGGACAAAACCTCAGCAAGCACCTCTATGCGTTGCAGCTCGTTTCCGCTCATCGTCAGAAATCCCAATCTTCGCCTCCGCCATCTGGCGGAAGGGTAGTTTGGACATTTCAACTTTGCAGAAACCGGACACTTCTACTTTGCACTTACAGCTCAACTATACAGAATATACGTTATCAGACATAACTAAACACCTACCTGTATCAGCTAGAATATGTATCAGGATTAAGGTTTTAAAATCATGTAAATAGCTTATATAACATAAGCTGAAACATGCACTACTCTTGTCTTTTGCTGTTTCGCTACTGGTAGCTCGAACTCCCCTTCCTGAATTCTTGTCGAGATATAGCGGGACAAAGTCGGCGCTGGCGCTGGCCGTATCAGCAAAAAGTAAAGGGAGGGTCTAGCCCTCCCTTTACAACATCGTGATTTATGAGAAATTAGTGAGCGTGCCTGGGGCTAACCCTGTTCAACAGCGTCAAGAGAGGCGCGGCTGCCGGCGGAGGCTTGACCGCCCCTTCCCGGACAATCTGGGTTGCCGTCAGGTCCCGGCCATACAGACTCTTATTTGCACCATCATCCGAACGCATGGTCGAACCTTCCAACGAGATACCGGCAAATACGCCACGATTCCGTGACCAGGAAAGGATCTCCGCTTTCAGGACAACATCGGTTTCCGCGCTCGTAGCCCGGCCCACGGGACCAGCAGCGACCGAAGCATCCGCACCTAGCTTCACCTTGCTCTTTAACACCGACTGCGCACCCTGGTCATTCATAATGAGCAGGACGAAGTCAGTCGCCTCTCCGCCGATCTGAAGCCCGAAGCTCCCTCCCTCCAGGGCAAACATAGCCGGAGCGCTCCATGCTCCGCCTGGGCCGGGATGCCTGCGGCAAGTGATCACGCCGCGTCCATAAGACGCGCCGACAACAAAGGCCGCCTTCTTGACTGAGGGATAAACCAGCACGCACTCGGACTTCTCCACCAGGTCATGCGGAATGCCTTGATCCGGTGCTCCTAAGATCTCTTTCAGCACCTGGGCTGAATCCCTCAACCGCTCATCTTCTTTCTGCTGCGCGAAGAGTGGCGCGGCTAAACCGATACAAATCGCGACCGCCAAAACTCGTTTCATAGTTGTTTCTCCTTTGCCCCTGCAGTGGACATTCAACTCCGGTGCGCCGTTCACGCGTGACCTCGTCCCTCAGAAACATCCCAAGTCTGAGTAGACGGCTATGCACATCCGGAACAAGTAGCCCAGCTGATTCCAGCACAATAGGGTGCAGTTGGACGTAGGCTGGTTGCCTGAACCCTGCACATCTGCAACTTTGCAGGGCCAGTTCCCTTCGCGTGT
The DNA here is from genome assembly GCA_964453815.1 of uncultured Acidobacteriaceae bacterium. Classification (GTDB taxonomy): domain Bacteria; phylum Acidobacteriota; class Terriglobia; order Terriglobales; family Acidobacteriaceae; genus Silvibacterium. The sequence continues at coordinate 3,762 of CAYVSQ010000505.1, read as the reverse complement.
CATTTCCTTACTAGCGAGCCTCGCACTTCGGAAAAGCCAGGCGAACGTCTCCTGAATGCAAAAGCGCCGCCCGAAGGCGGCGCTTGCTGATACCGAAAAACTCTATAGCTATAAAGTGGACTCGATCTCGAAGCCCCATGCTTCCAGAAGTGCTTCGGGGATGTATTTCGAGTTGCGGTTCCGGCGAGCCCATTCACGAAGCCGGGTGGAGCGAATGTACTGATCAGGGGTGAGCTTAAATTCCTTGACCACTTGCTCGAATGAAGTCACGGTGGGGACCACCGGGCCGATTGGCTCCGGTTTACCCCAGTTTGGATTGCCACGACGCTTTGCCATCTTTTTTATATCCTCTAGCAATAAGGTGCCTTACAGAAACCCGGTTCATGTGGCCTGCTGGACTGGATAAGCAGATCACCCCGGAAGGTCACAAACTATACCATTATAAGGATTTTCTATCCATAAATCAATAGAAAAATATCCGTTTCCGCGAGGAGGCAAATCGGTATTTAGGGCGATTGGCGACTGGAAACGCAGCGGAGGTAGATATTTAGAATGAGGCGAATGCAGAAGATATTTCGTCTAAAGCTTCAATATTTACAATGCTGCCGACAGCCATACGACTAGCTGAAGGGGATCGAAATAGCCGGTTGCCTGGCCAGGAGTTTTTCGCGGCATTTATGGCTCACCTCGATTGATTTTTTTTCTGTCAGATCAAGTGAAGAACCAAGAGTCTGGAAGCAGTATCGGCACACGATTACCGTCGTCCGTACAGAGATTTGCCCAGAGGGTAGGCGTTGAGGAATCGCATGGGTGGTGGTGATCGCCGTAAGCATCGAATTGACTCCTTCGCTGGGGATGCGACCGGGGGAGGTCAGAATCTTTCAGAAGCTTGGTTACGCCTTGTCAGTGGGGTTGGACCAAGGTTGCGGGGGTAGCTCACCCTTACGCATAGACTGCGCCCACGTTATCAAGATGACTACTCAGTTTGCACCCGAGTTGCGGCAATGTCAATTTATTTTCGAAAGTTTACCTGCTTGACCTTGTGAAATTCTTAATCTCTTCCGATATAGGGCCTGTACCCGACTGAGAGCCCAACGGATGACCGTTCCCTTGTACTCCACCCCAGAATACTGATCGCATCGGAGGATGCCGAAGCTACTGCCCGACTAAAAAACGTTCTAGCGAAGTGGCGCTATCCCACCCAGGTTGCGGCCGACGGCGCTGAGCGGCTCAAGATCCTGACTCGAGAGACTCCCCCGGGGCATTGCGCTGATCGACGCCGGGTTGCGGAGGCTGAACGGCATCGAACTCGCAGTTGAGGTCAAACGGCGCGCGAAGAAGAGGCCCGCGTGGATCAGGCTGATGTGCGAGCAGGTCGATGTCGCGACGGTCGCGAGCGCAACGGATGCGGGCATCGGCGACCTGCTGGTCAAGCCGATCGACGTTTCCGATTTGCGCGTGCGCCTCGGCGTGACGGAGCGGTTCAGTGCTTATAAGCCAGCTCGATGAACATACGAACGCCTTCCGGTTCCATGCTTCGCACGACAGCCTTACCGGCTTGTGGAACTGCGAGTTACTCCTCAATCTCTGCTTTTTTCGGTGACCGACCGGGTGCAGCGCATGAGGACACAACTCTGCCTGTTGCTCTTCTACCTCGACCACATCTCCGATATCAATATCGATTATGGGTATGAGGCAGGAGAGCGAAGGACGGTCCCCCCTGGTGGTTCTGCGGGAGACGGAGCGCGCTCTGGGTCAGGCTAAACGCAGTGGCCGCAACACTATTCTGGAGTGCCGCAACGATGGCCCAAGCCAACCGGAGACGGGCAACTCGCACCAGATTGAGACCTCAGACCGACGTGTGCTGATGCCCTTTCCGACGTCGAGATGATTCGTGAGGAGTGGATGGCGAATGCGATGGTGGGCGGGCAGGAAAGCCTACCCCAAGGGCTAAAGCCCCGCCCTCCTGCCAGGTATCAAGAGATCCAAGACTGAAGCCCCGGGTACCTAGACGCCGATGCATTCATTCATCGAAGACTGCCTAATGCATGGAAGGAATAAGAAAAGTCAATCCCCAGTATGCGAACCGGCTTCCTCTTTTGCTGCTGGGATGTTGGGTTATTTGGGTTGGGTGGTGGTGCGGAGGTAGGGCTTGACGGTCTTGTAGCCGGGGAAGGTCTTGTTGGCTTCCTCATTGGAGACCGCTCCGGTGATGATGACGTCGTCGCCCTGCTTCCAGTTGGCGGGGGTGGCGACCTTGTGTTTGGCGGTGAGCTGCATGGAATCGAGGACGCGGAGGATCTCGTCGAAGTTGCGGCCGGTGGTCATGGGATAGCTGAGCTGCAGCTTGATCTTCTTGTCGGGGCCGATGACGAAGACGGTACGGACTGCGGCGTTGTTGGCCGGAGTGCGGCCTTCGCAGGTGCCGGTCTCTTCGGCGGGAAGCATGTTGTAGAGCTTGGCGATCTTGAGCTCGGGGTCGCCGATCATAGGGTAGTTGACGGCATTGCCGGTGACGTCCTCGATGTCGACGGCCCACTTGGCGTGGCTCTCGACGGGATCGACGGAGAGGCCGATTATCTTGGCTCCGCGTTTGGCGAATTCGCCTTCGAGGCCGGCCATGGCGCCGAGCTCGGTGGTGCAGACGGGGGTGAAGTCCTTGGGATGGGAGAAGAGGACGGCCCAGTTGTCACCGATCCACTGGTGGAAGTCGATGGTGCCATGCGTGGTCTCGGCGGTGAAGCTGGGGGCTTCGTCGTTAATTCTTAGTAGTGACATGCTGGCGGTTCTCCTGAGAAGCTCGTAGCTCAAATGAATTTATTAGGCCCAGACGAGTTTATATCAGGGGGCAGGCACGAGAGTTGGACGAGGTGAAGATTGAGGTCGAGGGGATGTAAATGCTCGATGACGCTCTCTGGTGAGTAACCTGATAACAATGAATCAGAACACCTTGCTATCGGCCACCCTACAAAACCGAAATACCCTACGCTGCCGAAGGGCCATAACCCATCGGTCGCACATGGCATCCAATGAGAGTGCGGTATTACCACGTTGGAGGGTTCTATGCCCGGTTCGGAAAACCTTGTTCCAGCCCAGCAACTAGCTGCCACCAATCAGGCCCAATATCCAAATGAGAGCGCCGAATATCGCACGGCGCGCAATGCGCTGCTCTCCGAGGAGATCGAACTTCGCCGTCACATTGAGCGCGTCGCCGATCAGCGCCGAGCGCTGCCGCCCGGCGGCCAACTGGCCAAAGACTTCGAGTTCCTCTCCGAATCAGGCTCGACTTCTCTCTCCAGTCTCTTTGGCGAGAAAGACACGCTGATGGTCTACAGCATGATGTACGGCCCGCAGCGCAAGTTACCCTGCCCCAGCTGCACCTCATTCCTCACTGCATGGAATGGGATCGCCGTGAACTTGCGTGAGCGCATAGCCATCGTGGTCACTGCCCGATCGCGCATCGAACGCCTCATGGAGTATAGGCGGCAACGCGGTTTCGGCAATCTTCCGTTCGCCTCCGATCTCAGCGGCGAGTACACGCGCACCTACGTCAACTCAGACGACGCGGATGTGCCAGGATTCAGTGTCTTCAGTCGTCGCGACGGAGTCCTCCGACACTTCTACAGTGGAGAGATGAGCGGCGCGATGGCCGACCCTGGACAAGATCCACGCGGCGGCCCCGATCTTGATCCGCTCTGGCTATTGCTGGATTTGACTCCCGAGGGCCGCGGCACCGACTGGTACCCCAAGCTTGAATACGGA
>CAYVSQ010000504.1:0-21930 GCA_964453815.1 uncultured Acidobacteriaceae bacterium | reverse complement strand
GGAGCATATGCGGCGAGGAGCGCAGGCGATGGAAGAGAGCCTGCGCGAGATCGAATGGATGGGAGACGCCGAGTGACGAAGGCAAAAGTGCAAAAGCGTATCGAAAAACGAGTGGGGACCATCGATCGTAAAACGGCGGAGACGGAAATTCATTTGCGGCTAACGATCGAGGGCTCGGGCCGGTACGCGGTTTCAACCGGGATCAGGTTCTTCGATCACATGCTGGAATTGTTTACCCGGCACGGGGCGTTCGACCTGGAGTTGACCTGCAAAGGCGATCTGGATGTGGACCAGCACCACACGGTAGAAGACGTGGGTATTGCGCTGGGCGAGGCCATAGACAAGGCGCTAGGTGATAAGCGCGGTATTTTGCGGGCCGGTTATTTCCTGATGACCATGGACGAAACGCTTAGCCTGGCTGCGGTCGATCTGAGCGGGCGCACAGCATACGTGGTAGACACGAAGGTAAAGACGCGCCTGGTAGGCGATCTACAATCCGAGCTTGTGGAAGACTTCTTTGAAGGATTCGCACGCGGAGCTCGTGCGAATGTTCACGTAAAGACGATGTATGGGCGATCCAATCACCACAAGATTGAAGCATTATTCAAGGCTTTTGCGCGGGCTCTGCGTGTTGCCTGTTCGCGCGACAAGCAGCTGGGCGAGATGCTGCCCACCACGAAGGGTCTGTTGTGATTGCAGTGGTGGATTACAAGGCGGGGAATGTGGCGTCGGTGATAAAGGCGCTGCGAGCGGTGGGCGCGGACGCTGAAGCAACCGAAGATCCGAATGCGGTGCGGCGCGCGGAAAAAATTGTGCTTCCGGGAGTAGGGCATTTTCAGGCGACGGCATTCCTGGAAGAACGTGGACTGCGGCAGGCGATGGAAGAGCGAATCATTGAGGGTGCCTCCTTTTTAGGGATTTGCGTCGGATTGCAGTGGCTATTTCGTGGCAGCACAGAGGCTCCCAAGAGTCGGGGGCTGGCGGTTTTCGATGCGACCTGCGACCGGTTTTTTGCTGGGAAGAAAGTGCCGCATGTGGGATGGAATTCATTGACGGTGAGGGAAGGTTCGCGGTTGCTGCGCAGCGTTGATTCGGGGAGCTTTGTCTATTTCACGCATTCTTACCGGGCCCCGGTAATCCATGGCACCATGGCAATTACAGAATATGGGGAGCAATTCACCGCTGCAGTGGAACGCGGCAATGTGATGGGCGTGCAGTTCCATCCGGAGAAATCCGGGCCCGTCGGATTGCGGATTCTGCGCAACTTTGTGGAGATGGGATGCTGACCAAGCGAATCATCGCCGGCCTGGATGTAACTGGAGGGCGCGTCGTCAAGGGCGTGCAATTCGTCGATCTCGTCGACGCGGGCGATCCGGCGGAACTGGCCGCGCGTCACGCGGAGGCCGGAGCGGACGAAATTATCCTACTCGATATTTCTGCAACGCACGAGGGTCGCGGCACGCTGCTCGATACAGTCCAGCGTACAGCACAGCGATTGTTTGTTCCGTTCACGGTTGGCGGGGGTGTGAGGACGCTCGATGATGCGGCTGCGGTGTTCGATGCTGGCGCGGACAAGGTAAGCGTGAACTCGGCCGCTCTGCAACGACCGAAGCTCATTGACGAGATTGGGGCGCGGTTTGGAGCGCAGGCGGTAATTGTGGCTATTGACGCGCGGCGATCGGATGGAGGCGCCGAGGTCTTTATCGAGGGAGGCCGCAGGCCTACAGGGCGAGAGGTTCTCGATTGGGCGCGTGAGGCCGAACGGCGCGGCGCGGGTGAGATTCTACTGACCTCGATGGACACAGATGGAACAAGGGCGGGCTTCGATTGCGTGTTAACGGCCGGAGTGAGTGAGGCAGTGCAAATTCCCGTGATTGCCTCAGGCGGAGCCGGGAATGCAAGGCATTTCTCGAAGGTATTTTTGCTCGGGAAGGCGGATGCGGCACTGGCGGCGAGCATTTTTCACTTCGGCATTTCCGATGCGCGGGCGTTAAAAGTAGAGATTGCGCGGGATGGCGTTGCAGTGAGGCTGCCTTGCTGATCCCTTCGATCGATTTGATGGGCGGCCGTATTGTGCAGCTGGTGCAGGGCGTGGAGCCAAAACTCGCTTTTGACGACTTCGAATATTGGATCGAGCGCTTTGTTTCTTATCCCATCGTTCAGTTGATTGATCTCGATGCCGCCGTGCGGCAAGGCGACAATGCCGCGCTGATCGGGAAGATTGCCAGGCGGTTGCCGTGCCAGGTAGGCGGCGGAATTCGCACGACGGAACATGCGAAGAAGTTGCTGGAGGCCGGTGCGCGGCGCGTGATTCTTGGGTCAGCGCTATTTGGCCCGGCCGGTGTTGAGACAAAGACGGCGGAGGCGCTCGCAAGGGCCATCGGCCGTGAACAATTTGTAGCAAGTATTGATACAAAAGGCGGGCGCATTGCGGTTCGGGGCTGGAAAGAGACCGTGGAGTTGACACCGGAGCAGGCCATACTAGGGCTCGACCCATATTGCGGCGCCTTTCTCTACACGCACGTCGACACAGAGGGGACGATGCAAGGTTTTCCATTTGAGCGGGCGCGGGCGCTCCGCGGTCTGACATCCCAACAAGTGATTGTCGCCGGGGGCATTCGCGAGCAGGCGGAGATCGACGCCCTGGATGCAATTGGCGTTGACGCAGTTGCGGGGATGGCGGTGTATTCGGGGTTGCTGGCTACTTGAGATCGGACTTCGTTTCCAGCGATCGCCGATTTTCGCGGCGCCTATGGGCAATGCCAACCATGACGAACGCCAGCGCGACGAGCGCGGGCAGCAACGCCTGAGGGGCATGGCCCACCATGCGGATGACTGTATCGACGAACCAGAGGATGGCGATGATGAACCAGATCGATGAGCGGTGCATCTCTTACCGGAGCATAGCAGGACTGTGTGTCAGGCGACGTTGTTCTAAGGTGAAACCCTTTCAAGAGTCCGAACGTCGAGCACCAATGATCGGGAAATAGTCTAAGCTATTGAGTCCGGCGTCAGACTATGGGAATGCTGCCTGGCATCGGCGGACTGAGAAATGAACGATGACAAAGAAGAGTGGATTGCGGCTTGCAAAGCGGCTGGATGAGGTTGGCTTCTCCGATATCGTGCAGATTCGCAATAAGGTGCTTGATCTGCGAGCGTCGGGGAAGGCGGTGCATGCATTCCATGGCGGGGAGCCATTCTTCGATACTCCGGAGACAGTCAAGTACGCGATGTTGAAGGCTCTGGTGGAGAACAAGACGCGGTATGCGCCATCGTCAGGGATCGAGCCTCTACGGATGGCGCTCGCGAAGAAGCTGCACACCAAAAATCAGATCGACGCGACGGCCGCTGACGTGATTGTTACCGCGGGGGGAGCCCATGCATTGCACGTCGCTTTTCAGGCGGTGCTCAATCCGGGCGATGATGTGCTCCTGTTTTCGCCTTACTGGACGCCAATTCGCGATATGGTGACCGGGGCCGAGGCTCGGGCGCTGCTGGTACCGACAGCAACGGCGCGCAGAAACGGGCTAACCAAGACGCTGGAGCAGTTTTCGACGCCGCATACGCGAGCGATCTACTACAACACACCGCAGAATCCCGCAGGCACGGTGTTTTCGCGCGCGGAGGCGGAGGAGGTCGCAGCCTTCGCGAAGCGACATGACCTGATCGTGATTGCCGATGAGGCTTATGAAGATCTTGTGTATGAGGGCAAGCATTTCTCCATTGCTTCGCTGCCAGGGATGGCGGAGCGCACGATTACGACATTCACATTTTCCAAGACCTACGGCATGACGGGCTGGCGCATCGGATATGCTGTGGCCGGCGAGCTGTTCATGTCCGGTCTCCGGAAGCTGGTGCTGTATTCGATAAACGGCGTATCCACACCGACACAATGGGCGGCACTGGAGGCGCTGGCCATACCGCAAAGCGTGATCGATGCACGGCGCGAGGAATATCGCATTAAACGAGACCTGCTCGTGGCAGGATTGCGCGAGTGCGGATTGGAGTGCGAGGCCCCAGAGGGCGCGTTTTACGCGTTTCCAGATGTGACCAGCATTCATAAGGACAGTCGCAAGGTGGCGACGCTGTTGCTGGAAAAGGCGCATGTGGCGACGATTCCAGGCGTTGTGTTCGGAGCGCAGGGTGAGGGGCATGTACGCTTTGGATATGCGATGCCCACGGATGCGATCACGACTGGACTGGCGGCGCTGAAGAGCTACTTCAAGCAGGCTCCGGGCGCGGCGGGGTAGAAATTTCGATTGCATGACGATGCCGTCATTCGGGCGGGCGGGTGATGGTCCAATTTAAGCTCTATATATAAGAGTGAACGTTTGAGCGGCTATTCCTGCACCTATCTGCTGGCCAAAGGAATCTTAATCGACATGCAATCTACCTTTAGAAGCTGGATCGCTCCTGTTTTGTTCTGTCTTGTGTGCATAGCTGCGATGCCTGCTGCGCAGGCTCAGAATGTCGTTGCGCCAACGGATGCCGCGAGCCTGTCGGACTCGCTTGATACAGCGCCGACAGGTGCGGCGCAGACGGCGACATCGCAGACCGCACCTACAGCGACCGGCACTGACCTGGAAGGTAGGCAGACGAAGCGCATCCTGGGTATCATTCCTAATTTTCGAGCTGTGTCGGTTGATGAAAAGCTGCCTCCGGAAATCCGTGAAGGAAAAGTTCGTGGGAGCGACCAAGGATAGCTTTGACTACTCATCTTTTATTTTTGCGGGTGGGCTGGCGGGGATATCGCAGGCCAGGGATTCGGTGCCCGAGTTTCACCAGGGGGCGGCGGGGTATGGACGCTATTACTGGCACACCTTCGTCGATCAGACGAATGAAAACTATTTGGTAGAGTTTATCCTGCCTGTCGCGCTCCGCCAGGACCCGCGTTATTACACGCTGGGGCATGGCGGTTTTTTTAAGAGAACGGGCTATGCCGCCTCGCGGGTGGTGATCACGAGGACAGACGCCGGTAATGAAACATTTAATGCATCAGAGGTTATCGGTTCGGGCGCGGCCGCGGGCATATCCGGCACGTATTACCCTCCGGGGTATGCTACCTGGACGAAGACGGGACAGCGCTGGATCACGAATTTAGGTCTTGATGGCGCGACGTTCGTTTTCAAGGAATTCTGGCCGGACATCAACAGCAAGATTTTTCATCAGAAGGAATAGTGGTCGTCTATTGCATACCGCTTCCTCTTTTTTGGGGGAAGCGGTTTGTTTTGGGGTTAGGATCGAAGGAATTGAGTACCTGGGAGCGGCGGAGGAATGGTGAAGGTTGGCGTGCCGTGGTGGATCGATGCGAAGTGGTTTCACAGATTTCCCTCCGGAATTGAAATCGAACGGATTGAGGCAGACCCGCAACGGACAATCGAGGTTGAGTTCTGGATAGCGCCGGTGTCTTCGAGGGAAGCCGCACAAACGCTTCCTCACCTCAGAGGGCTGCGGGTTGTGCAGTCCCTCTATGCCGGCGTGGACGGGCTGTTGGAGATGCTCCCTGGCAGCCTGGTTCTATGCGACGCGCAAGGACTGCACAACATCCCTACCGCAGAGTGGACAGTGTCGACGATTCTGGCAGCTCTCAAGTATTTTCCATTCTATGTAGATTGTCAGCGGGTGGGGAATTGGCGAGCACGCAAAGAGGTGGACGATCAGTATCGCGCAATGCATCGCGAACAGAAATTTCTCCCGCCGGTGCTTCAGGAGGAGCTGTTCGGCAAGCGAGTGATGATCGTCGGCTATGGATCGATCGGCCGGTCGATCGAGGAGCGGTTGACGCCGTTCGGGGTGGAGATTGTTCGCGTGGCTCGAAGTGCACGCGACGGAGTAGAAAGTGTAGACCGGCTGCTCGATTTGCTCCCGGATGCCGATGTCATTGTATTGATTGTCCCGTTGACGTCGGAAACGACGGGGATGATCGGCGAGCGGGAACTGACGCAGATGAAGCAGGGGGCGCTGCTCATCAATGCCGCTCGCGGTCCTGTTGTAAATACCGAGGCGCTGCTGGCGGCGCTCGAGGTCGGACGGATTCGCGCGGTGCTGGATGTGACGGATCCTGAGCCGCTGCCGGAAGAGCACCCTTTGTGGAAGGCCCCCAATCTGTTTATTACTCCCCATGTGGCGGCATCAAGCCCGATGTTCTTGCCTCGTGCGATCGAATTCACAGCCGAGCAGATAGGACGCTATGTAAAGGGTGAGCCGCTGAAAAATGTGGTGGTGGGGGGCTATTGATGCTGCTCGGCGGGAAGAGCCGGCGGGTCGGGGTCGACCGGAAAGAGGAAGCGCCACGGTGAACGCACCAGCTGTTTTAGAACGTAGGCAAGAATCGACAAGCGCTCGCTCTGGCGAACATTGTAGGCACGCAGGGCAACAATGGACGCAATAGAGAAGCTGACTCCCAGATTCAGCACGAAGGTGATGGCGATTCCGGCCACAGCGAAGCGGAACCAGTGATGGCCCAATGCTGCAATGCCATCGCGGGTGGCTGCAAGGGCAAGCATTCCGGTATTGAGCGTTACATGACGCACGTCGAGGGGAACGCCGAAGAAGGTGGCAACCTCGGGCGTCATACCCATGAGGTAGCCAAGCACGATGCTGGTACTCCAAGCGGCGATATTGTGATCAAACCAGTTGGCGAACCGCTGCATCCTGTGGGCACCGATTTTCAGGCCGAGCGGGTGCTGAGCGATGGCGGCGGGAATGCGGTTGTAGACGGCAAAGTTTTCGCACCATCCGCCGATGAGGCCGGCGAACCACAGCAAAACTCCGGTGAAGGCGGCGTCGATGGCCGTGGCAGAGGTGAAGGGATGCAGCGTCTGGTAGACGTGGTGCGCATCTTCGGAGGCGAGATAGTGCCTGAAGAAGAAGTGGCGCCAGAGATACTCGAAGAGAATGGCCCCAACGCAAACAGCCACGATGTTGCCGAGCGCAGCGGCAAGCTGGGTTCGGCTGATGGAGGCGGAGAAGTCAGCGACCTTGCTGCGGCGGGATGCGCCGCGGTTCTCGCGAATGATTCCTGCGAGAGTGGCGGCCGTCATCGATGGCTGCTTGGTAGCAAGCGCCAGGCCGAAGATCTGGAGCAGAAGAAAGCTGACGGCATAGTTCGTTCCGATGATGAAGCCTTCCACAAATAAGGGCAGGTGGAACTCCAGGACGCGGAGCTTGATAGCTGCCGTAAAGACAGTGAGCAAACCGCCTCCGAGAGCGGCCAGCCACATCAGCCAATATTCGCGCCGGGTGTGCGCAATGTAGTGTTCGCCACCATGGCCAGTGCGCTCCACGGTTTTACGGGCGAGGAGATTGAGGTTCTGGCGGACAAGACCGGTGATGCGCGTGTCCTCGAGCACCCCGGCAGCAAGAGTATTGAGCAACATGCGCCCGGCGACGGACGGTTCGCCGGCCGGCTCTACCAGCGCCGCAACAATGAGTTCCATGCGATCAAGCGCACCCTCTATGGTGGTGACATCGAACATAAGGGCAGTGCTGACACCCTCCTTCTCCATATGGGAGTGCACCTGGACAAGCTCTTTGCGACAGTCCTTGATGGCTTTTTCCCAGACCTGAAGATGCGTGCGCTGAAAATCGGAACTCTCGGCGCGTACAAAGTCCTCGGTGGCGAAGACGATGCGGTAGAAAGGCGATTGCTCGACCTGGGAGGCTGTACCGCGTTGGCGAATGGCCGGAGTCGCGCCGCGTCCTGATACTCGCGCAGCAAGGAGGCACAAGGCCTGGTGCAGGTCATTGTGTATCCGCGGTTGTGCGTCTAGCCCCCGCGCGGGCGAGAAAATCTGTGCCAGCCGCGCGAATACGAATCCGTCGATCTGATGGAAGTGATCGACGGCGAGGGATGAGGAAAAGATTGTGGTGAAGAGACGTGCTGTGTCGGTATCTTCGCGGGGCGCGGGCAACAGGCGCTGGAAAATCCGGTGGACGGTTTCGCTGAGCAACGCATGTTGATCGGGCAATCCCGAGTCGGCGAAAAGCGAGACAGAATCGAGCTGAGCAAGCATCCTCAGCCACGATTGTTGAAAGCGCACGCAGAGCTCCGGATGCTGTTCGAGGAGTCTGATCCAAGCTGCAAGGGCGGCGTTGAAACCGCGGTCGCTAGTTCGGTTCCAGATGGCGGAGAAGAGCCGGGTAGCGCGGCGGGTCTGGGAGGGGAAGGTCTCTGCGGCGCAAAAGGCTTCGGTCAGGTCGAGCAGTTCGGCGGCAGCCCGCGAGATTTCGTGAGGCTGGCGCTTCCGGCGGGGCCAGAGCTTGCGGAGCTTCTCTCGGGTTGGGGCGGGCGTAGCCATGATTTCCCGAAGACCCTAACTGTACCGCAGATTCAGCGAAATCGCCCCAGTATATCCAAGCGAAACTGATCGTTGACGGCAGAAGACCGACTATCCATGCTCATATGCTCGATTGTTTCGCCCGCTGAAAAGAGCGTTAGCGGGGGAATGCCGGTGTTAAACTTGGGATTCCGGCCGCATTCGCCCCTTAATTTCACGCTCTTAGAGAATCCTCTTGCCCGAGCCTCACAAAAAGAAGCCCTCCGTCACTTATGCCGATGCCGGCGTCGATATTTCGAGCGGCGATCGCACCAAGCAGCGCATAAAGTACCTCGCCCAGCGGACATTCACCAAGAATGTCCTGAGCGAGATTGGCGGCTTTGGCGGCCTCTTCAAACTGGATACGGTTAAGTACGGGCAGCCGGTTTTGGTTTCGAGCGCAGACGGCGTAGGCACGAAGCTGAAGGTGGCCTTCGAACTGGGTATGCACCACACTGTCGGCGCCGACCTGGTCAACCATTGTGTCAACGACATTGCCGTGCAGGGGGCGACGCCCCTCTTCTTTCTCGACTACCTCGCGACGGGCGTGCTTGTTGGGGAGGTTGCAGAAAAGATAGTGACTGGCCTCGCCGATGCCTGCCGCGCCAACGGCTGTGCACTCATAGGCGGCGAGACGGCACAGATGCCCGGCTTCTACGCCGACGGCGAGTACGACCTGGCGGGCTTTATCGTGGGCGTGGTTGACAAAGAGAAGCTGATTACCGGCGCGAAAATTAAGCTTGGCGATGTGCTGATCGGCCTGCCCTCGACCGGCCTCCATACCAATGGCTACTCGCTGGCGCGCAAGCTGTTTTTCGAGACGGCGGGATACAAGCCCGAGTTGTACGTGAATGCGCTCAAGGAGAAGGCGGGTGCGGCCCTGATGAAGACCCACCGCAGCTATCTGCACGCGATCCTGAAGCTATTGGCGAGCGATCTTGTCGTCGGAATGGCGCACATCACCGGCGGCGGGATTACAGAGAATCTGCCGCGGATTCTACCCAAGGGGGTTTCGGCAGCGATCGATCTGGGCTCGTGGCCGGTGCTACCCATCTTTGAGCATCTGCGCGAGCTGGGCAACGTGGAGCAAGATGAGATGCTGCGTACCTTCAACATGGGGATCGGTTTAATTGCGGCGGTTCCGGCGGAAAAGTTCAACCGGGCAAAAGCCCTCCTGGCGCGCGCGGATGAGAAATTCTACGTGATTGGGAAGATCGTGAAGGGTGACCGCAAGGTGGTCTACGGCTGATGTCGCGCCTTGGCATTTTGCTCTCCGGACGCGGGTCGAACTTCCTCGCTATCGCCGAAAACATCGCACAGGGAAAACTCAAGAGCTGCGAGATCGCCGTCGTCATTTCAAATAAAGCCGATGCCCCTGGGCTGGAGGCTACACGGGCTCGCGGCCTGCAGGCCATGGCTATCGAAGCGCGCGGGCGAAAGCGGGTTGAACACGATGAAGAGATCGTTGCCTGCCTGCGTGAGCACAAAGTAGATCTGGTTTGCCTGGCGGGATACATGCGCCTGCTTTCACCGGAATTCGTGCGGGCTTTTCCTGAGCGAATCCTGAACATCCACCCATCGCTCCTGCCGGCCTTTCCGGGCCTGGACGCGCAGGAGCAGGCCTTTGCCTTCGGCGTGCAAGTTGCCGGATGCACGGTCCACTTCGTCGACGAGCAGCTCGACCATGGCGTGATCGTACTTCAGAAGGCGGTGCCTGTGTTCGAAAGCGACGACGCGCATACTTTGTCGACGCGCATTCTGGAGCAGGAGCACATCGCTTACAGCGAGGCGATCGCGCGGGTACTCTCGGGTGAGTATCGCGTCGTGGGTCGGCGGTACGTGAGAGGCTGAAATTCGTGGTGGCTGTTCACAGTTAGGTATCGCCGGACGGCCAGCAATTAGGGACTGCGGGAGCGGGTTTCCGTCGAAAGTGAGGACGCGCAATGCCGGGAACGATAAGACGGCGGCTGGGTACGCCGCCCATGCGGGCTTTATGGCTGATGGGAGTGATTGCCTTAGCGGGAGCTGGAGCGCAGCGAGCCTGGTCGCAGGGCGCGAGGCCGCAGGACGCGGCGCTGATGGCAAAGCGTGAGGCGACGGAGAAAGAGCTGGAGTCGGTGGCGATCATCGAGCGGAAGGTGATGGTGCCGATGCGGGATGGGAAGCGGATGCAGGCGGACATCTATCGCCCGAAGGACGAGTCGAAGAAGTATCCCATCATCTTTTCGCGAACCCCGTACAACTTCAACTACTGGGATGTTGCGCTGGGCGCGCCTCGGGACATGACGACGGCGCTGGAGGCGGTGAAGCGCGGTTACGCGTATGTGGAGATGAATGAGCGCGGGCGGTATTTTTCAGAAGGAGACTACGAAATTCTGGGTGCGCCGCTGACCGATGCCGATGATGCGCTGGCCTGGATGGGCGGGCTGGCGTGGTCGGCCGACAAGGTGGGGCTGATCGGGTGCTCGTCGACGGCAGAGTGGCAGCTGGCGGTGGCGGCGCGCGGCGACAAGGCGCTGGCGACGTTTATTCCGGAGAGTTTCGGCGCGGGCGTAGGTCGCGTGGCTCCATACTACGAGCAGGGGAACTGGTTCCGCGGCGGCGCGGTACAGATGCTGTTCGGTTCGTGGTTGTACGACTACGGATTCCAGAACGATCCGCAGCCGAGGTTTCCGAAAGACGCGACGCAGGAGGACCTGGTGCGGGAAGCGAGGTCTCACGACTTGGATCCACACCCGCCAGCGGTGGACTGGTCGAAGGCGTTTTGGCATTTGCCGGTGAAAGACCTTCTGGAGGCAGTAGGCGCGGGGCCGGGCATTTTTGCGAGCGTGACCAAGGGCCCGACAGGCGGCAACATGATCGCGCGCACACCCAACGATCCGGCGTGGTACAAGGGCGGACTGTGGAATGACAGTCTACACATCAACATCCCGGGTCTGTGGATGATGACGTGGTACGACATAAGTGTAGGGCCGAACCTGGCGGCGTACAACTTCGTGCGCAAGACGGCCAAGCCGGAGATTGCCAACGAACAATATGCGGTGATTGCTCCGACGCTGCACTGTTCCTACAAAAGAGCCACGGAACACACGATGGTAGGCGAGCGCGATATGGGCGACGCGCGGCTGGATTACGATGCGCTGACCTATGGATGGTTCGACTACTTCCTGAAGGGCGAGCAGAACGGGATTCTAGAGAAGACGCCGAAGGTTCGCTACTACACAATGGGAAGCAACAAGTGGCAGACGGCAGAGGCGTGGCCTCCAGAGGGCGCGAAGCCGGTTACATACTACCTTTCAAGCGGCGGGAGGGCGAATACGCTCTATGGCGATGGGGTGCTGACCGACGCTAAGCCCGCCAAGGACACGCCGGATAAGTTTGTTTATGACCCAATGAATCCGGTGCCAACGTATGGCGGGGGCTTTTGCTGCATGGGAGTCGGGCAAAAGCCGGGCGCGCTCGACCAGCGGAGCATGGAGGCTCGCGGCGACATTCTGGTGTACAGCACGGAGCCATTGCAGGCAGGCATGGAAGTGAGCGGCCCGATCGACGTGACGCTCTATGTCTCAAGCGACGCGAAGGACACGGATTTTACCGTGAAGGTGATCGACGTGCTGCCGGATGGGACGGCCTACAACCTGGATGAGAACATCCAGCGGGTGCGGTATCGCGAAGGCTACGACAAGTCTCCGGTGTGGATGGAGAAGGGCAAAGTGTACAAGGTGACGCTGCAGCCAATGCAGACGAGCAACTATTTCGCGGCCAGCCACAGGCTGCGGATTGAAGTCAGCAGCAGCGACTTTCCGCGCTTCGACCGTAATCTGAATACAGGTGGGAACAACTACAACGAGACGGCGAGCGTGATCGCGCACAACGAGGTGCATCACTCGGCGGAGTATCCCTCGAGCGTGACGGTTAGCGTGGTGAAGAAGTAGAGTTCAGTGCCTGGGCGAGCTACGCCGCCTGGTCACGGACCTCGCCGAGGGTCAGACGCGCCGTTGCCTTGCGCCGGCCTCGGAAATAGGTCACCGTTACTGTGTCGCCAGTCTGATGACGGTTCATGATGTCGGAGATGTCCTGCGTGCTGGTCACGTCCTGATCGTCGATGGCGACGATGAGATCTCCACCGAGGTTGATCTGCATATTACCCCAAAGGGCTGTCTGGTTGCCGCCGCGGAGGCCGGCGCGCTCGGCTGCCCCATTGGGAAGGGTTTTCTGGATGAGGACGCCGTAGTCGGCCGCAAGACCTATCTGGCCGGCAAGATCGGGATCGATGGGAAGCGACACGATACCCAGGGAGGGCCGGCGGACGCGGCCATATTTCTGGAAATCGCCAAGGACGACCTTGGCCGTGTCGATGGGAATGGCGAAACCGATGCCGGCGCTCTGCTCCACATTTTCATTGGGATTGGTGGCGATAAGCGAGTTGATGCCAATGACTTCTCCGCGAGAGTTAAGCAGCGGGCCACCGGAATTGCCGGGGTTGATGGCGGCGTCGGTTTGGATGGCGTTCTCAATAGGCGCGCCCTGCGGATTATGGATGGAGCGGATGGCGCTGATGATGCCAGTAGTCATGGTTCCCTGCATGCCAAAGGGATTGCCGATGGCGTAGACCTTCTGGCCGACGACCAGGTTCTTCGAATCTGCAAGGACGGCGGGGACAAGGTTGGGGGCCTCGATCTTCAGGAGTGCCAGATCGTGCCCGGGATCGCGCCCGATGACAGTGGCCTTATAGCGGCGCTTGTCGGAGGTGGCAACCTCAATCTGCTGCGCTCCCGCGATGACGTGGTAGTTGGTGAGGATGTGTCCCTGCTTGTCGAGGATAAAGCCAGAGCCCTGGCCCTGTTCAGGGACGATCTGAAAGAAAAAGTCGCGGGTCAGAGTTGACGAAGTGATGTTGACGACTGAGGCCAGCGCCTTCTTGTAGACCGAGATATTGTTGGTCTCTTCGGCATCATATTCGGGCGCGGCCTGGGCCTCGGTCAGCGTGAGAGGCGAGCCGCTGCCGGCGAGCGTGCGTTCACGGTTGGGCGACGAATAGCGCGAGATGATGAACCAGAAGCCACCGATGATGAAGAGGATAAGAACGATTCTGCGAAATATCATGACTGAAACTTTCTAAACCCGACTGCTCCCGCCGGGTAGGGACATGCGAGACACACGCTTACCTTAATTTTAACGATTCTTATGGTTTCAGACACGCGCGGCACGGGCGAGTTCCGCAAAAATGTGCTCAACCTGGCGGCGGGTATCTTCGACCGGGCCGTCGTTTTGGACGATGTAGTCGGAGAGCGGGATCTTTTTACTGTCGGGAATTTGCGCGTCAAGCCGGGCGCGGGCGTCGGCTTCGAGGTCCCGCGATGACTCTGCACTTTGCGTCATGCGGGCGACGAAGCGGGCGATTTTTACTTCGTCTGGCGCTGTGACCAGGACGATGCGGTCGAAACGCCGACGCCATCCGGGGGCGCTTCCTTGCGCATCGGCCTCAAAAATCAGAGCGGATTCGACCATGGCAATGGCATCTGGATCCTGAGCAAAGATGCGGTCGGCCCACTCCTGCTGGGCGGCGATGACCGGGGGATGGACGATATGGTTGAGTTCGGCCAGACGGCCGCGGCGAAAGGCGAAGTCGGCGAGGCGGCCTCGGTTGAGCGTGCCGTCCGCATTGACGACTTCAGGCCCGAAGTGCTGAAGGATGGCATGGTAAACCGGCTGGCCTGGAGACATGAGCTCGCGACCCACAGCATCGGCTTCAATGACGTGCGCGCCAAGGGAGCGAAATATGGCGGCTACGCTCGTCTTTCCGCTTCCTAAGCCACCGGTAAGGCCGACACGCAGCATTGTGCTTCTTGGCTCCTTGTATTCAGCCTTGTTTCGTAGCTGACCGATACACTGTACCAATGCAGGGAGTGGAGCGAATTCGCGAGGTTCTGGAGCTGATTGTATGCCCGGCCTGCCAGGGACGGCTGACACTTGCGGAGGGTACGGTCGACTGCGAGGTCTGCGGTCGCAGGTATCCAGTAGTGGATGGGATTCCTGTTCTGCTGGTGGATCGGGCTGCAACTCAAGAGCAGTCCGCTTCTTAACGTGGATGCTGGTGGAAGAATGGATAGATCATCCGATAGGCGATGAGTGCGGCGATGAGAATGGCCATGCCCAGGAGAGAAAGCATCATTCCCAAGCCCGGACTGGATGATTTTGATGAGTCCGGCGATTTCTGTTTGCTGGATTGCATACCTGCGTCGAGTGTAATGGTTGCGCAGTACGCATGCTGGCCGCAATTGCCACAGAAGCGGTAACGATCTCGTGTGACGGAAAGAAATTCCAAGCCGATGGAAACCGTATCCGATAGCACTGCGTACCTTCTGAGAGACGATGGGAGATGTTAATCCTAACCACGATGGGCGAGTTGGTCGTCGGTATGATCGAAGATTTGATATTGGAAACAATTGCTGGTTCGATAATCGAGACAATCCGCGATTGGAGAGCAACATAAATGGCCTCTCCGGGGTCTAAGAACAGCAGATAAGAAGAGCGAGCCGCCAAGAGATTTGGCCACGGCGAGGAGATAGAGCGATGACAGAAGGCAGCATGGTTGAGAAGTTCGCAGTGAATGAGCTTGCCAATCTGCGTAACGAACTCATGCAGTCGGGAATCGATCTCTGGCAAGCGGCTGAGGTGCTGTCGGCATTCCTTGCAGGGCGGGGATACGGCATAAATGCAGATCAAGCGCGCGATGCCGTGATGCGTCTTGAGGGTGCAGGATGCTCCTATGAGTGCATGCAAACGGAACTGGAGCGTGTTGCGCTGGTAATGTAGCGACAAAATTGCACTCGTTCATTCGCGCAAACACTTGATTTTACAGCTAAAGCGATTTTGTACGGGGCTCTTGGCCCTCGCCTTCGCCCAAGTATTGCGACCTTTCCCCGGTCCGACTCGTCCCATCTGGTAGATCGTTTGCCTTGGCATAAGCCTAAAAAATCCTAACTTAACTGCCGCATGCTTATGTCGATTTTTCTCTCGTGAACCTCTTTCCTACAGGAGTCATTTCTATGAAGCGAATTTTAGCAACCGCACTTGGACTTGCCACAGCTCTTCTTGTTTCATCCGGATATGCGATCGCACAAGACCAGCCGCAAACTGCGCAACTGGTTGAGGGCAACGCACAACTCGATAGCTCACTCAATAGCAAGTCGGCCAAGCAAGGTGACGTTGTAACCGCAAAGCTGACAAGCACCGTGAGGACATCCCAGGGAGTCGAGCTGCCTCGCGGCACGAAACTGCTTGGTCATATCGACCAGGTGACTGCCTCCGATGCAAAGAGTCCATCCAAGCTCGTTCTTACGTTCGATAAAGCGCAACTGAAGAATGGCAAAGAGCTCGCAATCAAGGCGACTATTGCCGGTATCACTCCGGTGAATGGGGCCACAGAAGTACCGCAAGAGGTGAGCACCAAAGCTTCGTTCGAAGAACCGCCGGGTGAGATCGCTGGAGTAAGTCTTCGCAGCGCTGTAGAAGATGGAAATTCGGGAACCCTTACTGGCGAGCATCGCGATATCAGCCTGTTACGGGGAACGCAATTGCTGATTGTAGTGGCTCCGCAGCTCAGCTCATCTACAGCGGAAGGCGCGCAGTAAGCTAGATGTTCATTTTCATTCGGTTGGCCCGCAGAGATTTTCGCGGGCCATTTTTTCTTGCTTAATTCTTGAGCTTCGACGGGGATTGCTGGTCTTTGGTGGGCTGGTCAGAGGTTTTCAATTCAACAGGCGTGGCGTTTTCCAGCGCGTGCAGATTGGCCCGAGTTTGCCGCCACTGGCTCGGCTTGAAACTGACGTAGTTGTTCTGACCGGACTGGTAGAAGGTCATCAAGTTTGCGCGGAGCCCAGCTGGAATGGGTGCCTCTGGATGCTTCTCGATCTCGGTCAGCAAGCTGGCATAGGTGAAATCGGCGAGCCGATATTTGCCGGACGTTGTTGGATTGCCCGTGTCGAGATTTAAATCGGCTAGATCGAGAGTGACAGGAGCTACCGCCTCTTGACGCAGTTGTTTCAGATAAACCGTATAGCGGTCGACAACAGTATTCATGCTTTTGAGGAACTGTTGTTGCGACTGAGCGTCGGGCATACGTAGTTTGAGCGTCTTGAGCGGTCCAACTTTAGGAAGGATCCGGATGACGAAAGCCAGCATCTCCGCGCCCGCTCCGGGCTTCTGGTAATCGTTGCCGTACTCGCGCTTGTAAGTAGTTTTGTCGACACGATAGATAAACTTTCTGTGGTCATAGCTGGGGTCTTCCTGCTTCATCTCCTTCTCGTAGTTGATGACGGCAACGCGCGTGGCCCTGGGCAAGAGGCTGGAGACGGTATGACGGTAGGAGCTGATGGCCCTGTCTTCGCTCGGCATGATCTGGTTCACTTCGAATCCATAGGTATCGCGAAAAGCGCGCTCGAGGAGAGGCTTGGCGACGGAGAATCCGATGAAATCGTGATATTGCTGAGGGGCATAGCGATTGTGCGCAACCTCGACCACGTCAAAACCAAACTCGGTTTGAAGATGCGCGGTGTGATTGTCGTCGTAAGTGACGATATTGCCGAATTTGTCGCGCAGCTTTGGGTATTCGGCGCCAGTAGCGAGGTTCACTGCGGGATGCCCGTAAGTATCGGCGGTGTAATGGGCGAGAGCGCCGAGAGCGAAAGCGAGTTCATTTGCGTCGCTCGCTTCGCGAAGCAGGCTCAGTACGAAGTTGCCGGTACGGACGTAGTGCAATAGATCGCTGAATAGATGACTACCGTGGGGGTAGTAGCCGATGTCCTGAATGATGCAGCCACCATATGCGTAGCTGTGCGCTTCGCGCAACTGATCAGGCGTGGTGTTGGGAAAGCGCTCAAGCAGGAGCGGGACGATTTGGTCATGCCAGACGAGGTCGATGACCTCCTCGTGCGAAAGAACGGAGTAAGCCCCGGCCTGAGATGGAGCCAAAAGAAAGATGACCGCTATCCAAACGGTGAAGAACCTGAGGATAGACCAGGGGTCTCGAACTCGATAGCTTGGCTTGCAAAGATGCATGACGTTCGCTGGCACTAACCTTGATGCGCAAACGGGCATCACTGATGGCCGCGCGAGAAATTTCTGGGATACTCGTGCGTGTTTCCCCACCCTGACGCATACAAGGTAGGAGCGAAGGGGCCTTGTTTTTCTGTCGCCTGCGAATGTGTGCCGGACTAAGATCGCTATATTCTGAATACCTTACTCCTGGGATGCTCATAATGAATCGCATGCATTTTTTTCTTTGGATGGCCCTGGTGGCTCTGGCTCTGGGATCGGCCCTTGTCGCGCAACAGACCGGCGGTGAGCACCATCCCGTTGTGCTGCATGCGGCGCGGCTGCTGGACGTTGTCACTGGACGCATCGTGACCCCAGGAGAAGTGCTTGTGAAGGGCGAGCGGATTGTTGCGGCGGGATCTTCGGTCGAGCATCCAGCCGGTGCAGAGGTGATTGATCTGGGCGATACGACACTCATGCCGGGGCTGATCGATGCGCACGTGCATCTGTTTCTGCATCTAGGCGCGGAGGACTTGCAGACCGTAGAGGAGTCGGTTCCGCAGCGGACGATTCTGGCGACGCTTGCGGCCCGGGACGATCTGATGGCCGGCTTCACTGCCGAGCGCGATATGGGCACGGAGGGCGCGGGATCCGCTGATACGGCGGTGCGCAACGCGATCAATGATGGACTGATTCCGGGGCCGCGGCTGCGCATCAGCGGGAATGCGATCGATGTTCTGGGCGGACACGAGGATGCGAACGATTTCAATCCGGCACAGCACGTGCTGTCGAACGCGACGTATGCGAATACCTCGGATGAGATTGTGGCAGCGATTCGCGAGCAGTTCAAAGAGGGCTCGGATTTCGTGAAGATGTACGAGACGGGTCCGGACTCGTTACATGACGGGGTCTTCTCGACGCCTTATCAGTACACTGCGGCACAACTAAAAGTGGGCGTAGATGAGGCGGCACGTGTAGGCAAGAAAGTGGCCGTCCATGCCATGGGCGAGCCGGGCACCCTGTACGCAGCTGAAGCCGGCGTGGCCTCGATCGATCACGCGGCACAGTTGAGCGACGAGACGATGCGGCTGATGCGCGAGAAGCAGATTCCGGCGGTGCCTACATTCACGATCTTCGAATACTTTGCTGATCATGCAGCGTCGCCAGCTGCTGCCAAGCGCGAGCGCGCGATCTTCGAATATCACGCGGCGGAGTTCAAGAAGCAGTTGGCGGCGGGGATTCCCTTCGCCGTGGGATCTGATGTGGGGCCGTTTCCCCATGGGACACAAGCGCGCGAGTTGGTACTAATGGCACAGCTTGGCATGAAGCCGCTGGCGGTCTTGCAGGCGGACTTGTTGAATGGCGCGAAGCTGCTGGGCTGGGATGGGCAGATTGGCGAGCTGAAGCCCGGTTACTATGCCGATATTGTCGCGGTTCCTGGGAATCCTGTGGAGGATATCAGCGTGACCCAGCGGGTTTCCTTCGTAATGAAGAATGGGGTGGTCTACAAACGGTGACTTACACCAGGACTAGCGTCGTGTATTTTTGGGGGTGATCGTTTGATGCGGGGATTTGGCAAGGGCGAGCGCTTTGGCTTGGACGATAACAGGCCTCGATGCCGTTTGCTTCACTACGGCCTGATAGCAAAACTGTATCCCCAGTGCGAGCAGGCAGATGGAGAGTGCCAGCCGTAGCTGGCGGTTGGGCACGCGCGGGGCGAGGAGAGAGCCTGCAAGTCCACCAGCAACGCCTCCAAGGACGAGGTGGGTGAGGAGCGCTGTATCCAGGTTTCCATTGGCGAAGTGAAGGCCGCTGCCGGCGAGCGCGACACAAAGTCCGAAGGCCAGGTCGGTGCCGACGACTTGCGCAGCGGTGAGCGAAGACAGGCCGAGCAAAACTATGGTGCCAAGGGCTCCTGCGCCGGATGAGGAGAAGCCTACTTCCGCACCGATGGGAAACATGAGCGCGGCGATGGTGCGGGGTCGCGTGGGCTTCTCCATACTGGCCTTGAAGGGCCGGAAGTACCTGTAGAGATGCCAGGTTGAGGTCGTGATGATGATGAGGCCGAGTGCAGCATAGAGCACGGCGTTATTTCCGGCGGCGGCGAAGTGCCGAAAAAGCAGCGAGCCGAGGACGACACCGGGCAGGCCGCCAAGAAGCATGATTCCCAGGATGCGATAGACGACCTGACGACGCCACATTTGCAGGGGAACAACGACAGCCTTGACGACAACGGAGTAGGCGAGCGCAGTGCCTACGCTGATTACGACAGGCACGTGCAGGAAGAGAATGAGCAGTGGTGCCGTGATCGTGCCGGCTCCCACGCCGGTGATGGCGATGACGAATGCGATCAGGAATCCGAGCGCCAGTTCCATCGTTTGCCCTTACTCGGCTCCGCCGGTCTGCTCTGTGGGTTGAATGTGAATGCCACACTCGATCTTCTGTCCGCCCCAGCGGCCCGAGCGCGGATCGTCGGCACTGACCGGCAGACTGGTGCAGGGCTCGCAGCCGATGCTGGAGTAGCCAAGGTCATAGAGCGGCAGTAGCGGAATGCCGTGGCGCTCGGCATATTGCCAGACCTCTCGCGTGTGCCACTCGGCGAGTGGGCTAATCTTGCGCAAATGCTTGCGGCTCGGCAACGTGAAGCTCTCAACGGCTTGGAGATTGGCGCGCGTCTTCGCCTGCTGGCGGCGAAGACCCGTGAACCATAGGCTGTAGGGCTGGAGCGCTGCAAAGAGCGGTCCTACTTTGCGCAACCCGCAGCAGCGGTCGGGGGCAGTTTGGTTGAGATTACCAAACTCAGCCTCTTGCTCGGCTACGGTTTGTGGGGGCAGGATGTTGTGCAGGTTTAAATGCCAGTCGGCTGCTATGCGGTCTCGGTATTCGTATGTGGCCTGGAAGTGATATCCGGTATCGAGGAAGAGCACTGGAATATCAGGTGCGACGGCGCGGACGAGATGAAGCACAACAACGTCTTCCGCTTGAAAGCTGCTGGTTACGCAGGCGTCCGCGCTAAAAATGTGAAGCTGCTCGCGCACCAGCGCGGTGGCATTAGAGGCTATTCCGTCGAGCGCATCGAGGGTTGTTGTACTCATGGTTGCTCCGTGGGTGCCGAGGCTTCGAGGTGGAGCGCGCCAAGAATGGTCTCAGTCGAGTTTGCCTCGAGCGGTAGAGGCGTGAAGTCGTCTGCGACTCGCTGGAGAACTGCATCTGACGTTTCTACCAGGACGATGACTCCGGCGTGATTGAGGGCTCGCCATACAGATTGATCCTGTACGCGGGTGCGGACTACTGCTTGGCCGAGATCAAGGAGACGTTGTTCGAGAGAAGCGAGTTGTTCGACGTTGCCAAGGACGATGCGTGGAGACTGCCCGGTTCTATTTGTAACTGTCGCGGTGAGAATATGCCAGATCATGCCGGCGCCAATGGTGGCGTTGCTGGCAGGATCGATGAGAATGAAGCTGCCGGTGGCGCGGCTCTGGCTGTAGAGGTCGGCAAGAACGGGGCGGTCAGTTTCTACTTCAATGACGCCTATGGCGTTGAGGTCGAGCGTGGAAGCAGCTTGCGGACCAAGCGTTTCCATATTGATCTTGTAGCGGATGGAACGGACGCGCGCGGGTACGGTGTGACTGGTGTGCTTGAGGAAGTAGCGGCGGCCGGTTTCGAGCGGCTGCGCGGAGAGCCAGACGATGGAGGCCTCGAAGTGGTTGGTTACCGCGGGTGGGGCGTCTGCTGCGGCAATGAGATCGCCCCGGCTGATGTCGCGCTCGTCTTCAAGGGTGACCGTGACGGAGAGCGGCGCAGTCGCGGATTCGAGTTCGCCGTCGAAGGTGACAATGCTTTGAATATGGCTGATGTGGCCGGAAGGCAGCGCTACGATGCGGTCTCCGCGATGGATGGTGCCTGCGGCGATTTGGCCGGCGAAGCCACGGAAGTTCTGGTTGGGGCGGATAACGCGCTGGACAGGCAAGCGAAAGGCGAGTTCGGGGTTCGCACGTTCGATCGGAACGGACTCGAGATATTCAAGTAGTGTTGGCCCGGTGTACCAGGGCATATTGCCGCCGGTGTGAACGACATTGTCACCTTCAAGCGCGCTGATAGGGATGGCTTCGAAGCTGCGCAAGCCTACACTTGCGGCAAGATGGTCGAAATCGCAGCGTAGCTGGAGGAAGACTTCTTCACTGTAGTCGACAAGGTCCATCTTGTTGATGGCAGCGATGACGCGCGGCATTCCAAGCAGCGACGCAATGTAGGCGTGACGGCGCGACTGCGTGAGGATTCCTTTGCGAGCGTCGATGAGGATGATGGCGAGATCGGCGGTCGAAGCTCCGGTGGCCATGTTGCGCGTGTACTGCTCATGACCGGGCGTGTCGGCGATTATGAACTTGCGGCGCGCTGTCGAGAAGTAGCGGTAGGCAACGTCGATGGTAATTCCCTGCTCGCGCTCAGCGCGCAGGCCATCGGTGAGCTGGGCGAAATCGATCGCTGCTGCCGCAGTGCCAGGGCTGCGTGTTACGGCATGGACATGATCTTCGTAGACGTTGCGCGAATCATAGAGCAGGCGGCCGATGAG
>CAYVSQ010000503.1:0-4840 GCA_964453815.1 uncultured Acidobacteriaceae bacterium | reverse complement strand
TCGCGATTGGAGTGCTGGTGATTGCGGCTGCCATTGCCGGCATCATTCCGGCGCGGCGCGCGGCCTCCATCGACCCCGTACGAGCCTTGCGCGTTGAATAATCTACAACCTCCAACGGTTTTAGCAATTGTACTTACCGCGCAACAACCTCCCGTTCATTCGAGGATTTCTGAAGAGGCAATCATCCAAATTCGACTCGACTGTCCGGCATGACTGCAAATAAGTACTGGAAAAGCCCCAGCCTTCCGCGATACGGCACTTCCGAATTATGGAAGCCTAGCCGACATTTGGGGACTAATCGACTCGCCAGAGGTCTTCAGTTCTCGGGCAGCAGCGTTCTTGCGCAGTAGGCGGCGGTGAGGTCAGGCATCAGAGATCGTCTCTGCCATTGCGGGGCACATAAATGGGGCTTGCGCTCATTAGAGCGCCAACGGGCTTCCTCTACATTCTTGAACGGATCGGAGTGGCCGGGTCGCCGGTCCACCACAGGTAGCCGTAGCCGCTAGACTCAGTGTTCGACCATGAATGTGTCGACTCTGCGACCCCCGAGCCGGAACAACCTGAGTAGCCGCCCAGTTTCCGCCGTGAAGATACGTGAGCGCTATGTAGGCCACACCTGTTCTGAAGTGTAGAACTCATGAAGCTTGGCGATCAGCGCTGGAGACAAGGTGAACGATACAAATAGCGGTGCGGCTCTCAGATGCGACCTACTTTACGGCGAGAGACCGATTTTTCTGCAGACGTTCATTTGAGGCATTGACCGAGAAGACCTCCGCGATCTGCAAAATGCGGTGCAGCTGCTTGAGCGTCGTTTGGCTGGAGAGCTCGATGCGTCTCCAGATGGATGGATCGATCCTCCGGAGCGATACATGCACCCGATATATGTCCATAGCTTTCGTTCCCCCTCAAACCTTTGCTTCAAGTGAGAATCTGATTGCTCGAAGGAGCTTCAGTCCGCTCCTCCGCCTCCTCGGCATCGCCGAAGACTTCTTCACGAATAATCCGCTCGGTGGCCTCATTCAGATAGTCGTCGAGTGCCCGCGAGATCTCCTGATACTCGGGCCACAGTGTCTCCTTAATGAAGGACTCGGGTGCGCGTAGGACAACCGTCGAATACCGTTGGCGCGGATAGCGGTAAGGTCTGAGCCCATAGCGGCGGCAAAGAGCTAGGAAAAGCCGACGGTTCCAGCGGTCCGGCAGGCGGAAGGTCATTTCAATGGTTCGTTCGGTCTTTTCCGCAGCGCTAAGCGCGGCACGAACACGGTTGAGCGCGGCGGCGGCGGCGTCACGCTCGCCTGCAGTCGTCGCTCCCTCGAATAGCGCAGCGATCTTACTAGCTTCTGGCGAAGCTCCTGTTCAGTGGTCAATGTAGCAATTTCCGTCTCGTCAGGTTGATCGAAGGGGAACGACATGCATCAAGTTGAGTGTACCCGCACGTGCCTAGGCTCATTTCGATGAATCGCCACTTCAAGATACCCGGGGCGCCCGTTCCCGGCGAATGGCAGGCCACGCCGAGTTGTCCGATCGTGAATAGAATCGCGTCCGGAATCGCCTTTCAATGGCAGAACATCACCCCGTTCGTTATCCAGAGCGCGAAGGAGTTTCTCCTCGGGCCGCCGCCAGCGCTCCGGAGCAACGAATACGCGAAAGCCTACAACGAGGTGATCACGGTAGGGAGCCTCGACAGCACAGAGCGGCCACCAGATCGGTCAGATGTCGCGACCTACTACGCGGCCACCTCGCCAACCCAGGCATTCAATCGGGCCGCAAGGCAGGTCGCGCAGCAACAGAGGCGTTCCCTCTCAGAGAACGCCCGGGCTCTGGCCTTGATCAACATGGCGATCAGCGACAGCCTGGTCGCTTCATTCCTACCACGGAGGCCTCAACCCGCCGCATCCGCAGTAACGTTGTCTCTGTGACATGCCATTAGTAGACAGGATGAGTAAAACGGTAAAACTTGATAACCTCCACACACGCGAAGCCGGCCAAAACAACCAAAAATGCGTATGCTGCTAACCGAAACGGGTTCAACTTAGCAGTTAAACGCAAACTAAAAGCGCGCTCAAATCTCGATGGTTTCAGAAAAATTATGGGAAACAAGGCAATGATTGTGCCTAGCGCGAGCGCCAGCAGTATGTAAAACCACATCACATCCTCCGCCATTCCGCCGAATGCTGCCAGAGAAACCAGAGTAAGAAAGGAACAAAGGAACGCGATAACGGTTATGGCGTGTATAAACACACACGCGCTCATTTTTTGCTTCTGCGCCAACCAAACATCTAGTTTCGACCAGCCAACAAGCCGCAGGGCCAAGATCAACGAGCAAGCAAGAAGCGTGAATAGCACGTATAGTCGGAGCGACTTCTCCACGTGCATCAATGCACCGAGGAAGTAGTACGGCGCAACAACAATCCCGAATGCCAGCGCCGTGTATGTCAGCGCCAATGGACTACGGCCTGCGATCATATGGCTGAGACGCCTGAGAAGCGTCTTGTTATCGATACTTTCGTGACGAGGGGGGCGTATGCGAACTGGTGCTGGAGTTGCCACCAAGCCGTAAAACCTCTGTTCTCCTCAAAACGATTTGCAATTTTTGCTTTATAGCCCGCTTTAGCCATGTCCTCATCGTCCAACCCGAAGGCATCATACAGCTCAAACACTAATTCGATGTCGTAGTTACCACGCCCCGAACTGTAGCTATAATCCTTCACAAAAATTAAGGCGTGGGCTACTGTATCGATCATAATGGTTAGCCCATTTGCATAATCTCCGCTATTCAAAGGCGGGTATTGAATACCTAAATCGAAGGCTAAAACCCCCAAGCCGATCAGTTTAGTGACTGCGTTGATATTCCAGCCATTAATTTTCAAGGCTTGATGGAGCCTGAGCCGCGCTGGATCGTAGTGGCTGGTACCTGGCGCATTGAGCGTGTAGTCCGAAAAGGCGATGAAATTCTCATCCGAGGCTACAGTTTTATCCAAGGCCGGATCGGAGTATATCTCCGGAACTGACTTCTTCGTCAGGAACGCATTGAACTCGTTTGCGGCCATTGGTGGAGTCTTATTGCCATACGTTGTCGGCAGGACTAGGATTGTTTTTCTCAGGACGGCTTCGACTTTGGAAACTTCGTCGCCGAACGGAAGTTTTCCACCGATCCCGTAAGTGATGTCTTTGCCAAAGTCCAGGGTCCAGGTACTGCCGTCAGCGGTTTTCGTGTTAAAGGTTCCTGCAACTGCGCTTATTTTCTCGTGGACTTGAGCGATTAACCTCGGAGCGGCACCTGTATACTTCCATTCCGTGGGAGGGGATGCGGGAGTAGTTACTGGGGGTCCCAATTCCTTGTCTCCTTTCAGAAGGCCTCTTGAATGGGTCCGGTAAGGAACCGGAAGAGCGGCCTACCAGAGTCCACCGCTCAACTTATCACAGTCAAGGTTGAGACACGGGGAAATGCGGCGCGCCATCAGCGACCGGACAGGGCACCACTCCATTAAGTCCCTTGCGTCGACTCCCTGCTGCGTTAACGTAGCGGGATGTCTCGTACTTAGCACACTGCCGTCACAAGTGCCGGGCTGAATCTGAGCCACGACGATGAGGCGATCCTTGAGTACTGCAATTGGTCCGGGACTTTCGGCGTTCGACGCCAACGCGACGTTTTCCAACGGATACTCCTTAAAAGTCCGCATCTCATCCGCATCAGGGAAACCCCGTTCTCGAGGCGCCGATCGGATTACGCACCACTCGGAAAACAGGTCCCTCAAGCGCCGGCCTGCTGGATTAGGACCAAGACGCCCTTTCTTCGGAAGTGATCCGTCTCGTTCCGCAGGTTCAAATAGTACGTCATTTGAATGAAAGTGCGTGCTGAACGGCAGCGCCCAAATAAGCCGAGAGAGGGACCGACGAACAAGGTGGATCGACAGTAGTTCATACGAACTCCTCAAAAGCTACTTGCCGCCGCCGGGCTCTTGCTTTTGATTCAGTGGGATGACGGGGGGATTGTCATGTCCAGTTTTTCTGACAGGCTCGGTTCAGGACAAACAGAGCAGACCAATCACAAACGAGGCGCAACTTGCGATTCCCGAAACAGACTACGCTTTGTACGTTCTGAGAAACGGTGTGTGGACTGCACATCCGTCAATTCTGAAAAAGGATAGACGAACGCTAACGATCGAGCCCGGGACCGATCCGCATTATGACGGCGGTCGATTGACACTTGGCAAGGAAACGGATTTCCACTCATTTACTTGGTATCCCGTCATACCCAAAGGGCACTAGCTGCATTAGCAGTAGTCGCCTATGTGACGACGTCAGTTTTTGCGTAGCCTAGCCCCAGTGTGCAGATAGACATTAACTTGTTTTTCCGCCATATATCTTTCCTCACCCAAACTCGAAGGCGCATGATAGACGCAGGTTGGCCGCCCAGCCATAAAGTTTTACCAAGGACTGCTTGGAATTACGCCAAGAGATGAACCGCCGCAGAAAGGAGGCAAAAGCCAGGCGCGCTGACACACGGTGGAACCCCGGATACAGTCCACACGTCGGAAGTGAACAACGCGCATCGAGAATCAACTCGACCGGCTCATGAAATGAACCTGTAATGTGGCGCAATGAAACCGGCAAGGTGGCGCTACGATACGGCAAATTTCACTTAGAAAAATCTCACGCAATGACAACGAAATGCTATAGACAAGAGGGAGGATATGTTGAAACCTGACCTGCAAAAGAAATTAGAAGCGTTGAAACAGACGGTTGCGATGCTCACTGAAACCCAAGCCATTCGCGCCAAGAATGGTCAGCCGGAAGCCGACGATCTCAGTCAGGGGATGTCACTGCTGCGCGTTCA
>CAYVSQ010000502.1:0-5330 GCA_964453815.1 uncultured Acidobacteriaceae bacterium | reverse complement strand
GTCGCCGCCCTCGTTGGCATCCTGGATCAGGGCATTCTGCATGATACCGACCAGAGTGCGCCCATCAGGCGTGATGGCCAGACCCTCCATGCCCTTGTTTGCGGTGCGACCGACAGTATTGTCGGCGATCTCGTTATTACCGACGGGGCTGAGGTTGGTCACGAAAAAGGATGGAGGCAAGGCGAACGAGCGGAGGCGCAGGCCTGTGAGACGGTCAAACTCATAGACGTAAGGGCCGTACTCGTCGGAGATGTAGACGCGAGCGCCGTCGTTGGAAAGCCGCATGCCCTCGGTATCGAAACGGGCATCGTTGGGATCGCCGGAGTTGCGCTTGGGATCGAAATTGTCGGAGCGTCCGGTGAAGAAGTGCTGGAAAAAGTTGTTGATGGGTGGAACGCCTGAGCCCACGCCGAGGCCCGCACCGCTTCCGTAGACGAGAGGAGTCAGACTCCAGAGCAATGTGGTGGATTGCAACTCAGGAGTGAGTGTGTAGGGCAGGCCGGCTCCGGTGGTGTTAGGGACCAGGTGCATCTTGACGGTATGGAAGCGATTGACATAGCTGGCGGTGCTGTCGATGGCATCGTCGAATTCAACGGCATTGGGGCCGCGATCGGGTAGGGCCAGGAAAGTGTCTCCAGACGCGTAGGCGATCGCCGAACCGAATCCGCCGAGTTCGTTGGCACGGACGCCGTTCTCGAGACTGTAGGTGAGCCCGGAAAGATCGACGAACGAACCGGCGCGGGACTGGTCCAGCGTCCCGATGGCAAGCACGGGCAGGGTCTGGGCCTGGGGTTGGGGTACGACCAACGCTCCGAAAGCCAGAGCGGTGAAGATTGCAGCAAGGGGAGCTCTTTTCACTGACAAAATTCCTCCTTCATGTGTCGGGGTAAATCCGACGAGACTCATACTCCATGAGGGAAGGTTCATAGCCGATGAATTTGCGATGAAATTTCTCTTTTAGGGCGGCATCAATATTGGATCTGTTTCGTTGCGGGTCGATTATTGCGGAGCCGCCGATGCAAAGGTTAGCGGCTACGAGAGGATTGCCATCCACCGGAAAGCGCAGCGCCGGCTCGACTGCGATTCACTGTCGGTTACGCGATAGCGGCCCACATTGCTGCCGACCGGTTCTCACGTCTTCTTGAGATGGGTCCCTGTCGATATTGTTTAGGGCAGGTGGGAGATCGGGCAGTAACATTCCGTGCTGCGGTGTGCCACAGGCGGGACACGCTTTGGTTTTCAAGGTAATTTCTGCTCCACAGCATGCACAAAAAGCCGCCATGTTATTTAGCCTCCACAATTGACCTTGTTTCTTAGATGACACAAGAAGTGCAAAGATTCGGGACGGAATGAGAGGCCTAATTTCTCCAAATTCCAAGTATGCTGTTAAGGCATGAAGTCACCCACGGTGCTCAGGACTATCGTCGCAACCATGGCTGTCATTCTTCCGAGTCTTGTTATGGCTCAACCTGCGTCTACACCGCGACCGGCCATTACCGGTATTTCGCACATCACGCTCTTCGCGGACGATATTCCCAAATCCCAACAGTTCTACGGGGAGTTGCTTGGGTGGGATCAGGTGCCTCCCACTGCGGCAAAGCCGGGTGTCCGCTTCTATGCCAATCACTCACAATATGTCGAGCTGGTATCTCCGCCCTCTCCCGGGCTGGCTGACCGTTTGGACGTCATTGCATTTTCCACCAGGGACGCAGAGGCTTTGCGCAAGTATCTGGGCGCCAATGGAGTTTCCGTTCCGCAGGCTCTTACTGTGAAAGCCGATGGAAGCCGAGCCTTTCTCGTTCCTGATCCGGAAGGGAACAAGGTCGAGTTCACTCAGGACGGCAATCACCCGCCTGCTGAACCGGCTTCGGCATCACGAAGCCTGAGCTCACATATCATGCACGCCGGCTACGTCGTCCGTAACCGCGTGGCCCTCGACCATTTCTATAAAGACCTGCTTGGCTTTCGCTTATATTGGCAAGGCGGAAATCCGGATGATCGCGTCGATTGGGTGATGATGCAGGTGCCGAACGGGACCGACTGGATCGAATATATGCTGTACCTGCCTGCCCACCCTTCTCTCGCTCAACTCGGAAGTGCCAATCATCTTGCGCCCGGCGTCATCAGCGTCGCGCAGTTGCAGGAAAAACTGGAGGAGCGCGGCTGGAAACCCATACCGGGCAAAAACCCGCAGGTACTCGGCGTCGACGGAAAGATGCAACTGGACCTGACTGATCCAGATGGCACGCGGGTCG
This sequence comes from uncultured Acidobacteriaceae bacterium, assembly GCA_964453815.1. GTDB lineage: Bacteria > Acidobacteriota > Terriglobia > Terriglobales > Acidobacteriaceae > Silvibacterium. Next base: position 3,075 of record CAYVSQ010000502.1, on the reverse strand, counting down.
AATTCATGGAATTTAAGCCGGTAGAGAAACCATGCTGTTCGCCATACACAGGAGCCCAACCAGGTCCGTCCGCAAACTGGTAATTGCCGCTAGGGCTTGGGTATTTGCAATCACTGGATCAAACCCCCTCCGATTCGGCGAAACAATTTCCAAGCCAAACTCCCGATTCCGCCGTATCATCTGTTGCGGCGGGATCGACCCCACGATTCGCGTTTACAAAATCATTCCCTTCCTCGGAAAAGGCTCCCAGCGCTCGCTCCGACGAAGACGGAAGCTCAAGTCTCAGGAGACGCCCACCATGCCAGATCCCGCATCCGCGCTCGCATCCACGCAAAAACGCCGCCTGCTTCTCCTTCACGGGTACTCCGCACAAGGAACCGACTTCATTCCATGGAGAGACGCTCTTGCGGTAGAGGGCTTTGCCGTGGAGATGATCAGCGTGGGGAACTACGTCACGCTCAATAATGAGGTCACCATCAAGGACCTCGGCGAGGCCTTCGACCGCGCGCTGCGATTAGCGATTTCCCCGCTCAATCCCGATCCCCATGACTACACTTGGGAGTTCGACGCCATCGTCCACTCTACAGGCATGCTCGTCCTCCGCCAGTGGCTCACCGGCGATCCCTATACCGGGGACGACCCTCATAGCCGCATCAAGCGCCTCAAGCATCTCGTCGGGCTGGCGCCCGCGACCTTCGGCTCTCCCCAGGCCGCGCAGGGCCGAAGCTGGCTCGGCGCGCTCGTCAAAGGCAGCAAGACCATTGGACCCGACTTCCTCAACGCGGGCGATGAAGTCCTCCTGGGCCTCGAACTCGGGAGCGAATACACCTGGGAACTCTCCCATCGCGACCTCATCTGCAAAGACCCTCTCTACTCCAAAGGAGCCGACACTCCCTACGTCGCCGTCTTTATCGGTAATAAAGGATATGGCGGCCTAAGCGCGCTCGACAGCGCACCGGGTACCGACGGAACCGTCCGTTGGGCCGGATGCGCCCTCAACACCCGCAAGGTCAGCGTTGACCTCCGCCGCCATCCGCGTCTTCGCGACAACGACGGAAACATCATCAAAGACGCCAACGGAAATCCCGTTCGCATCGCGATCTCTCCCTGGGAGGACAACCGGCTTAACGTGCCCATCCTTGCCATCGACGGCAGGGATCACGGCACCATGCTTGAGGATCCCGATCCGGACGCGGTCCAGAGAGTCGCCGATTTCCTCAACACAGTCGACAGCCCTGATGCCTATTCTGCTTGGCTCAGCGCCGCCCAGAGTCACTCCGCGCCCGCGCTCGAGGTGATGAAAACGAACAGCGTTTCCGGAGACCTGGGAGGAGCCGGATGGCAGCAGTTTGTTCTGCGCGTGCGGGACGACCACGACGACGGTATTGACGACTACAATCTCAAGTTTTTTACAGGCGACACACTCTTCGCAGACGACGCCACAGAAATCAATCTCATCGCCAAGAGCTACAGCGCCGACCAGAGCTTCCGCTGCTTCTACGTTCGCCTCTCCGATGACATGCTGACCCTGAATACAGAAAACGGACCCAGCACATTTCTGTGGATCGAGCTAATCGCCTCGAGCGGAACTTCGACCATCGAATACGAGGCCTATGCCGGCACGGACTTGAACCCACAACGCCTCGCCGCCGACTCCGAACCCATCAGGCTCGACATTACCAGCCTCGCCCAGGGAACTGACACGCTCTTCCACCCCTTCACTACAACGATGATTGAGATTTTCCTCGAACGCGAGCCCACTCCTCTCAACGAAATAAGCACGCTCTTCGGATTCTTACCGAACACAGCCTAGGTATCAGAGGTTCCTTAAAGCTATCTCTTGCCAGAGACGCCATTCCTTGTTCAAACCCTAGCGAATCGCTGGCATCACGGACATTCGCGATGCACCTGCTGACACGGCAGCACTCTCTCCAGAATCTAGCAGCTCTGAAAGTTTTTCCGAATGGCGAACCGTAACGCGGCAATTTTAATTCTTCTCTCGGAATATTTGGCTTCAAACACTAAAGCCGCCATCAATGATATGGGTCTGGCCGGTCGTGAAGTTGGATTCATCGGAGGCCAAATAGACAGCCAGAGCCGCAATCTCCTCGGGACGACCCAATCGCCCCATCGGCTGCCGCGCGACAAAGTCGGAATAGGCCTTCTCTACATTCCCCAGAGCTGCGATCCGCTGGTCCAACGACGGCGATTGCACGGTTCCTGGACAGATCGCATTGCAACGAATGCCGCGGCGAATGAAGTCGGCAGCGATTGCCTTAGTCAGCCCAATCACTGCTGCCTTCGTGCTTCCATAGGCGAACCGATTGGGGGCGGCCTTGATGCTGGATGCGGCCGACGACACATTGATGATGCTGCCCTTTCCAGTTTGCAGCATGACGGGAAGAAAGGCGCGGCACGTGCGATACATGGATTTGACGTTCAAATCAAATGAGAAATCCCAATCTCTTTCTGCGCATTCGAGAATGGTCCCGTGATGCACAAAGCCAGCACAGTTAAACAACACGTCAAGCATTCCTACCTCGGCGGCAACGTCGTCAACCTCGCGCGATTCGCAGACATCCAGCCGGCGAGTTTGAATACTGGGTCTCTCATTGTGGAGAGTCCCGAGGGACATCTCGTTGATATCGGTGGCCCAGACTAGGGCACCCTCGTCAGCGAACGCGATAGCTGTGGCACGTCCAATGCCTTGTCCTGCCGCAGTAACTAGAGCAACCTTTCCCGCAAGTCTTCCACTCATCTTAATTACCTTCTTCAGCGAGATCGTCTTCTCCCGCTAGGATCGAAACGTCGGCAGTGAATGTAGGTGCTTTGGGAGCCGGGCCCGGGCTCGATCGAGGCCATCTCGTCAATGTGACTCGCGCGGGATTTCGTTACCTCGGCAACCCGTCAAGAAATCAAAGTCCGCGCCCGTGTTCGCCTGCAGTACGTGGTCGAAGTAGAGCTGCCTGTACCCGCCCTTCATCGCATTCTCCGGCGGCCGCCATTGCGCACGCCGACGCTCCAATTCTTGCTCCGAAACATCGACATGCACCCGCCGGGCTTCCACATCCAGTT
>CAYVSQ010000501.1:0-9279 GCA_964453815.1 uncultured Acidobacteriaceae bacterium | reverse complement strand
CGAAGGATTACCCCAAATGGGATGCGCTGGTGACTGCATTCGCGAAGCATCTGATCGACCGTTATGGCATAGACGAGATCTCACAATGGTATTTCGAAGTTTGGAAGGAGCCCAATATCGATTTCTGGACTGGGACGGCCCGCGCAGCAAACCTATCTTGAGCTGTACGATCACACGGCGCGCGTTGAAGGCGGTGAATCAGCGGATTCGCGTGGGAGGGCCGGCAACCGCGCAGGCGGCGTGAGTGGATGCGATGATTGCGCATACAACGCAGAACAATGTTCCGTTGGACTTTGTCTCGAGGCACGTTTACGGCAATGACAGCTCGAAGGATGTGTTTGGAGATGACCGGCATATTGCTCCACATCAGATGGTCTGCGAGGCGGTGGCGAAGGCTCAAAAACAGATTAGGGCGTCGGCCCGGCCAACGATTCCACTGATCTGGAGCGAATTCAACGCGACATATGCGAATGAATCGGAGATTACTGACTCGATCTACATGAGACCGTGGATGGCCGATACCATCCGGCAATGCGCTGGCAAGACCGACATGATGTCGTACTGGACATTCTCCGATATCTTCGAAGAACAAGGCGTCATCAAAACGCCTTTCTATGGAGGCTACGGCTTAATGGCCATGAGGGGCATCCCTAAGCCGGCCTTCAATGCCTTTGCCTTACTACATGAGTTAGGCGATGAACGAAGTGCCGAAGCTGAAGATGACGTCCTGGTCACGCGCCGCGATGACGGCTCGCTGGCGATCGCCGTATGGAATCTGGTTGAGCCTACGGCGACGAGTCCGGACAAGACTTTCACCCTAGATCTGAAGAACGCCCCGAGCGCGTGTGCGACTATCCGCCGCGTCGACGCTGCGCACGGCGATACCCTTGCCACATGGCAAAAGATGGGCAGTCCGCGCTCGCTGAGTCAGGCGCAGATCACCGCTCTCTGGGATGCTTCCAAAATCGGCGGGCCCGAAGTGCGCGCACTCGAGGGAAATCAATTGACGCTCAAGGTGCCGACAAAGGGCCTGGCAGTTATCGAAATCCGCTAAAGCACGTGGGCCTAAACTGTTTCGAGGTGAGTGAAGAAACGAATCGGCACTTCGATGTACTTGTACTCGGAGCGGGCGCGGCGGGGCTGATGTGCGCCATTGAGGCTGGCCGGCGAGGACGGCACGTCGCCCTTCTCGAGCGCGCCGAACGTCCGGGCAAGAAAATCCTCATCTCCGGCGGTGGACGGTGTAACTTTACGAATCTGCACTGCCGGCCGGAAAACTTCCTCTCGGAGAATCCGCATTTTGCCAAGTCGGCGCTGGCTCGCTACACGCCGGCGGATTTCCTAGCTCTGGTCGAAAAACATCACATTCCATGGCACGAGAAGAAGCTAGGACAGCTGTTTTGCGATCGCGCTTCGAGCGACATACTTGAAATGTTGCTGACGGAGGCTACAGAAGGGGGAGTCGCTCTTTTTTGCGGCACAGGAATCGTTGAGGTTCGAAGAGACGACGGGTTTTATCTGCGCGCGCAGAGCGGCGAGTTTCGTGCCCCCACACTTGTCGTCGCCACCGGCGGTTTGTCGATTCCGAAGATGGGGGCGACTGGTTTCGGGTATGAGATTGCCCGCCAATTCGGCATCAAGATCGTTGAACCACGTCCTGCGCTGGTTCCTTTTGTGCTTGCCTCTGAGGATCAACAGCGGCTGTGCGATCTTTCCGGCGTTTCGGCCGGGGTCATCGCATCGATCGGCCGCCAGCGATTTGCGGAATACCTGCTCATCACGCATCGCGGCTTCAGCGGTCCAGCGATTCTGCAGATTTCCTCTTACTGGAAGCACGGAGAGGCGGTTCTGCTCGATATGGCACCCGGCAAGAGGCTGGCTGCCCTTGATTCGCCCACAGCCCGTCGCGATCTCAACACGCTGCGCCCCCATCTTCGTACGCTTCTTCCGCAGCGGCTGGCGGACCGCATGCTGGAACTCGAACCGCCGCCGGCCTGGAGCAATCATGCGCTCGAGGTGTGGGAAGAGCGCTGGCACCATTGGCGGATTACTCCGGAGACAACCGAGGGTTTTGCCAAGGCTGAGGTGACGGCAGGTGGAGTAGATACGGCGGAGCTCTCAGCGAGGACCATGGAAAGCCGCGTACAGGGACTCTTCTTTATTGGTGAGGTCGTGGATGTCACCGGTCATCTAGGCGGGTTCAATTTTCAATGGGCGTGGGCTTCGGGCGCTGCCGCGGGGCGCGCAGTCTGATTCGGACCCGCGCTAAATCTATTGTTGGCAGTAAAATAGACTTACACCATTTTGGACAAGATGACATGCCCACGCAATTTGAAAGTGCTTTGACTGCAATGCTCGAAACCGCCGCACGTGAAGCGGGTTTAGCCGTGCTGACGGCTGAGGCCGGCACCGACTTCAACCACCATCCCACGGCCAAATTCCGCCTGGGACTAACGGCGGATGCAACTCCCGGGAAGACTTTGCAACTGGAGTTGAGCGAGGCCTTCGACTTCCGTAAGCCCGAATTGCTTCCGGAAATGACATCGTATCTGCGCGAAGCCGCACACCGGCTCAGGAATCCGCGGCCCGATGCCTACGTCACGCTGGCTGGGCTACCGGTCAGCTTCGGCGGCTTCGGCTGGCCCTTCCATCGCTCGAACTCCGGCGCGGATACCTATATCGTTCATGGAGGAGTGCACCTGCAAGATGGCGAAGCTTCGCCGCTGCACGCCAAAGTGTCGGCAAGCATGACTGTGACCTTCGCCGAAATTGTGGCCGCGCCCGAGCAGCCCTACGCCGAGACTTTTATCTACAACGCAATTCGCAAGACGCTCGACCAGGGCCAACTGGAAATGCTGAAGAGCGGCAACCGCCAGCCGGTTCCGGTGACGACTCGTTACTATTCGCGCTGGCAGAAGAAGTTTTTCTTCACTGACACCACGGACGAAAGCCGGATGGACTTCCTGACGCTGAAGGTCTACTGGTTGTCCGGCGTGTTGGGCGGAAACCAGCCAGTCTGGATCAGCGATCCCCGAGACGCACAGTATTTAAACACGACTTCGGAAGAATTAGCGCGCATGGCAGCCGATCTTTCGCGCCAAGGTTTGCTGAGCCTTGCGGGAGACGCCGCCAAAACCACACTCACGCTGATGGCTCGCGCCGAGCAGTATCATGCCATGCTTACCAATGCTCTCGCGGCTACCAAGCCGGAGTTTAACGAAGAGATGCGGCACGGCCATACGAATATGTAGCGCTGAGCTGTGCCGTCATGCCACCTAGGTGGCCCCGCCGATCGAGACAGAATCGCAGCAATCGCCTCAGATTGACTGCGAGACTCTCTCCGATAGCGTAAGCCAGCGGCAGGGAGCTTCTTCTTGCGCCTTACGGCGCTTTTCTGACCCAACGCAATGTACTCCCCGTCAAACTGGCGGGCTCCGGACAACGCCACGACACAGCCGAGGCATCTCTTCAAAATGTCGGGGGTGGCAATGGATCCCAAGCAAGTGATTGTGGTTGTGGTCGCCGTAATCGCGGTGCTGATCATCGCGTGGGCGGTTGTGCGCAAGCAGCGAACAGCGAAATTGCGCGGCAAGTTCGGCCCCGAATACGATCGGGCGGTACGTGAGATCGGTCAGACCAAGGCGGAGTCGGTCCTGCTGGAACGCGAAAAGCGGGTAGAGAAGTTTCCAATCCGGGAGCTTTCGGCGGAAGAACGTGAGCCTTTCGTAACCGAGTGGCGGATCGTGCAGTCGCGCTTTGTAGACGACCCACAGGGGGCGGTCGCCGATGCCGACGTGCTGGTGAACCGGTTGATGCAGGCGCGTGGGTATCCGATGAGCGACTTCGAACAGCGGGCAGCCGACATATCTGTCACTCACCCGCGGGTCGTCGATAACTATCGCGCTGCCCACATGATTGCCGTTCGGTACCAGCAAGGGCAAGCCACTACCGAGGACTTGCGAACTGCGATTATCTATTATCGTTCGCTCTTTGACGAACTGCTGCAGCCAACGCCCGCAGTTGTTTATGAAAAGGAGGTCGCATGATGGCTGACCGCAACAAAACAGAGGACCAGCACACAACCGATTCACAGGACAGGAGCAACGTGACACCAATTGGCAACGTGACGCCCCTGCTTTCTGACACCGAAGTGGGCGCCCTGCGCTCCCGTTGGAGCAACGTTCAGGCAGTGTTCGTAGATGAGCCGCGCCGCTCTGTTGAGGAGGCTGATGCGTTGGTCGCGACTGTGATGCAGAGGCTCACCGAGGGCTTTGCCAACGAGCGCAGCTCGCTCGAAAAACAGTGGGACAACGGCGACAATGTTTCCACAGAGGACCTGCGCGTAGCACTCCAGCGCTATCGGGATTTCTTTGGCCGCCTGCTCAACGCAGCTTAGGGCATTGACGGGTTCTGGCTGAAATAACAAGGTGCGCCGAAGGGGTTGCCATGTGGGCAGCTCCCTTCATTTTTGTGAAGGATTTTCGGCTCGGTGAGAGTTGCCGAGGTAAGAGCTACGAACGAATGGCCAATGTTGCAGTCTTCGCCCCGCAGCGACCGCAATAATTCGACCCTGCCGGAATGACGGCTCCGCAGGCTGCGCACGACTGGATCGGGACGGTTGGCGCGGGATTTACGGCAGGAGCTGCCGCAGCCAGCTGGGAGGCGAAATACGTCGCCAGAGCCAGGTTGAACTGGCGGATGCGACCGGGCATAAAGAAACATTCTACAAAGCTGACAATCGTGGGAATGCCTGTCCAGCAAAATATGATGTAAAGAATGCCCAGCCCTGGCCGACGCAGATAGAACTGGTGCGCCCCAAAGGTTCCCAAGAACAGGGCCAGCAGCACCCCGACAACCTCGTCCTTCTGCCAGGCAGACATCTGCGCCTGAAAAAACGCGCGTTGCTCATCGTTCCAGTTGGCCGTCATTACCGGAGTGGCGACGATCATTGGATCTCCTTTCGACCGCAGCTGGGGCGAGGAGCCCACGGTCTTATTTCTGAATATTGTTGCTGGAAAAGGATACGCAAAATTTCGGGGACCTGTTCATCTTTCTGGCCAAGTCTTTTTCACTCAGGTTATCGTGGTTCTGTCTGGAACCTGCACCTACCCCGAAAGAACTGTCGACCGCATGAATTCGGCCTCAATAACGCGATCCCGCCGTAGCCTGCTTACCGACGAGCCGCTCATCCTGCTCGCACTGGTCCTAGCGGGGCTCTACTTTGCCCGGGAAGTGCTCATTCCCCTGGCCATGGCGTTGACACTCAACTTTCTGCTCACTCCGGCTGTGATCTTCTTCGAGCGATTACGGCTGCGGCGGGTTTCCTCCGTCATGCTGGTGGTCCTCATGGCCTCGGCCGTGGTTGGCGGTGTGGGCTTTATCGTGATGCGGCAGCTGATTGGCGTGGTAAACGAGCTGCCGAACTACAAGAGCAATATCAACGACAAGCTGGCCGCGCTTCACGCTCCGACCAGCGGTCCGCTGAGCCAGACGTTTACCAACATCCGGGAACTAAACGAGACTCTCAGCAACGACCAGAATACGGCTGCCGCTGGGGCAGCAGGTTCGAGTCCGGTTCATAATGGACGCCGCCCGCGAGAGCAAACGCGCCCGCAGGCAGAGCCGAGTTCTCAGCCGACGCCGGTCGTGGTTGTGACTCCGCCGGAAACGAGCCGCCAATACCTCAGCGAACTGCTCAAACCCGTGGTAAAGCCGCTGGGGACGTTGGGGATGGTTCTGATCTTCACCTTTTACATGCTCCTCAAGCGGGAAGACCTGCGGAATCGGCTGCTGCTGGTCGCCGGAGTGGGTCGGCTAAACCTGATGACGCAGGCGCTGAACGACGCCGCGGAGCGTATTAGCCGCTATCTGGTGATGAACGTGCTTGTGAACGCAAGTTGCGGAGCGATCGTTGCTATTGCTCTCTACCTGCTGCAAGTACCCTATGCCACGCTCTGGGGCGCACTGTTTGCCATTCTGCGCATGGTGCCGTATGTCGGATCGCTGATTGCCGGAGTGGCGACCGTCGGATTCACGCTTGCGGTCTTCAGTACCTGGTGGCATCCGCTGTGGGTGTTCCTGTTGTTCGTGGTGCTTGAACTTGTCGTGAGCAATCTCGTGGAACCTTACCTCTACGGCAGTCATACTGGTATCTCCGCGCTGGCACTTGTGGCCATGGCCATTGTCTGGACTCTCTTGTGGGGATGGGCCGGCCTTGTCGTCTCGACTCCACTCACGGTCTGCCTTATTGTGTTCGGGCGCTACGTGCCACAGATGTCTTTCCTCCACATTTTGCTGGGAGAAGAAGCGGAGCTGGGTCCAGAGGCGCATTTCTACGAACGCTTGCTGGCCATGGATCAGACGGAAGCGCGTAGCATCGCGGACCGCTTCCTCGAAGGCCGTGGCCTTGTCGACCTTTACGACGAGGTCATCATGGCGGCGCTCATCATGACCGAGCAGGATAAGCACAAAGGCGTTCTGGACGAGGTCCGCAGCTCCTATCTCTTCCAGAGTGCGACTGAACTGGTTGCCGAGCTCTCCGATTACAGACCTCCGCCAACCGGCGATCCGGCCTGCGATCCGAATGCAGCACCAATCCGAGCCAATCCCGTTGTCTGCGTTCCCGCCAACGACCAGGCCGATGAGATTGCGGCAACGATGCTGGCTCAATTGCTGGAACAGTGCGGCCACAAGACGCTGATGTTGCCGTCGGCGGCGCTGGCTCCCGAGATTCTTTCGCGGCTAGCCGAGGAGGAGGGCACAATACTGTGCATTTCGGCGGTGCCCCCTTTCGCCTTCGCCCACGCACGTACCCTTGCGCTGCGCCTGCGACAGAGCGTGCCTGAGAACCGCATTATTGTGGGTTTGTGGAATACAAGCGGCGACAGAGATGCACTTCGCGAGCGCTTTGGCCAAGCACGTCCATATATGGTGGTCACAACATTGCGCGAGGCACTCGCTCAGGTATTGGAGTGCGACCAGCAAACAGCGGCGGCCGCCCGCCGGAGATCGGCAGCGCTAGAAGCAGCGAGGAATTGACTGCCGCTATCCAGATGAAAAAGTATGCACAGGGAGAGCAACAGAACACCTCCAGCGATCTGTAATTATGCTCGAACAACTGGCTCTCAGCTCATACCATCAATCTCGTGACGCAGTTGCCACGGATCGCAACTCGGCGAGACGCGTAGGCTCGAAGCAACAAAAGATCAATGAATTTTCTATCCGGCGGTATAATCGGGTTCTTTTTCGGCTTCTTCTTCGGGGCGGGCTGCGCGCTGGCTCTGATGTATGCCATCTACTCCGGAGGATATCGCAAGGCGTTGGAGGACTCATTGCGCGAAGAGAAATCGAGCTTATACCGGAGATGGCTCCCACATGCTAAGAAGCAGCTCGAGAAAGAACGCTTGAAGACCAAAGGCAACGTTTCGCCGTCTAACCAGGCAGAAGAGAATATTGGGCAGAAGTGAAAGTGGAGGCAGCGGGTGAACGGATGCATTTGGCGTGGGCTGATTCTGGCCCTGGCTGCGACACCGGGCTGCGCGATGGCGCAAACTGGCTTTGAAGGTGCTGTGAGTATGAACATGCAGGCAAAGGGTCAAAGCTTTCCTGTGGATTTTTCCATTAAGGGACACAAGGCCCGCGTGGAGATGCAGACGTTGGGCCACACGAGCATAGTACTTATCGATTTCGATTCCCATGAGCAGATCATTCTGATCCCCGAGCTAAAGTCTTATATGGTGCGCGGTGGCGACCAGCAAGGTAAATTGTCCACCTCGACACCGCCGAAGATCACCAGACTGGGAACCACGGAAACCTTTGCCGGACACACCTGCCAGGACTACAGACTTGAGAGCGAAAAATACTCCGGGACAGCGTGCATGACGAAAGAGTTCGGAGACAATCCACTAGCCGCTGCAATGAACGGTCCCTTGGGGAGCGCGCTAAGCGGAGATGAGGCGCTTAAAAAGGCGGGCATGCCTTTGAAGGTGACTCTCACCTTTAATGACGGAGACAAACAGGGAGATACGGCCACCGTCGAGGTGACAAGAATTGCGCAGGGTGCGGTTGACGATGCGGAATTCCTTGTGCCGAATGGATGGCACAAGCTCAGCGGATTATCGGGAATGCCGAAATAGCTGTCTGATCGGTTTTCATTGAACCTGCTGAAACACAATGACATCCTAATAATCCGTTTAGGTGAAGCAACCCCAGTAAGTTGCATCGCATTCCACAGAAGTAGCATGGCCAACGTTACGGTCGCGCAGCTACCTTGTTCTGTTTGAGAAATGCTTTCTGGGGGGAACAAATTTGCAGGTTCTGTGCATGGCCACCGGTGAGAGCGCGGACGTGATTTGCAGGGTTTGCGGAGAGAAATACAAACTGTATTTTGAGCGGCAGTCACAGGCTGAGCGGGAAGAAGCTGTGGCGCTCGTTATACAGGCACTTGTGAATCACCATGTAACGGCGGATGGACGATCGGCGCATCCGCAAAAACCCTTTAATATACCGGAGTGGTCGGGGCCGGCAGAATGGTCCGCCGCGGCGCTGCTGGGCGGCGCCCCAAATTGGGCTTGAACCAGCCCGCGCAATTTAGATGTGCATAACCTCGGCTTCCTTGCGCTTGCTCATCTCTTCCATGCGCCTGATCTCGTCATCCGTGAGCTTCTGCATCTCTTCGAGCGCGCGCTTCTCCTCATCTTCAGAAATCTTTTTCTCCTTGGCAGCCTTCTTAATGGCGTCGTTACCGTCACGGCGGATGTTTCGCACGGCGGTGCGGTGTTCTTCGAGCACCTTGTTCAAGTGCTTGACGACGTCGCGGCGGCGCTCCTCGGTCATGGGTGGTACAGGCACACGGACGATCTTGCCATCGTTCTGAGGATTGAAGCCGAGATCAGAGGTGCGTAGAGCCTTCTCTATCTCCACGATGATGCTGGGATCCCAGGGCTGAATGACGATCATGTTAGCGTCGGGCGTCGTGAGCTGGCCCACCTGATTGAGCGGCGTGGGTGTGCCATAATAGTCGACCTTAACGTGTTCGAGCATCTGGATCGACGCGCGGCCTGTGCGGGTGGAGGCGAGGTTGGCCTGAAAATCCTGCACGGCTTTGTCCATGCGCGACTTCAGCTGCTGGAAGCTATCTTTGAGCGCGGGCATACCCGCCATTACAGAAACTGCCATGGGTTTGTCCTTCTGGTTCGGTCTTCAAGCTTTGTATTGTAATCGTGAGTGCGGATTCTAGACCAACATCCGCACACCGGTGGCAGAATCGGCTTGTTCATG
>CAYVSQ010000500.1:0-4780 GCA_964453815.1 uncultured Acidobacteriaceae bacterium | reverse complement strand
TGGTCAGTTGATATACATGGGCAGCAAACCGGGGAATCCAGAATGTTATCGGCATCCATATGCTTTCTCTCGTGAGCGAGCATGCAGGTATCTCTATATTGCTAACGACGCCAAAGGCGTAGGAGAACTGAATCGAAATGTCAGACCAAGAAATTCTCTCGAACCAGAAGAGCATCATCCACAACCAGGCGACGATCCTGGAAAACCAGAAGAGCATCCTCAATAACCAGGCTTCCATTGAGAAGAATCAAGGGACTCTCCAGGAAATTCTCAAAAATCAAAAGGAAATTCTCAAAAATCAGGGAGAGATACTCGCTGCGGTCAAGAAGTAAGTCCTGCCTGAATTCCAGGGCGATCAGGGTGCGATGGCATTCGGTCAGCCTTATCCACCTTAGGGTTAGCATCTATCTCTATCTTTCGGCGGAGGCGCAATCATCCAGAACCGTTTACGATGCCGGAGATAAATAAGCAAATAAATAATTGTGATGAGACTACCCGTCCAGCTTCGCCCGGTCCTTTTCATTGTGGTTTTGCTAGTCTTCTGGCAGATCGCAGTCAGTAGCCATCCCGGACAACTCCTTCCGGGTCCGTGGGGAGTTGTGCTCGGCATCGCTGACCTGATCCGACATGGACTGTTATTGAAGTATGTTGTGGCCTCACTCTTCCGCGTCACGTGGGGGTTTGCTTTGGCTGCAATTCTAGCTATACCACTCGGATTGACCCTTGGCTGGTACCGGCGTGGAGAAATGGCATTCTATCCGCTGCTACAGATCTTTCGGCCGATCTCCCCCCTCGCTTGGATTCCGATCGCAATTCTTTGGTTCGGTGTAGGCGATCTCGCCGCGATCTTTCTTATCTTCGTCGGCTGCTTCTTTCCTTTGCTCTTGACGGCCATGAGCGCTGTCCACAACATACCGACTGTCTACATCAATGCCGGCCGCAACTTCGGCCTGAGTACGGCTGACTTCGTCTCCCGTGTCCTGTACCCAGCTGTTGGACCGCAGCTCATCGTCGGCATGAGAATCACCTTGGGCATCGCCTGGCTGGTCGTTGTGGCGGCTGAGATGATCGCGGTCAATTCCGGATTGGGTTTTCTGATTATCGATGCGCGTAACGCCGGCAACCGTTACGATCTCGTGGTTGCAGGCATGGTCATCATAGGCACAATTGGGCTGTTGCTGGACTTCGGCATGCGATCGCTCGAACGAGTGAAATCGTTTCGCTGGGGTTATTCGGAGGACTAATTGTCATTGACTGAAGTCGTCATTGCTTCGCGACCTGTCGAGGGGAAATTGCGAGCGGAACATCTCGGCATGGTATTCGAGCGCGATGGCACGAGCATGTCCGTACTTGAAGACATTAGCCTCGACGTGGCTGATGGAGAGTTCATTTGCCTGGTCGGCCCCTCCGGCTGCGGCAAGTCCACACTCCTGAATGCGCTGGCTGGATTCGTCGCCCCTACGAGTGGCACAGTGACTGTTGACGGCGAAGTTGTCGCCGGCCCGGACCCTCGCCGCATCCTCGTTTTCCAGGAGCGCGGGGTTTTTCCATGGCTAACTGTCGAGGGGAATATCGGATTCGGCCTGTCAGAGATGTCGCGTACCGAACGCAAGAAGCGCATCGCGCACTACGTCCAAATGGTCCGCCTGCAGGGTTTTGAAAATAGCTATCCTTCCGATCTCTCTGGAGGCATGAAGCAGCGGCTACAAGTAGCTCGTGCCCTCGCAGTCAACCCCGACATTCTCTATCTTGATGAACCCTTCGGCGCTCTCGATTCCATTACCCGAGTTATCATGCGCGGCGAACTGCTCCGTATCTGGCAGACCGAGCGCAGGACCATCTTCTTTGTGACCCACGATATCGACGAGGCCGTGCAGCTTGCGGACCGCGTCGTTGTGCTAAGCTCACGGCCGGCAAGAGTGCAAGACGTTCTCAGTATCGACATTCCGCACCCGAGAAACATCAGCTCTCCTCGCTACCTCCAGCTTCGCGACGACCTTTTGAAGCAGATCGGTCTGGCTTACACGCCATGAATTCGCTGACAAAGCCTCGAACGTGGGAAAAGCTCTTCTGGCCGTTCGTTACAGCGGCTCTTTTGCTTGCGTTGTGGCACTACTCGGTCCTTTGGACAGGTACGAAAGTTTTTCCCTCCCCGTTAAGCGTGAAAAGAGGACTAGTCGAGTTAATTCATAAAAATGTTCTGTGGCGCGACATTGGCGACTCGTTGCGTCGCGTGGCGCTTGGGTTTGGCACGGCTGTCATCATCGGGATACCGCTTGGGCTGACGCTCGGCTGGTATCCCGCGGCGAATCAGGTCGTTAACCCGGTGCTTCAGATCCTGCGGCCCATCAGCCCCATCGCGTGGATTCCTGTGGCGATCGTCTTTTTCGGTATCGGAGATCTCCCCGCGATCTTCCTCGTCTTTTTAAGCGCCTTCTTTCCAATCGTGGTTGCCTGCGTCAGCGGTGTTTCCAGTGTGCCTTCCATCTTCCGTCGGGCTGGCCGTAATTTCGGTCTTTCTCCGTTACAGCTTCTCGCGCGGGTGGTCTTTCCAGCAGCTCTTCCACAGATTCTGATAGGTCTGCGCATTGCGCTGGGAATCGCGTGGCTGGTGGTGGTTGCGGGTGAGATGATCGCCGTCGATTCTGGCCTGGGTTATCTCGTCATCGACTCGCGGAACTCTGGCAAGCGCTATGACCTGGTGGTTGCCGCCATGCTCGTCATTGGAGTCATGGGACTGGCTCTGGACATCATCTTCCGCAGACTCGAAAAGATTCCTTCTATTCGTTGGGGGTTCCGCGATGCGTCTTAGGAGCAAGCTTCTGCTAGTTGCGGTTGGATGGCTGGTACTCATCTCGGGCATGCACGCTTATCTTAACGTGAATTGGGGGGCAGTTCTGAATGATTATCGCCCCCTCGAGAAACGCAAAATCATCGTTGCCTATCTTCCCGTCACCTGTCAGCTCACATGTCCTGTTACCGACTACATTTCGAAGTTTTCTCAATCGGGTGAAATATTTCTGCCGCGCATGTTTCAGGGCTTTCCCGAAATAAAGGAAGCGCTTATTTCTAATCGCGTACAAGCCGCCTTCATCGTTGCGCCTATGGCGCTCGCGCTCAAGGCGCAGGGGGTCCCGATCAAGGTCGTCTACCTCGGCCACCGTTACGGCAGCGCCGTCGTGGTTCGAAAAGATGGCCCTATCAAGACATTTGCAGACATGCGCGGACGTACCATAGCGATTCCAAGCCGCTTCTCCGACGAGCGCCTGTTGATCTTCAGAGCTATGAAGGTGTTCGGCATCAAGCCCAGCGAAATCAAGATGGTGGAGATGGCGCCACCGGATGTCTCCAGCGCGCTCGCGGCCCATGCGATCGACGCATTCGTGATGGGTGAGCCGTTCCCATCGCAAGCGGAGATGGCAGGCTTCGGCCGCGTTCTTTTTCAAGCGCGGGACTACTGGCCCGACTACATGTCCTGCATCCTTGTCGTGCGGCAGGACCTGATCGATCGACGTCCCGACGTAGTCCAGGTTCTGGTGGATGGCATCGCGCGATCGGGCCTATGGCTCGACACCAGCAAGCCTCACCGCGAAGACGCCTCCGACTTTGTAGGCCGCTTCTACTACAACCAGAAGCCCGCGCTGCTTCGTTGGGCTCTGACGAAGCCGATGGACCGCGTCATGTACAGTCCGCTGGCTCCCCGTAAACCGGACTTCGATATGGTGCGCGATCTGATGATTGAAACCGGAGTGCTGAATAAGAAACTAGAGTTCAGCGAGTACACGGATACACGTTTCTCCGACCAGGCCAGCGCACAGACGCCGTGGAGATATGAGCCAGGAATCGCGACTGCCAGATGAAATGCTCTAAGTCCTCAAGGGAGACAACTATGTTTCGCAGACAATTTCTTCAACTTGCGGCCTTATCCAGCGCCGTCGCCGTGGGCCGTCTCGGCTTCGCGGAAGCGGCAGCAGCCCAGTCAGTGACTTACCTTGTCAAGGGATTCAGTTGCCCTACGTGTGCAGTTGGCCTCGATACTATGCTCAGCCAGCAAAAGGGAATCGTGTCGAGCAAGTCAAACTATCCGGAAGGAAAGGTCATAGTCAGGTTCAATCCTGACAAGATCACCGAGAGCACCATCAAGGCATTTATCGCCGACAGGGGCTTTAGCGTCGAAGACGAACACCATGCTTAGTCAGATGATTCAATGGGGAACAGATCGGGAAATATGCAATTAAAGAGCGAACTTATAGAACTGTCAGAACGCCTTTCCAGGTCTCTTGATCTTCTGCAGCCACCGATATCAATCTCTTTTGCGGACTCGATTCCCGAGGGAATATCCGCCCACGCTGGCCGCGTCCCCGCAGGATGTCGCTTCTGGGAAGACGCTGCCACTGCGACGTTTGTAACCTCTGCGGCCGAACATAGTTTGTGCGCCATTGGTGTCTATACGCACAATCTGCAACCTTCCCCGGCTCAGCAAGCCGACCTGAGGGATGCGCTCAAAGTCTTCGGCGATCTTGGCTACGTGCGGCAGGAAGATTTACCCCTGATCCCCGTTCTGAAGACGCAGCCTAAGTATGTTCTGTATTCCCGATTGACCGATGCGCCACTACCACCGGATGTAGTCCTTCTGTTTGTGAATGCGAATCAAACGCTCATACTTTCCGAAGCGGCTCAACAGGTCGAAAACCAGAACCCGCCAGCCATGGGCCGACCGGCCTGCGCCGTAGTGCCGCAGGTAATGAACACCGGGCGGGCTGCATTGAGCCTTGGTTGT
>CAYVSQ010000499.1:0-5125 GCA_964453815.1 uncultured Acidobacteriaceae bacterium | reverse complement strand
GGTGCAGGTCTCGGCGGACAGGGCCTCACCACCAATGGCGGCGGACCCCTGCCGGTAGATATGGACCCTTTGCTGACAGGAACGATTCAACTCCAACGGACGTCTACTCAAGAATTGAATCCACTCTTCTCGGGCAGCTCGAAGCTGAACCAGAACACGAACACCTACAACTTTGGCTACAGTCAGGGCTTCATCACCGGCACGACGCTTGGGGTGACCTTCGACAACAGCTACACCTCATCGAACAGCATCTTCAATACGTACAGTCCGGCCTACCAGACGCAGTTCAACATGCAGCTCACGCAGCACCTGCTTCAGGGATTTGGATGGGGTATCAACGGACGCTTCATCGTACAGGCAAAGAACAACCGCCGGATTGCCGACTCGGCCTTCCGCCAGCAGCTGCTATTCACCATCAACCAGGTGGAAGACATCTACTGGGGGCTGGTGAGCGCGTATGAAGATCTTCAGGCCAAACAGCGCGCGCTCGAGCAATCGACGCGTTTGCTCGAAGACGACAAGAAAGCACTCGAGATCGGCACCATGGCTCCGCTCGACGTGGTGAGCGCCAGCAGCTCCGTAGAGACGGATAAGCAGGGGGTGATTGCATCGCAGAGCAATCTCGAATATCAACAGCTGGTCATGAAGCAGGCCATTGCACGCAGCCTGGAAGATCCAACGCTGGCGAATGCGCCGGTGACCCCAACCGATCGCGTGAGCCTGATCGAGATGCCCGAGGAGCGCCAATCGGCCGACGACCTGGTACGACAGGCCAACGCCAACAGCCCGTCGATCGAGCAGGCTGTCATCACGCTCAAGAATGACGAAATCACGGTGAAAGGCGAGAAGAATGGCCTGTTGCCAACGATCGATGCCTACGCCTTCTATGGAGCCTCGGCACTGGGCGGAAATCAAAGCCCATACTGCGTGAACTTCGAGACCGGTGTGGCGTGTCCTCCGGGAAGCTTTCCTCCGGTCAGCTTCGGAAGCGCGTTCTCGAATCTATTTAATAGCAGTAGCCCGAACAAGGGCGCGGGCTTGACTCTCAGTATTCCCATCCGCAATCGTCAGGCGCAATCCGCGCAGGCGCGGTCGCAGCTTGAATACCGCCAGGCGCAGATGCGGCTGCAACAGCTTTATGTGCAGACTCGGATGAACGTGGTCAACGCGCAGTTTGCGCTCACCAATGACCGCGCCGCGGTTCAATCGGCGATAGCTACCCGCGACTATGACCAGCAGAGTCTGGATGCAGAGTTGAAGAAGCTTCACCTTGGCGCCTCGACGACTGCGCTTGTGCTGCAACAGCAGCGCGCACTCGCCACGGCAGTGGCCAGTGTAATCTCGACGACGGCAAAGTATGCCATCGACCGTGCCGCGCTCTCGCAGATTCTGGCCAGCACGCTCGACCGCTATAACATCTCCATTGAGGATGCGGCTACCGGCATCGTGAAGAGCGCCCCGACGATACCCGGGCTTGAACCGGCGAAGCAAGGACCAGAAGTCACCGTTCCCGGGCAACAGCAGCAGTTGCAGGAGGAGCAAAAACCGCCGCAGCCGGCACCGCCCACGCCTCCAAAGTAGCGGGCCCATTAAGCATGCATGAAGCCCCGGTCGCGAGCCGGGGCTTTTCTTTCGAGAATTAACGCGGGGTATATGTGATCTGACACCCACTCCCTGTTAAAATCTATTGAATCCACGAGCATTTTCCGGAATTTTCTGAAATGGTGTATCCCGAAGCCTCCGGCCCTTAGTCGACGCAGCCAGAAGAGGGCGGCGACCCGGCAGAAAGCCCAGGAAGGCACGGTTTTCTGGAAGTGCCCAAGACGGAGAAGCAATGCAGGCAATCCTTGCGCTCGAAGACGGGCGCATCTTTCGCGGTGACGGCTACGGCGCCAAGGGCGAGTGCTACGGCGAAGTGGTTTTTAATACTTCTCTGACCGGCTATCAGGAGATTTTCACCGACCCTTCGTATGCGGGGCAGATCGTCGTTCTGACGAATCCGCAGATCGGCAACTACGGCACGAATAGCAACGATAATGAAGCCAACAAACCCTACATCGAGGGGCTCGTGGTGCGCGAATTTTCGCCCATCTCCTCGAACTGGCGCTCGCAGCAGGTAGCCGACGAGTATCTAGAGCGCTTCCAGGTTCCGGTAATTTCAGAAATTGACACGCGTGCCCTGGTGCGCCACCTGCGGACGCATGGCGTGATGCGAGGAGTGATTTCTTCGATTGAGACAAACACCGATCTCTTAGTAGAGAAGGCGCGCTCGATTCGCAAAATGGATGGGACGGACCTGGCGAAGGTAGTCTCGACCAAGGCACGCTACGAGTGGGAGCACGATACCTCCGACCCGCTGCAGCTGGATGCGGACCTTCTACGAGACGAGCGCCCGCGTCTGCATGTGGTTGCCTACGACTACGGCATCAAGAAGAATATCTTGCGCATGCTGTCGAAGGAAGGCTGCCGCGTAACCGTTGTTCCGGCTGAGACCTCGGCAGAAGATGTGCTGGCACTTAATCCCGACGGAGTCTTCCTCTCAAACGGCCCCGGTGATCCGGAACCGGTGACCTATGCTCAGGAGAATATCCGCAAGCTGGCGGGGCGCACGCCGGTCTTCGGAATCTGCCTCGGCCACCAGCTCATAGGCCTCGCACTCGGCGGCAAAACCTACAAGCTGAAGTTTGGACATCACGGTGGCAACCATCCCGTGCAGCAGATGGATTCGGGCAAGGTGGAGATCACCTGCCACAACCATAACTTCGCCGTCGATCCCGATTCGCTCAAGACGAGCGACGTGGATCTGACCCACATCGACCTGAACGACAACACGCTCGAAGGTCTGCGCCACCGGACGATGCCGCTCTTCAGCGTGCAATACCACCCAGAAGCCAGCCCTGGTCCGCAGGACTCGAATTATCTCTTCCGCGACTTCCGGAAGATGATGGAGGAGTGGAAAGGGTGAAGAAACTGCTACGCATCGCGATGTTGGGGTTGAGTAGCTTACCTTTTGCTCAAACTGTCTGCCTTGGCACACCGCAACAGTGCATCGAGGCGCAAAAGCGCTTGTGTGACGCAGAACCAGCTCCTACAAATTTCGAATTGACCAAAAATGAGCTGGTTCTGGGTATGGTTTTGGATCAAACAGGTGTGAAGTTTGACGACGCGTTCGCGGTGCTGCTGCGCACGCCAAAGACAGCTGGTGCTTCAGTCGGCTGACCTGAAAGATGGTGTATTTGGTTTGGGGCAGGTGAAGGCAGGTTCCTACCGTTTGATTGTCATGAAGCAGGGAAAGCAAACTGCCGAGAGGCTCCCTTTGTTGATCACCTTGGCTTGCTGGTCTGCGCCGAGACAGCGACCATTTGCACACTCACAGTTGTCCTAATGTTGCATGGTACTGATAACCCGATCGATGATTGTCCGCCAAAGTAACAAACAGGATTGGCACTAAGAATTAGGAACAAAGAGAAAATGCCACGTCGCAATGACATCACTAAGATTCTCGTGATCGGCTCCGGGCCAATCGTTATCGGCCAGTCGGCGGAGTTCGACTACTCCGGCACCCAGGCCTGCAAGGCGCTCAAGGCCGAGGGCTACGAAGTGGTGCTGGTGAACTCGAACCCGGCCACCATCATGACCGATCCCGAGCTCGCTGACCGCACCTACATTGAGCCGCTTACGTCGCAGTATGTCGAAGAGATCATTCGTATCGAATCAGAGATGCTCAAGAGCGAGGGACGCGGCGGCAAGTTCGCGTTGCTGCCCACGGTGGGCGGGCAGACGGCACTCAATCTAGCTGTCGATCTCGCGGACGCCGGCACTCTCGACGAGTATGGCGTGGAGCTGATTGGCGCGAAGCTCGAAGCGATTAAGAAGGCCGAAGATCGTCTGCTCTTCAAGGATGCGATGACGCGGATCGGGCTCGACGTGCCGCGCTCGGCGCTGGTGAACAACCTGCGCGACGGCACAGACTTCGCCAACAAGATCGGTTTCCCGGTGATCATCCGGCCGTCGTTCACGCTGGGCGGATCGGGCGGCGGCATCGCATACAACCGCGAAGAGATGATGGAGATTCTCTCACGTGGACTCGACCTTTCTCCCGTTCACGAGTGCCTGATAGAAGAGTCGGTGCTGGGCTGGAAAGAATACGAGCTCGAGGTGATGCGCGACCTCGCCGACAACGTCATCATCATCTGTTCCATCGAGAACGTCGACCCAATGGGCGTCCACACCGGCGACTCGATTACCGTTGCGCCCGCGCAGACGCTCACCGATCGTGAGTACCAGGCTATGCGCACCGCTGCGATTCGCGTGATCCGCGAGATCGGCGTTGAAACCGGCGGCTCAAACGTGCAGTTCGCTGTGCATCCAACCACTGGACGCATGACCGTGATCGAGATGAACCCGCGTGTCTCACGCTCGTCGGCGCTGGCGTCGAAGGCAACTGGATTCCCCATCGCCAAGATCGCTGCGAAGCTGGCCGTGGGATACACGCTCGACGAGATTCCGAACGACATCACCAAGATGACACCGGCCTGCTTC
The DNA here is from genome assembly GCA_964453815.1 of uncultured Acidobacteriaceae bacterium. Taxonomy (GTDB): domain Bacteria; phylum Acidobacteriota; class Terriglobia; order Terriglobales; family Acidobacteriaceae; genus Silvibacterium. The sequence goes on along the minus strand of CAYVSQ010000499.1, from coordinate 583 downwards.
GAGCCGAGCATCGATTATGTGGTTACAAAGATTCCCAAGTGGCAGTTCGAGAAATTTCCCGGCGCGGATGAAACGCTCAGCCCGCAGATGAAATCGGTCGGCGAAGTGATGGCGATTGGACGCACCTTTAAGGAGTCGCTGATGAAGGCGCTGCGCTCGCTCGAAACCGGGAAGAAGATCGGCACCGAAGAGATTGAGCCGCGTCGCCTGACGCAGCGCCTGGTAACTCCGCAGCCCGAGAGACTGAACTATATCCGCTTCGCCTTTCGCCAGGGGCTCTCAGTGCGCGAGGTTGCTCGCATGACTTCGATCGACCCGTGGTTCCTTTACCACATCAAGGAAGTGACGGACATGATTGCCCAGGTGGGTGAGCGAACCGCCGCAAGCATTTCAGTCGAGCTGCTGCGCAAAGCCAAACGCATGGGCGTCTCTGACGAGCGCATCGCTGAGGTATGGGGCACGCCGACAAACGAAGGCGTAGCGGAGGTTCGTGCGCTGCGATATCAGCACGACATTAAGCCGGTTTTCAAGCTGGTCGATACCTGCGCAGCTGAGTTCGAGAGCATGACGCCGTATCTCTACT
>CAYVSQ010000498.1:0-6768 GCA_964453815.1 uncultured Acidobacteriaceae bacterium | reverse complement strand
AGGAAATCGCGCAGGGAGGCTTCGCGTCCAGCATGGCCTTTGAGGGCGGCGGCGAAGGCGGGATAGTCGGCCGTACGATGGTGATCGATGTTGTTGGTGCGGAGCACGGTGCGGGCGAACTTCTGCAGCAGATAAGCCTCTTCGTTGGTGGTGCGATTGGAGCCGATGACGCCGATGGCGTTGCCGCCGCGGGTATCGCGAATTTCGAGAAGTTTTTGTGCGGCGAAGTCGAGTGCCTGCTCCCAGCTAGCGGGCGCGAATTTGCCGTCGGCCTGGCGGACGAGCGGTTTAGTGAGGCGCTCCCGGTGGTTGGCGAAATCAAATGCGTAACGGCCTTTGATACATAAGAACTCGCCGTTGATGCCACTCTTATCGCGATTATCTCCTCGGATGATTTCGACTCCGTCGTCGACCGAGCGGACGCCAAGAGTGGTCTTGCAGCCGTCGCCGCAATGCGTACAGACAGTGCCGACGTGGTTCATCTCCCAGGGGCGGGTTTTGTAGCGATAGGTGCCGGAGGTGAGTGCGCCGACCGGGCAGATGTCGATGCACATGCCACACTCTTCGCAGTCGAGGTGGTCCTGCTGGTTGGGCGCGATGACGCTGTTAGCCCCGCGGTTTTCGACGCCGAGGGCCCATACGTCCATGCCCGCGCCACAGACGGAGACGCAGCGATAGCAGAGGATACAACGCGGACGATCGTAGTAGACGACCGGCGACCACTTCTGCTCTTCGCGGTGTTGCTTGGTCTCGATATATTTCGATTCGTGTGCGCCGTACTTGAAGGTCATGTCCTGCAGTTCGCACTCGCCGCCGGCATCGCAGACGGGGCAGTCGAGCGGATGTTTGCCAAGCAGGAGTTCGACGGTGGCCTTGCGCGCTTGCGTGCCTTCGTCTATCTCAGTATGGACAACCATGCCTTCGGTGACGGCAGTCGTACAGGCGGTCTGCAGCTTGGGCATCTTTTCCACCCGCACCACGCACATGCGGCAAGCGGCCTGAACGGCGAGGTTGGGGTAATAGCAGAAGGCCGGAACTTCGATGCCCGCTGCCTTGCAGGCTTCGATGAGCACCGTGCCTGCAGGCGCTGTGAGCTTCTTGCCATCGACGGTGAAATTTACGTCAGCCATTGAGATCCTATGCGGGAATTGCTTCGTGCGTCCGTGATTTGGCCGGAACTCTGACCGGAAGATGCTCTACAACGAAGTACTCAACGTCTTGAAAATCCTCGTCTTTGAACTCGACATCGGTTACCGCGGGTGCCGGAATGGTTTCGCCGTGTTCGAGCATCACCTCCAAATGGGACTCCAGCGCCTCGCGCATTATCGCGCGCATTTCATCAAGCGTGTCGCCCACAGAGATGCACCTTGGAGCGTCGGGCGCATGTCCCGCAAAGTTGCTCCCCGACACTTTGGCGTAAACAACCAGACATTTTTTTGCCATTTCAAGCCCGCCTGCTTCAGAATACTCGCGACGATGTACTTCGGCAGATCCTTACTACCATAAATGGCACCGTGGCGATTCCCGCCTTTGTCGGATGAGAAAAGTGTATGTGACTTCCCGTCGCTCCAATCTCCAGCCGTCCTTGTCAATGATGCGAATGATCTCCCGCGCCTTCAAAGTTGATCTTTCTTTCCTCTCGCATGCCTAAGCCAATACCGCTTCGTGCGCCAGCGAATGGTGATATGGGCAGCCCTTGCCGTCCAGGTGGTCTTCAAACTCTTTGCGGAACTTCTGCACAAAGGCGATAGTCGGCATTGCCGCTGCGTCACCGAGTGGGCAGAAGGTACGGCCCAGCATATTTTCGGCGAGATAGCGGATGTTGTCGATGTCCTTGTCGACTGCGCCGCCCGCGTGGAGCCGGGTGAGCGATTTCGTCAGCCAGTCGGTGCCTTCGCGGCAGGGAATGCACCAGCCGCAGCTTTCGTGCTGATAGAACTTCATCGTGCGGAGCGCAAATTCGACCATGCAGACGGTTTCGTCGAGCACGACGACACCGCCAGAGCCGAGCATCGATCCGGCCTTTCCTACCTGATCGAAGTCCATGCCTATGTCGATCTCATCGGGCCGCAAGACCGGAGTCGACGACCCGCCGGGGACTACTGCTTTCAGCTTTTTGCCGCCGGGAATTCCACCGCCGACATCGTAGATCATCTTTTTGAGGTTGTAGCCCATTGGCAGTTCGTAGACGCCGGGCTTTTCCAGATGGCCGCTCAAACAGAAAAGGCGCGTGCCGCCGTTTCGCTCCGTGCCGATCTTTGCATACTCCGCGCCTCCCATTTGGATGATGTAAGGGACGGTCGCCAGGGTCTCGGCGTTGTTGATGACGGTAGGTCCGCCGTACAGTCCGACGACAGCTGGGAATGGTGGGCGGATGCGCGGGATGCCGCGCTTGCCTTCGAGCGACTCCATCAAAGCCGACTCTTCACCAACTTCATAGGCTCCCGCTCCGGTGTGCGAGACGGCTTCGAAGTCGATGCCCGATCCGAAAATGTTCTTGCCGAGAAAGCCTTTGGCGTATGCGTCGTCGATGGCCCTCTCCATGATGTTGAGGAGATACCGGTATTCGCCGCGCAGGTAGATGAAACCCATCTTTGCGCCGACGGCGAGGCCAGCGATGATCACGCCTTCGATGACGGAATGGGGATCATGTTCAAAGATAAGCCGGTCCTTGCAGGTGGCGGGTTCGCTTTCGTCGCCGTTGACGAGGATGTATTTGGGCTTATCCGACTTCTTGGGCACGAAGGACCACTTCATACCGGTCGGAAAGCCCGCGCCGCCGCGACCGCGCAGGTTCGACGCCTTCATCTCGGCGATGATGGCGTCCGATCCCATCTCGATGGCCTTGCGGGTGGCCTTGTAGCCGTCGAGCTCGAGATACTTGTCAATCGAGGTTGCTCCCTTACCGAAGCGCGAGGAGACTATGGGAACAACGTCGGGATGGGTCGTCAGGTAGGCCATTATTTCCCCGCTTTCTCGCGGTACTCGTCCAAAACCTTGTCCATCGATTCCGGCGTCAGATTCTCGTGGAAGTCGTAATTGATCTGAGCGGCTGGCGCCCAACTACAAGCCCCGATGCATTCGACTTCTTCGAGTGAGAAGACGCCGTCAGGGGTGACTCCCTTGTGGCCGATGCCAAGACGCTTGCTGCAATGCTCGAAGAGCTCATTGCCGCCGCGCAGCATGCAGCAGATGTTGGTACAAACCTGAACATTGAATTTACCGGCGGGTTTGGTGCGCAGCATAGAATAGTAGCTGAGCACGCTCAAAACATCGCTCTCCTGAATACCGATGCGCGCGGCGACTTCCGCAATGACTTCATCGGAGAGATAACCAACCTCGTCCTGTGCATACAACAGCATAGGGATGAGCGCGGAGCGGCGCAGGGGGTAGAGCGTCACCAGCTTGTCGAACCGCGCAGCAAGCTGGGGTGAAAACATTGTTTTCTTTTCCGTGGCCAACGCTTAGTCCTCGTCAAAAACCTTTGCGGTAAATGCCTCAGCTGCTACTTCCAGCTCCAGTTTCCCCCGGCGATCGCTCAACTCTACCTGACTGTCTTCGTCAATTTTGAACTTGCCCTGTTCCAGTACGCGTTCAGGCCCGGGATCATCCTCGCGTACAGCCCAGCTTCCCGTGCCAGTTGCGGATTCAAACTGGAGCACGAGAATCTTACTCTCGCCGCTCAGCGTCAGGTGCCCGTCTTCGTCCTCCTCAACCAGAGCGTGTTCAAGGACCGGGCGGCTCAGATCGTGCGCCGCCACATACGAGCGAATCAACGAAACGAAGGATATCCACAGCTCGGCATACACACGCGCGTCCGGGATCACAGTGCTCACCGATCGATCTCCCCCAGGACGATATCAATCGACCCGATCACGGCAACCACGTCGGCAAGCAAACGTCCCTCGCACATGGTCTGTAGAGCCTGTAACGTGGCAAAGCCTGGGTAGCGCATGTGCACTCGGTAAGGCTTTGCCGTGCCGTCGCTGACCACGTAATAGCCGATCTCGCCGTGAGCCCCTTCAACAGCCTGATAGACCTGGCCGGCTGGAACAGCAAATCCTTCGGTCACGATCTTGAAGTGATAGATGAGTGACTCCATCTGAGTCTTCATCTTTTCGCGATCGGGAAGCACAACCTTCGGCGCGTCCGCTTTGACGCTTCCCTCAGGCATTCCGTCAAGAGCCTGCTGGATGATCTTTATTGACTCGCGCATCTCTTCAAGCCGGAGGATGTAGCGCGCCCAGACGTCGCAATCGAGCGAAACGGGCACCTTGAACTGGAACTTCTCGTAGCTCGAGTACGGCATGTCGCGGCGCAAGTCCCAGTCGATGCCCGATGCGCGCGCCGGTGGTCCCGTAACCCCGAGCGAGATGGCGTCTTCGGCGCTCAGATGGCCTACGCCCTTAAGGCGATTGATCCAGATGGGATTGCCGGTGAGGAGATTCTGATATTCGTCGATCTTCTCCGGCAAGATCTTAATGAATCTCTGAATCCAATCGAACATGTCCAATGGTGGCTCAAGCGCGAGACCGCCGACACGGAAGTACGACGTCATCATGCGCTGGCCGGAGACATGCTCGAGGATGCGCAGAATCTCTTCACGCTCGCGGAAGGTGTAAAGGAAGACCGTCATCGCGCCGATGTCCAGTGCGTGCGTACCCAGCCAAACCAGATGTGAATTCAGTCGTGTGAGCTCGTTCAGGAGCACCCTTATCCACTGCGCACGCGGCGGAATCTCGATCTGCAGCAGCTTTTCGACGGCGAGGCAGTAAACGAGATTGTTCGTAAGCGGGGAAAGATAATCAATGCGGTCGGTCAGCGGAACAACCTGTTGGTAGAACTTTGCCTCGCAGGTCTTCTCGATTCCGGTATGCAGATAGCCGATATCCGGAACTACCTTGAGGACTATCTCACCGTCGATTTCGAGGACAAGGCGCAACACGCCGTGCGTCGAGGGATGCTGCGGCCCCATGTTCAGGACCATCGTGTTGTCTTTGGAGCCCTCCGCGGGACGGGATGCAATCAGCGTGGAGGTGCCGACAAATTCAGTCATTAGCGGTAGCCCTCCACCGGATAGTCCTTGCGCAACGGATGGCCTTCCCACTCATCCGGCATCATAATGCGTCGCAGGTTCGGATGCCCGTGGAAGCGCACCCCGAAGAGGTCCCACACCTCGCGCTCATAGAAGTTGGCCGCGGGCCACACTGGCGTGATGCTGTCGACGGAAGGATCGATGGAGTCAACCAGCGCCACCAGCCTGACGCGCTCCTTCAAACCATGGGAAAGGATGTGATATGTCACCTGAAAGCGCGGTTCACTGGGATACCAGTCGACACAGGTCACGTCTTCGAAAAAGTTGTAACCAGCAGCTTGCACTATCCGGCAAACCTCGCGAATCTGATCTCTGGCGACGGTCAGCGTCAGTTCGTTGTGGTCGAAGCTGGCGTCGGTAATCGAATCCGGAAGAGATGAGAGAAGGGAACTAATGGCCCTGTTCTTCGCGTGGGCTTCAAGAACGGTGTTTTTTCCGATCGCTGTAGCGTCCATTTTGTTTATAAATCGGCCTTGTCCGATGCCCAATCGAGAATGCCCTTTTTCAGGATGAAAAAGAAGCCTACCATGACAAATCCCAGGTAAATCAGCATCTCCCAAAATCCAAACATGCGCGACCCGGTGATAGCCGGCAATCTGCGATAGATCACTGCCCAGGGCAACAGGAAGACCGCTTCCACGTCGAAGAGGATGAAGAGCATCGCGACCATGTAGAAGCGGACAGAGAAGCGCCCACGCGCGTCGCCTTCTGCGGGGATCCCGCACTCGTATGCTTCGAGCTTGGATTTGAAATTGCGATGGCGTCCGATCAAATAAGACATGGTGGTCATACTGCAGCCAAGGCCCACAGCCACCACAATTTGCATCAACAGCGGGATGTAGTTCCAGGTATAGGGATGGGTCTGCATACGGCTTTCGAGCCTCAAGAGAAAAGCGTGATGCGTCTACGCTCCGACTCTAGTTTTTCACCTGTCAAGAGTCAAGTAACCAGAGACTTCAATTCACCATGCAGCCGTTAAAATTGTGATTTATTCGTGGGCAGAGTAACTTTTGGCAGTCGAGAGACGTCGCATCCAAAAGGTGAGCGCATACGCCACTTCAGGAGGATTTTGATGGTCCATCTAGCATTGCTCGTCCTGCTCCAGGCCAAGCCCGGCAAAGAAGAGGAAGCCGCCGAGTTCCTGCGCAGCGCTCTGCCATTGGTTGAAGCCGAACCCGCAACCATCGCCTGGTTTGGAATTCGCATCGGAGCGTCGACCTTTGGCATCTTCGACGCGTTCCCGGACGAGGCGGGACGCCAGGCTCATCTTTCCGGCAAAGTTGCCGCGGCTTTGATGGCGAAGGCTCCGGAACTCTTCACCGAGCCGCCAAAGATCCAGATGGTCGATCTGCTCGCGTCCAAGCTGCCTGTCTAGTAGGCTTGAATGGCTGTAGGCGACGTTAACGGAGAGAGATCATGCAATCGTGCACACACTTGAACCATATCCACAAAGTGGCCCCTCGCACCCCCGAAGGCTGTGAGGAGTGTTTGAAGATGGGCGACCGCTGGGTTCATCTACGCCTTTGCCTGGAGTGCGGCCACGTCGGTTGCTGCGATTCGTCGAAGAACAGGCATGCAACGAAGCATTTCCACGCAGTCAAACATCCGATCATGCGGTCGTTTGAGCCGGGAGAAAGCTGGGGCTGGTGCTATATCGATGAGATTGAGCTGGA
>CAYVSQ010000497.1:0-4761 GCA_964453815.1 uncultured Acidobacteriaceae bacterium | reverse complement strand
CGTCGCTTGAGGGATGAATGCCCAGCGTAGGCGCGACTGGAGTTGAGCCAGGGCATGCGAGCCTGTATGGTGCGGGCGGTTGCTGCGGGAATGATGAGCTTTAGATCCTCAAAGAGACGGCCGCTGGCGTGTTCGCGGCAGGATATAAGCCAGAGAATGGCAAGCGTGAGAATTCCGTCGATTGTCGGCTGGTCTCTTCCGAATTGACGGCGATTACGCTCCCAGCCACTGTTCCTCGCGTCAACACGCCGCGTGCGTAGGCGGGCCCAAAGCTGTTTTCAAGATCGGGAGCTAATCCGAAAGCCTTCGACGGTCCAATCGGGTAAACTGCGCGTCAGGACATGGTCGAGAACGCGGAGATATTTCGTGCGCGTAGCCTCACGCGAGGAGGGCGTGCTGCGGTCCCTATTCGGAACCAGCTCCGGCACTTGGGGACGGGCCTGGCCGAAACGTCGCGTCTCAAGGCGCAGCAAGTCTTTGCGGGCTTGTAGTCCGCGAATGGTGCGGACGAGGTTGCGCTCCTCCGATCACAGATGCAGCCGGCAGCGGCCCTTTTCGGAGGACAGGGAATAGCGCGCCGATCGCATGTCGAAGATCACGCGGTCATCTTCCAGGATGGCTGCCTGCGAATACTCGGCGAAGAGTCTTCGAGCTCGCGGGCGAGCTCCGCAGCAGGAATTTCAGGCGTAGCGAGGGACATTATGACGATGATGCGTGGCTCCAAGCCGCGCATCAAGGGACTTGTTCTCGAATTGCTACCAGCCTTTACTCTTTCGTAATGCAACGATATGGGCGACGTGATGGCGTGAGTGCCAGTCGTAGAGAGCAATCGCCTCGGCCAGGGGGGTACGTCCATTTTCGGAGTGGTTGTAGCCCCGCTGCCACTGGGCTTCAGAGAGTGATTCAAAGAGCGCTACCCAGCGGCGATGCAATGATTCAAGAAGATCGAGCGAGACTTCGATGGGCAGGGCGCGCGCGTCTACCAGCTCTGCCCACGCCTTTTCGTCGTAACCCTGGACGGTCGGCCAATCTTCGGTGAGGGCCAATCGCGTGCGGACATACGCATTCAAGTGGCTGTCCGCAACGTGGTGTACAAGCTGGCGCACGGTCCAGCCGCCTTCGCGATAGGGTGTATCGATCTGGGCTTTGGTCAATCCGTCAACAGCGGCACGGAGATTCTCCGGCAACGCAGACAGCGTAGCAATGCAGCCACGGAGATGGGCCGCATCGATAATTGCAGGGCGGGCAAATTTACCAATTGGATAACACGGATCGGAAACGGGTTGAGTCGCCATGTCTTTAGAAATAGCACGCTCAATCGGATCGTGCTTGGGTGTGTGCCGGGCCTGCAATTGGGGCACAGCACACCCGCTGGGTTAGGAGTGGTGGTGGCTGGTCGATTTCAAAAACTTCTACTCGTTTGGTGACGGAGAGCCGAAACTGGTGGCGTATTGTTACGCGGGTGACCGTGCGTATTCGAGTCTCGATAAGATCAAGAAAGGCTTGGGCGATTGCTGCAGAGTTCGGCGTTCGCGAGCATGGAACCGCAAGTGGCCAAAGCCCGACCGAGAATCCTCAACCTACTCGCCTGCCGGATATATCCCGGCGATTTCCAGCTCCAGCCCGCCGTACTCCGGGTGTTCATTCTCGCGCAACCGGTAGGCCAGATGAACCACGCTGCCCTCGCCCAGATGCATCGATTGGACACGTTCTGCCCAGCTCCAGCCCACCGCCGCGAGGTTGCCTCCGCGCGGACCCTGCGCAAGCTGCAGGCGAACATGTTTTTCCTTCATATAGCGCGGGGCAGCGGTCAGCCGCACATTCTGCGCCAGAAATACAGGCTCCACGTTGCCTGTCCCCAGCGGCTCCAGCCGCTTCAGCCAGGAGAAGACCGCCGGCGTAATGCGGTCCAGCGGCAGCAGCGCATCGCAGAGCAATGGACTGCACAAGTCCTCATTTTTCAGGAGAATCGCTGCATAGTTGATAAGCCTCGCCCGCAATTCCTTCACTCGCTCCGATGGCAGCGAGAAGCCAACTGCATGCGCGTGCCCGCCAAAGCGCGTAAACAGGTCGCGGCAGCTCTCAAGGGCGTTCAGCAGATGAAAACTCGGAATCGATCGGCCCGAACCATGCGCAATCCCGTCCTCTTCATAAGCAACTACAATCGCCGGCTTGCCCGTTCGATCCACAATGCGCGACGCCAGGATACCGATCACTCCCCGATGCCATCCCTCTCCGTCCATCACAATGCATCGCGCATCGCGGAACTCCTCTTCTTCCAGCCGTGCCACGATCTCGGTTAGCATCCGGGCCTCGGCGTCGCGCCGCTCCTGGTTCAGGCGGTCGAGTTTCTCGGCGATTTCATGCGCGCGCTTCGCGTCCTTCGTCGTAAATAACTCGATGACCTCAGAAGCCACATCCATGCGTCCGGCGGCATTGATACGGGGCGCAATCCGAAACGCCACGTCGACTGGATGGAGCTTTCGCCGCGCCGGATCCAGCTTGGCCACCTCCATCAGCGAGCGCAGCCCGGCATGCACGGGCCGCTGCAATTGCTCCAGGCCAACCGCAACGAAGACCCGATTCTCGCCCAGCAGCGGAACCGCATCCGCAACCGTGGCAATAGCCACCATTTTCAGAAACGACGGAAGAATCTTCGTCCGCGCCCGCTCCCGATCCTGCCCTTCGAGCAGCGCCTGCGAGAGCTTGAATACCACCCCTGCCCCGCACAAATGTTTGCATGCATAGCCGCAGTCCGCCTGGTTAGGATTCAGGATCGCCAGTGCCTTCGGCAACCCCACGGCTGCTTCCGGTAAGTGGTGGTCCGTCACAATCAGGTCCAGACCCTGCGTTTCGGCGGCTTCGGCTGCCGCAAAGGCGCGAATCCCCGTATCGACGCTGATCACCAGCCGTACGCCGTCGCGCGCTGCGGAATCCAGAATATCGCTCTGCATGCCGTAGCCCTCGCGCAGCCGATGCGGCACATGAAAGCGAGCCTGTCCCCCGAGCATCTCGATGGCTGTCTTCAGCAACACCACCGCTGTCGTTCCGTCCACATCGTAGTCGCCGTAGATCAGGATCGTTTCATGCGCCGCGATAGCCTGCTGGATGCGCGCCACCGCGTGCTTCATACCCAGCATCGAGTAGGGGTCGAGAAGGTGGTCGAATTGCGGATGGAGAAAGCGCTCGGCCTCGGCGGCATTGCGGATGCCACGCGCCGCCAGCAGTTCGGCAATCAGCAGAGGCAGCCCAGCCTCGCGGGCCAGATCGGCGGCCTCTCGAGCTCGCTTTGCCGCTGTGCGGGGATCGCTCCCGGAAAGAATCCAGCGCCTGTTGAGGAGCGCGGGCGCAGCCTCAGGCGTACTCACAATTCTTCGTCTGTATCCTCTTCGTCCAGCACGATATCGCTGAAGCCTTCTACCGATTCAAGTAGTTGCTGGTAGCGCTCATACCAAGCCGTGGTGTTTTCATGCAGAAACACGATTCCCTGATGAGCAAAGCCCAGCTGGATGTAGCCCACCCTGCCCACATGCGTGGCCAGCGACTGCGCCTCATCGATCGCGGGAGACTCTTCGTCCGGAAAGTTTGCCTCCTGCAATTCCTCAAGCAGAAGCTCGAGATCTTCTTTCTCGAGCACCACTTCGCTCATTGTCAGGAAGGGCGCGTCCGCGGCCTTCGCGGTCTCGACAAAATCCTTCCAGCTGTCTGGATTGGAGTCATCCTCCCACACCACCGTGGGCACTTCATCGCCAATGTACACCGGTACGCGGCGCATTCCATGGCCTGCAATAAAGGCCACCATATCGTCTTTAAGCGAAAGCAAACTATCCTGAAGCATCGTCATCTATCGATTGTCGCAGATGTGTCAGTCTACGCCATCCTGCCACGTGGAAAAGTCGCGTTTAAAAAAGCAAAGCGAAAACTCGCGTAAAATTAGTCCAGAAACCCACATTCTAAGGAGCACCGATTGGCGAAATTTTCGCGCCACATATTCGTCTGTACCAACTTTCGCGAACCGGGCAGCGCACGGCCCTCCTGCACGACCGACGGCAAAAGCGAGCTACATACCAGCCTTAAGGACGCCGTGAAGGCCGCCGGCCTAGTCCCCGGCATTCGCATCAACAAGTCCGGATGCCTCGAGCAGTGCGAGCACGGCCCAACCGTCGTTGTCTACCCTGAAGCCGTATGGTACGGCGGAGTCAAGATCGAAGACGTCCCCGAGATCGTCAGCGAACACCTCATCGCTGGCAGTCCCGTCGAGCGGCTCCGCATCGCCGACGACTGCCTCAACGCCGCCGTCTGCCCGCACCGGCCTGCGCTCGCCAACCGGGCATAGCGCCATGCTCGTCACAGCCGGTTTTGCCCACTGACTTGTGCTATATTTCGAACGAGATAAATGATTTTTTCAAGAGATTATGTTGGATATCTCGCCCGCCACACGGTCAAACACCTGATCGACGCGAAGATGATCCGCACTGATAAGTTGTCCGTTGTCGAAGAGCGCGTAAACGCCGGCCTCCTCGAAGAATTGTCCCTCGAAGACCGCATCAACGAAGAGGTGCGCGTCATCCTCGACGCCTACCAGGACGAAATGCACCGCACCGGCGCCGGCTACGCCGAGATGTTCAAGAAGGTGAAGATCGAGCTGGCGCGGAAGTACAAGGCGGTGCTGTGAGAATCACCCGCGACAAGCTGAACAAGCTGGCCCACGTTGTCTCCGACGTGCTCGCCGAAACCGACGAGTGCGAATTCCTCGAAGAC
>CAYVSQ010000496.1:0-3788 GCA_964453815.1 uncultured Acidobacteriaceae bacterium | reverse complement strand
TGTGTGATATATGTGTGCTTCTTCAAGGAGAGAAAGACCGCCGCACACGTCAGTTTCTCGGTTGTCTGCAACTCAAGCTAGTGGCGCAAAGGCTGCGGTCGCAGGCCGTTCTCTGTGTGATTCACGGAACACGGCTCAAACAGGGCGCCACGCCAGTGCTTGCGTCAGAGATCGATACGATCATGGAAAGGCACAGGAATCAGCTCATCGGAACTCTGAACCACATCCGTGATGAATATCACCCTAACGATCTTCAATGGGGAGTGCTAGGGCATGCCGCGGAATTCCTGGTTTCGCAACGCGGATTGCATCCATAACGAATGAGGGAAAATATGTTGTCTCCTGGAAAAGCACTTAAAGTTTCGATTTACCTAAGTGAAGGCTCGACGCACCACGGCGTTTCGACCTCTTCGAGCATTCTTGATTTTCTTTATTTCCGCGGTTGTAGTGGCGCGACTGTCCTGAAGGGGGTTGCCGGATTCGGCGCCGATCACCATATCCATTCGGCAAATTTTGTTGAGATCTCCGACAACCTGCCCCTCAAGATCGAGTTCATCGAGACGCGGAAGAAGGTCGACGAATTGCTGGGCAAGTTGGAGGAGATGGTCGGCTCCGGGTTGATTGAGGTGCAGGAAACCACCATCGCCAAGCCGGCGCAGATTTCGAAGCCTAAGAAGGCACCTGCGCCAGAGCACGTCAAAATCGAAGGCAAAGCACAGCTTATGCGCATTTATATCGGCGAGACCGATCGCTGGCGGGACCAACCCTTGCACGAAGCCCTGTTGCGGGCGATGCGTGCAAATGATTTAGCAGGAGCCACGGTTTACCGAGGCATTCTCGGCTATGGAGCACATCGCAGAGTTCACAAGGAGAGGGCGCTCAATCTCTCACACGATTGCTCGATCATGATCTCAGTCATCGATACCCAGGAGAAATTGCAAGAATTCCTGCCCCTGGTGGACGCGATGGTTCAGGAAGGACTCGTGGTTCTATCCGATGTTGACATCATTAAGTACTCGCATCGCCCGGCGGCCGCCGCCGAATAGAAAGAGCCAACTATGAAAGAGCAATTTCAAGCGCGGATGTTGCGCATTCACTTTACCGAAGCAGACAAATGGCAAGGTGAGGCGCTATACAAAGCCATCGTGGCAAAGTGCATGGAACTCGGACTCGGAGGAGCGACCGTGTTTCGTGGCGTTGAAGGCTTCGGCGCCAGCGCCCGTATTTATCATGCTCGCAGCCTGTCCATTTCAAAAAATGCGCCCGTGATGGTCACCGTGATCGACAGGGAAGAACAGATTCAAAAGCTGTTGCCCCATCTTGATCAGATGATCCAGGGAGGCTTGGTGGCCAGCTCCAAGGTGGAAGCGATTCGTTATTCCCGTTCCGACCAACCGTCCTCAAAAGCCTAGAAGCAAGCGAATTCGACGCATGGCGATTGCATCCCAATCCGTCGAGGCTCATCCGATTGAGGAATCACTGCGCGCACTGGTGGGAATAGAAGCGGCGAGAAGTGGAAGCAACAAGGGTCTGCACGAAAAGCTCCTCGCTCTTGAGGAAAAGCTAGCCACTGGGCAATTGCACCTTGCCGTCCTGGGCCAAATGAAGCGTGGCAAGAGCTCCTTTATTAATGCTCTGCTTGGAGCCGATGTGTTGCCGACCGGAGTCCTGCCCGTGACAGCCATCATCACAGAAATCAGGTATGGTTCCGAGCCGCAGGCAACGGTCATGTACACAACAGGTGCCCTGAGGGAAAGCGTTGCTATCGGCACTCTGGCGGATTACATCACCGAGGCGGGTAACCCCGGGAACACCAAACAGGTCGCGTCGGTAGAGATATCCTACCCTTCGGCTTTCCTGAAAAGCGGCATCGTGCTTATTGATACTCCGGGCATCGGCTCAACTCATGCCCACAATACCGAGACGACCGAGAGCTACTTGGAGTATGTGGACGCCGGCATTGTCGTTCTTTCCGTGGATCCGCCTATCACCGAGGTAGAGTCACAGTTCCTTCGCCGGATCAAAGGTGAAATTCCCAAGCTGTTTTTCATTGTTAACAAGACCGATATTGGTACTCCTGACGAACTCAGTAAGATCACCGAGTTTCTCAAAAATGAGCTGAACCGTTTGCAGATCGAGTCGTCGGAGATATTCCCCCTATCAGCACGGCAAGCACTGCAGGACAAGCACAGCTGTATCGCTAACAACAGAACGTCGAGTGGTCTCGAAGCCTTTGAGGACCATCTCCGGACCTTTCTCATCAAGGAAAAGCGACAAGTACTGGTTCGTTCCGTAGCTCTTGATGCGTTGCAGATAGCGCGCACCCTCAGGTTTGCAGCATCGATTGGAATGCGTGCTGGAGAGTTAAGCCCCGAGGACTTGGAGAGCAAACGGACGGCACTTGACCGGTTACTGCAAGAAACGCAGATCGAGATGGGAGAGTTGAAGGTGCTGCTGCGTCAGCGCTCTGGTGACATTCTCGCGCGGGTCGAACAGGATCTGAAGACACATGTGGAAACCCAGGTTCCAAAAGTACGGCAGGACCTGAAGCTTTTCCAGGCGCAACATCCCGAGGAAACGGGACGGGTTTTCGGCAGGCTTCTTGAGGATTTTATGATGCGGGAGGTCGAATCGGTCTTTCAGGTGTGGCGGATTCAGGAAGACGAGAAAATACAGGCGCAGCTGAATGAGATGTCTTCACACTTTGTCGCGCAAGCCAAGGGCATCCTCGAATGTCTTGAGGAGTCCGCCGGGGCTCTCTTTGAGATTCCGATAGAGCACCTGTCGATCTCTTGTTCTCTGTGCGCTGAAAGCCGGCTGCACTATAGAGTCGAGCGGATCTTTTATTCGCTGGACTCCTTCCTTCTTATGTTGCCGCGCTTTCTGTTGCGCCCCCTTGTGCTTCGCCGGATGCGCAATAATGTTCCCCTTTTGTTGGATATGAACTCCGGGCGGATCCGTTACGACTACGTTGAGCGCCTGCAGGCCAGCATGTCTCAGTTTGAGAAGAATCTCTGTGCGGCGATCATGATGGTGACGGAAACGCTCAAATTCGTGCTGCACCAGCCGACCAATGATACTCAACAACAGGCTGTCGTTGCCGTTCTAGATTTGGTTGTCAACAATTGTTCTCAATTGCTGTGATAGCGGCCCGTGTCTGATTAGGCTTTCTTGGTCAGCAGCCTCAGAAGCTTGCCCTGAAACTTCATCAGCGCCAAGAGATTAAGGCACCTGTACGTTCTCCGGCTGCGCCTCGCGTACACTGCATTCGTCATGATCTTGCCCGTTCTCCTGCTAGCGACTGTACCGGATCTTACTAGTCCACTTGCCGAGTGGCGGGTCGCCGCCGGCTACGCTGTTTTCGCCCTCAGCTACAGCGTGTTCGCCCTCGGGAAGCTGCCCGGGATGAAGGTCGATCGCCCCGGCATGGCCATCATCGGCGCCGTATTGATGATTGCTTTCCGCATCGTTCCCGCCGCCGAAGCGCTGCATTACATCGATTTCGGCACCCTTGTGCTGCTGTTCTCCATGATGGTGGTGGTCGGCTGTCTGCGTCTGACAGGATTCTTCGAGTGGATCACCGAGCAAGTCGTTACGCGTCTCAAGCCACGGCACTTGTTGCCCACCGTGATCTTCATCACCGGCGCTCTCTCGGCGTTTTTTGTTAACGACGTTATCTGCCTGGTGATGACGCCGTTCGCACTGCTGGCTACGCGACGCATGGGGCTGAAACCGATGCCATACCTGCTCGCCGTGGCGACTGCTGCCAACATCGGCAGCGTCGCCAC
>CAYVSQ010000495.1:0-4846 GCA_964453815.1 uncultured Acidobacteriaceae bacterium | reverse complement strand
GCCTTCTGATGCCTAAGCGTCTTCTCTCTCTCATCCTTGTGCTGGCATCGCCGCTCATGCACGCGCAGTCCTCTGACTGGAAGGCAAAAGTCGCCGAGTCCATGCCGCTCCTCGGCCATCGCAACTGGATTCTGGTCGTTGACTCGGCCTATCCGCTCCAGACTTCCCCAGGTATCGAGACCATCGAGACCAATGCCGATCAGCTCGAAGTCGTGCAATCCGTCCTCGACGCGATCCACCACTCCAGCCACGTCCGGCCCGATATTTTCATGGATGCCGAGCTTCCCTACGTGCCCGACCAGGACGCCCCCGGAGCCTCGGCCTACCGCGCAAAGATCGGCGAACTTTTGGCGAGTTATAAAGTGAGGTCGCTCCCACACGGGAAGATCATCTCCAACATCGACCAGGCGGGAAAGACCTTCCACATCCTCGTCGTCAAGACGAACATGACCGTTCCCTATACGTCGGTTTTCATCCAGCTAAACTGCAAATACTGGAGCGATGCCGCTGAGGCGCGCCTCCGTGCGAAGATGACGGCTTCCGGCAGCGAAATAAAATAGACGCGAGCGTAAAGGAGACGACTAGTGGACAATCCCCATTCTGATGCGCTGGTTTTTTTTGGAGCGACCGGCGATCTGGCCTACAAGAAAATCTTTCCGGCGCTGCAGCTCATGGTCCAGCACGGAAAGCTCGACTTTCCTGTCATTGGCGTGGCCAAGGCTGGCTGGAACCTCGACCAGTTCAAAGCACGTGCCAAGGATAGTCTGGAAACACACGGCGGAGTCGATCCAGATGCATGGCCGAAGCTGAACGCCTTACTTCGATACGTCGACGGCGACTATGCGGACTTCGGCACATTTCAGGCGCTCCGGACTGCGTTGGGCTGGGCGGAGCACCCCGCGCACTACCTCGCCATCCCGCCTTTTCTTTTTGAGATGGTGATCGAGCAACTCGTGAAGTCGGGCTCAGCGAAAGGAGCTCGCATCATCGTAGAAAAGCCCTTCGGCCACGATCTGCCTTCGGCTCATGAGCTCAACCGCATTCTGCGTTCCGCCTTTGATGAGTCCGATGTCTTTCGTATCGATCACTACCTTGCGAAGGGCCCGGTCACCAACATGGTCTCCTTTCGCTTCGCAAATTCCTTCATGGAGAAGATGTGGAACCGCGACCATGTGGAAAGCGTGCAGATCACGATGGCGGAAGACTTCGGGGTTCAGGGACGCGGCGTTTTCTACGATCAGACCGGCGCGATTCGCGACGTCATCCAGAACCACATTTTTCAGGTGCTCTGCAACCTGACTATGGAACCGCCAGCGCGCGACGATTGCGAATCGCTGCGCGATGAGAAGGTTAAGGTACTCAAATCCATTCCCCCGCTTGAGCCGAAAAATGTAGTGCGCGGCCAGTTCAAGGGCTATCTCCAGGAGAAGGGCGTGGCGCCGGACTCCAAAGTCGAAACCTTTGCTGCCCTAAGGCTGGAGTTGAACTCATGGCGGTGGGAGGGAGTTCCCTTCTACGTCCGCGCCGGAAAAAACCTGCCCATGACCTGCCTCGAGATCATCGCCCGCTTCCATCGGCCTCCCGCGACCCCCATCAACCACGACCTGCCGCAGAACTATCTGCGCTTCCGCCTGAGTCCGGACATCACCGTGGCTATGGCCGTTTCCGTCGCGCCCTTTGTGGAGGGAGGCAGGCGCGAGGATGTTGAACTGATAGCCAGCCGTCACCCCCGTCCCGGCGAGATGGAAGCCTATTCGCGTGTGCTGAGCGATGCCGTGGCCGGCGATGCGACGCTGTTCGCGCGTCAGGACTACGTCGAAGAAGCATGGAGGATCGTCGATCCTGTCTTAAAGGCAGGGACGCCGGTCTACGTCTATAAGCCGCATACCTGGGGGCCGGACGAGGTCAAGCAGACTGTCGTCCCACCAGGTGGTTGGGATACGCCCCATATCGAGACGCCGGAGGGCTTCCGGGTAGTTAGGCCGGACTGATCACGCCCCTGTTCCGGCCTGGCTTGACGCCTTATTCGACGGCGTCCTTCACCCCGACTGCGGTTTTCTCAGCACCCTTGCCGGTATACTTCACGGTCACCTTGGCGCCGGTCTTGGCGGCAAGATAGGCGTCCGTGGAACCCTTGGCGACTCCCTTGCCGGCATCCTTGGTACCCTCAACCACGGTCTTGTTCGTGTATTTGATGGTCTGCTCCGTGCCGTCGGCGCCCTTGATCACTACCGTCTTTGTGTCCTTGTCCACGTGCTTCACTATGCCTGAAAAGATGTGGACAACATCGTCCTGAGCGGACGCGACCTGCCAGATAAACGCGCTGGTTACAGCAAAAATTGCGGTGAGCAGCGCGCAGCGCCATTTTGAACGAGCTAGCATAAGTCCTCCATTTGAAGTCGACTGCGGAATAGAGGGATGATCTCCGAATGAGACCTGCAAAAACGAGTTCAGTCTTGAAAAAGAGCGTACCGAAAATCCTTCATTTTGCCACGAAAAATCGCATTGCGAATCCGCAGCCGTTAGCGGTCACTGAATTGCAATCTTTTCAGATTGACCAGCTCCCACAATTGCTCCAGCAAGACACGCCCTTCGCAACTCGATGCGTTTGGATTCGGCGGATCGCTCCAGGGCACATAATGCCACTTACTCCAGAGAAGCGGCGTTTGTGTATTCGGCGCCCATCGCTCCGCCGGGTCGACCAGCAACGGATAGCAATAGTGGGTTATAGGCCGCTCCACCGAATTAGAGCCAGTTACCTGCGAGAATTCTTGGATATGATGGCGAATACCCAGTTCGGCGGCAGCGATGGCGTATCCCCACATATCGCTCAGCCAGCCCGTGCCTGCCAAAGCTTCGCGGCAAACCGGGTCTGACCCGATCTCAATGGACTTTTGCAGCCAAAGCCGGGACAATTTGACGAGACTAGCTCGATTGATAAGGATGTAGATGCCTACGGGCTGAATGTCTGCGTGAAACGCCGGGTTGCAATGGCGGTCGATCACCAGTTTATTCGCCGGAAAATCGACCCCCATGTAGTCGTGCTCCTCCGAGTAGGCCTCTCCGTTCGGGATCGGCCCAACGTCGGGCACCTGACGGAGAAATACCGAATCGGGGTCGACGATCAAGACCGTCTCATCCCCGGGGCCGTCAAGTGAAGCCCATTCCGCGATTCCTCCGGGTTTATTCAGGACCATCAGAGGTCCGTTCGAACATCTGTCTTTATAGTTGGAGACGCGAAGCGTGTTACAGGTATACGCATTTTCCTGGGGACCGTCAGCAGCCACCAATGCGGTCAGCCGCGCCGGCATGCCCGACTTCGCAAAGCTATGGTGGAGCAACTCCGCTTGCCACCACATGTAAGTTTTATCTTCACAACTAAAGATCACCTGCATGCGATACCTTAGGCCCTAAGCTGGAGCTGCTTCCCCTGCCACTCGATCAGCGGCTTCGCGAGTTTCTATGCGATAGCAGTTCACGGCGACAATTCGCTCCTGTCCAACGCAGGTGGGAGTTACTTCATGCGGCACCAGGCCACCCAACAGAACGATAGTGTGCCCGCGGTCGAGTGCGACAGGCGTTCCGTATTGCCGGCCTGCGGCGCGAACCGTAGAGAGGGGTTCGCGGATGAAGCCGGGATAGACCGTGAGCTCTCCTGCAGGACCACCAGTTGTGAGGGGCGTCAGGGAAGTGATGACGGCAACGTCGCACTGGAGAATATCGCGGTGAAGCGCGAGGAAATCACCAGGTTGTTCGTAAAACGAATACGTTCCACTGCCAGTAGCGGAAAGGGTTGCACCACATAAGCGCTCAAGAGCCGCCGCCATCTCCGGAGATCCATGCAGCCCCCAATGCAGGTCGCGGCCCTGACTTGACCTGTATGCGCGCGCTGGGCTACCGCCTCGGCCCTCGGTCCCGTCGGACTCAGCCAGGCATTGCCGTACACTGTCAGGCCTGCAGCTTTCCGCTTCCGCGCGCAATCCTTCGAGAGTCGCTTCATCAAACAGCCCGGAGACGAGCAGATATCCGCCTGCGGCAAATAGACGAGACGCCAGCACTTCAGTCGGTGGGTCGAACTGCCAATTTTTGACAGCGCTTGGTGGCTCACTCACCGCTAACATTTCACGACCTCAGAGAATTGGTTTTGAATCCGGTTCAACCATGATTGCTATTCTTCCCGAGACACATTACACAGGCGAAAAGCAATAATTTGCCGGTACAGCTCAGTACCATTCGTGCCAGCCTTTCAGTATGCACCTTCAGTTACGCTGCAGACCGGATGTTACTGCCGATCCGGTCTGCAACGGGAAGACAATCAATCAACGTCCCTTCTTTCCCTTCTTTTCGGGCACCTCAATGATGGGCGGCTCCAATGGAGGCAGTGGAGGCAGGAGCGGAGGGACGATCGGCACGACCGGGTGAATGGGCTCAATTGGGAATACCGGATGTAGCGGCAACACCGGATGAAGCGGCTCAACCGGGTGAACCGGGTGAAGGGGCTGGATCGGATGCACCGGATGGAGTGGCTGGATCGGATGCACCGGATGGAGTGGCTGGATCGGAGGTAGCGGATGTAGCGGATGGATCGGATGTATCGGCAGGACCGGATGCACCGGGTGAATCGGCTCAATCGGGTGGATTGGATGCACCGGATGTACCGGATGAATTGGTTCAATCGGAGGTAGAGGATGTACCGGGTGAAGCGGCTGGATCGGATGCACCGGATGGAGTGGCTCAATCGGTGGTAGAGGATGAATGGGATGAATTGGCTCAATCGGAGGGAAGATCGGTGAGACCGGGTGAGTTGGCTCTATTGGGTGAATCGGATGTACGGGCAGCACCGGAT
>CAYVSQ010000494.1:0-2560 GCA_964453815.1 uncultured Acidobacteriaceae bacterium | reverse complement strand
AAGAGTGCCATGGTCTACTTGATCAACCTACCCAACATTGATCGAACTCTAGGCCTCGCCAAATATGTCTTCCACAGGAAACTAGCACTTTGCCAAGCTCGAAGCCCAACTCATTCAACTTGACAAAGCCAACATTGGTATCATACCCCTCATGTACGACACTTTCAACAAGCACAACATCGATCTGCAGGTCATCTAAATTTTGCCAGACACCCTGTTGATTCTAAACAAGCCTTTTATCTAGACCCTCAAGACCAGACATGGACTTGACCTCATTCAACATATTGATAGCAGGTGCACTGAAGACTTTATTCAGATCTGTGCTCTGTCATCCTCCTCAGATCTAGAATCCCTGCAAGCATTTATTGCTAAAATCAGGAGCATTCTCATCACCAAGTGGTCAGTGATGGACCAGAAGGACTTCCTGTACTTTATGGCAGGGCTTCACAAAGAGTTGCGATAGAGGAACCCCCGATGGACCAAACAATTGAATGACATAATCACACTTGTCAACAATCTGGTGACAGTACAAGTTGAGCGAGGTGTCAGAAAAAAGCCTGAGCTAATTGATGACTGCCTTAGGGGTGATATGTCAGCCCTTCAGGTTTATCTTGAAATGCCAAAGGAGATGAAGGTGGAAAACCAGGAATCAATAAACAGGATCATCGAAAGCTTCGGTAAAATGAATCCCACGCACCAGTCTGTGAAGGACTACTGCGAGGAGATCCTCAACAAACCCCTCGAGTAAGGCCACCTCATTACAGAACTGTAGGACCATCTCCGGTTCAGTTTCCACTACACCCAGCAACTTTGCCTGAACTACCTGATGGGAAACCTAAAAGATAATTGCTTCATATAGTTTGGAATGGGAAATGGTAAGACCCTCCTGTGCGTTGCGATCGCTATCATCTTAGCCAAACTCAGAAAAACCCCTGTCTTCATAATAGGCAAGAATGCTCACTTGATTCTCAGGGATTCCAAGAAGTTTGAACAGCTGATCCTCTCGATGGGTCTCAAGACTAACATCAATTAGTACTCTAGGGATCCAGGGGTCTACTACTACACCCAGAAAGATCTTGAAACTGCTAGTGGGGATCCTGAATTCCTCAAGGTCTGGAGGCAGTCAGTAGCAGTCCTGGATGAGAACGACTGGTTAATGTTTGAGGGGGCCGTTGAACAAATGGAGAAGATGATGAAACTGTTTAGGCAGCCCTCTAGTGTGGTCGGTCTTACGGGGTCAACGATGAGCAACAAAGAGCTGGGGTGCTTGATGAAAGTTTTTTCAGCAAGCCCCATCAAATTTCCAACTCTGGCCTAGATGGACTTTGACAAGAAGGTTCACCTGAGAGATGAAATTACGACAACGTCCCAGAAGGATTTCATAGCTGGGTTCTATAATTTGGTAAAGGCCCAGTGCTAGCTAACCCCAGTGATAATTGTAGCAGCGCAGACCTACAGCTCAATCCAGAACAGCTTGACCAAATGTGAAGATGTTAAGTTCAATTTTCTAAGGGGGTTGAAACCAAACATCATTGACTCGCTCCTAGACACGAGATTCATCTAACGCAACAGCAGGAGCCAGTATGAAGTCTACGTACTTAGTGAAGCCCAAGATAGAGGCACTGATTTGAAGACAAGTGAGGAAATTGAGAGAAATGGTGGAAACTACTTGATAATCACAGACGTGTTTAGCAGGAGGAGTGAGCAGCAAGTGATCAACAGAACTGGTAGACTAAATAACAGGGGATCCTGGCGCTACCAGCTATTTGTACCCCGTTCCTTAGATAGCGTTAAGTTGGTCATTGAGAGCACCCAAAGCAACATGCATAACCAAGACCACATCAAAATAAGCAAGCTTGTTGCTTTGCTCGAAGTAATTCCCGATTAACCCAAAGTCAAAGCAGGGAGATTTACTGTGAGAATCCCATCAGGGGCCCCCAACGCTGACTTGGGGCCAGCTAGTGAGAGCCCCCTAATGAAAAAATCAGAAGATGTCGAGCTACTCTTACTAGAAGAAAAATAAGAATCAGCTCTTTAAAGCCCCTTACTCAAATTAGTAGACAGGGGTGATGGCCAGCTGGGGTACGTAGGACCTACTGTCGTTGGAATCATTGCTGAAAAGATGAAATTGATGGCACCACATCTGACTGAAGATCAGATCGATTCTTCCCTGAGAAAATCAGGCAGACACCACGTCAAGAGGGTTGAGATCCCCATCTCCCCAAAAGAAACACCCAAGAAGCGTAACCTGAAGAAGAACAGCAAGCTGAGTGGCAGGGAAGCAAAATCAGGCAAGAACACTAAAGAGTCTCCCATCTCCGTCAACTTCAGTGATATGGAAGACTGTTGAGTTCGCCTGGGTAGCAAATCCCACTAATCCCCAGGAATTATGAGTTTTGCAAATACCCTAGTTAGGGATCCTTCAGTTCCCTTAACTTTAACTAACTCAAATTATTCAATCTTTAAAATTTTATTTATTTTTGGGTTTGGGGTTTTGGTGTAGGGTTTTGTTGTGGGACCATAGTGCCACAAAAAGACCACTCCGCTGACAGAATGTGTT
>CAYVSQ010000493.1:0-21410 GCA_964453815.1 uncultured Acidobacteriaceae bacterium | reverse complement strand
CAACACTCTGCACAATTTGGCGTTCTATTTGGACACCATGCAAAAAGTGCGGGGTGGCATCGAGACACAAGCGCTCTAGGCGCGACTCAGAAGAGCAGATATACCAAACTTCGCTACAACATGCTCGTGTGAGATCGGCACCTAACGTCCTTTGCCCAGCGCTTCGAGCCGGGCTGCGTACTCGGTCATCGTGGACGGGGCGAGCATGAACGGACCAGGGGAAGTAATGGAAACGGCGAGTGAATGTACCAGCGCGAACTGCACAACTTCAATACTCTGCTCAGCTGGTTTTGCGCCCACAGCATTGGGAAACCAAGTCTGGTTCACGTGGCCGAGTATGGACGGATCCAGATCCTGGATCTGGCCGCTATGCTTGCTGGCTTTGTCCAGAGCCGTCTCCAGCGCTTTACGCCAGGCTGGAAAAAGCTCGCTGAGAGCGCTATGACGAATAAGGTTCAAATTGATGTCGGTCTCCGGCTTCTGTTCATGGAGTATGAAACCGATCATCTTCGCGACAGCAGCGCAGCCTCCCTGGGATTCAAAGAGCCGGTCAGCATAATTCATCAAGCGGGGCAGATAGTCGGTCTTCTCGAGCGGGCGTTCCATAGCCCGTTCCAGCCGAGTCTCGCGTGCGTAGTGCGGTAGAGGCCAGTTGTCGAATGTAGGTGTACCGGGGAAACGATGGGCTGCGACATAGGCTTCATTGCCCTTGCCGCGCTGGAATTGAGCGGCTCCGCATTTGACCTGTCCATCGCGATCAATGTGCGCGAGCTTACGCAGAACGGCGACGCCGATCAACACGCGGACAGATTCCTCGCGGCGCCCGAGAATATGCTTTTCAAGGTTGTGCAGTTCCCAGGGGCCAAGGTCAGTAACTCCGGGAGGCGCAACGGTCCCTGCAGTAACGCGGCGTCGAGGATCGCGCAGCCAGAATTGTTTCGAGGCTTTCTTGACCGCCGGCATTACTGGAGCGCGCGGGCCAAAGGTGCTTGGCCCATCGGGCACGAGAATACCGGATGGGTTGGGTTTCCAGTCTGGCATCGCAGTCTCGTTTCAGAGATAGTCCTGAGGGGTTTCATTCGTCAATACGTCGTGCCGCAGCTACCCCGCCTTGACACCGCTCGATCCTGTACGCGATGCTATGGTACTAGGCACTCCTCGGGCATCCGGAAACGTGTGCGCACCCGTCGGGAACGGGGCGTGGCGCAAGGGCCCGGCCGGTAGCCGGAAGTTTTACCAGAAGCAGAAGGAAGCAGCAGGCGCTGTTCGAAGCCCTTTCGGCAAAAGATTTCCCTCTTAGCCTGGGGCCTTTCCTGAAATTATTGATGCAAGCGGCGCGCAAGCCAAGTCCTTCACTGCTGCGTCGAAAAAGGATTGTGTGTTGACGTTAACGATTTTTCTGGCGGCCGCGATTCCTCCTGGCGTGCTCTCGTTCCTCCCCTTTGTCCTTATCATTGGGGTCTTCTATCTCCTTCTGATTCGCCCGAACCAGAAAAAGCAGCAGCAGTGGCAGCAGATGCTGAGCAGCCTGAAGTCCGGCGACAAAGTCACCACCACTGGCGGCATTCGGGGAACCATCATCTCCATCAAGGAAGACGCCATCCAGCTGCGGATCCCCCCCGACAACATCAAGCTCGAAGTGGTCAAAAGCGCGATCGCTTCCGTCACAACGGACGAGGCAGCAAAATAGTTCCCACCCATTACGATTCCCATGAGTAAGAATTCCACCAAAGCCATTCTGATCTTCGCCGTCTTGATCTTCTTTGTCTTCGGGATCATCGGTATTCCCCGTGGCGTGACCGGGCCTGCGTTCAAGGCCTCGATCCTCGACCGCATTCACCTTGGTCTGGACCTTAAAGGCGGCACGCACCTCATCCTCCAGGTCATGGTGGACGAGGCGGTCGGCATCGCCACAGACAGTGACGCCGCGCACATTAAGCAGGATCTGCTACAAAATGGCATCACCGTTGGCGACGTGAGCCGGCCAGATCCCAGCCGTCCGGACACGATCCAGATTACCGGCGCTCCCCCCGATCGCTTTGGCGACATCCGAACGGTGCTCAACTCGAAATACGGAACGCAGTACGACATCGCATCGGGCCCGAACAATACCTGGATTCTGACCATGAAGCCCACGGCGGTCGCCGAGATCAGGAAGCGCGCTCTCGAGCAGGCCATTGAGGTCATCCGTACTCGTGTCGATACGCTCGGCGTGAGCGAACCAGTGATCCAGGAGTACAACCTGGGTAGCGATCAGATTCTCGTCGAGCTGCCCGGCATCGATGACGAGGCCCGCGTAAGGGAAGTGATCCAGTCCACCGCGCGCCTCGAAATTCACGCCGTGCTCGGCGGACCTTTTACGAGCGAGCAGGATGCCTCGCAACAGCTCGGCGGCAGCGTGCCGATTGACTCCCTCCTCATTCCCACCGCGCCCGGTGTCTCGCGTGGCGGCGGCGTTCAGTATTACCAGATCAAGCGCTCGGCGGAGGTGGGTGGAACCGACCTGCGTAGCGCCCGCGTCGGCCGGAATACAAACACCAATGAGCCCGAGGTCGAATTCTTCCTCACCACTGCTGCCGGAGACCACTTCGCCGAGTTTACCGGCGCCAATAAGGGCAAAAACCTCGCCGTGGTGCTCGACAACAAAATTATGGAAGTCGCCGTGATCCATGACCAGATTCGCGACCAGGGCACCATTAGTGGGAACATGACCGAGCAGCAGGCCAATGACCTTTCCATGCTGCTCAATACCGGTTCGCTTCCTGCGTCGCTGCACTACCTGCAGGAGAGCACGGTAGGCCCGTCGCTGGGCGCCGATTCCATTCGCCAGGGCGTGATGGCGTCGCTTGTCGGCATGCTGGCCGTCATGGCCTTTATGCTTATCTATTACCGCGGCGCGGGCATCAACGCGAATCTGGCGCTCTTCCTCAATCTGGTTATCCTGCTCGGCTTCATGGGATATACCGGTTCCACGCTGACGCTGCCCGGTATCGCCGGCGTCATCCTCACCATCGGCATGGGCGTCGACTCTAACGTGCTCATCTTCGAGCGCATTCGTGAAGAGCTGCGCGCCGGCAAGTCTCCTGCGGTGGCCGTCGATCAGGGCTTCGCGCACGCCTGGACGACTATTATCGATACGCACGTGACTACTATCGTTTCTGCGGCCATCCTGTTTATTTTCGGAACGGGACCTGTTCGTGGATTTGCCGTGACACTGACCTTCGGACTTTTGGCCAACCTGTTCACGGCGGTCTTTGTTTCGCGCACCATCTTCGATGCAAATGTCAGCCGCAAGCAGCGCGGAGAACCGCTCTCGATCTGAAGTCTTGATAGGAAATGCGGTTGTAAAAGCCAGAAGAGTTTGAAAGGGCACGGCGTGAGCCGTGCCGCAAGAATCGGGATTATGTGGGGCTTTAGCTCCTGAAGGAACGTTTTCGTGGAACTGTTTCGACAAGTAAATATCGATTGGCTCGGGAAGAAATGGTATTTCCTCGGGTTTTCGCTCATCTTCAGCGTGGCCGGCGTACTGTCCCTGTTGTTCTGGCACCATTTGCCGCTGGACGTGGACTTTCGTGGCGGCACCGTGGTGCGCGTGAAGTTCGATGTGCAGCCTAACATCGACCGCATTCGCGCCGCCGCCGACAAGGCTGGCTTGAGGGACGCCCGCATCACGACCTATGGCGTTGCTCAAAATAACGAGGTCCTCATTACCTTGGCGCAGAGCCAGACCAGTGAAGCCGCCCTCGACCAGGGACGCGCGGCCATCGTCGGCACCCTGACCGCGAACTACTCCGCCACGGGAGCGGCGAACCAGGGCAAGCTCGACCTCGACAATGCCGGGCGGGCGTCGCTGGTCTCCTGGTTGGTCGAGAAGGATCCTGAGCATCTGGGATCGAGCGATGCAGCCACCCAGCACTACACGCAGCAGGCCAACGCCATTCTCGATTATCGCGACAATCAGCGCGGAGGTTTGTTCGACTCGATTGACAGTCTCTCCGGCGTGGCCACTCCGGCGATCGTGAACCAGTTGAAGCAGGACGCGTTTCTCTCCGGCTTTGCTGTGCGCAATGTGGAGATTGTGGGTCCCCAGGTGGGCGCCCAGCTGCGCAAGCAGGCACTGTGGGCTACCCTCTACTCGCTGGCTGGCATGTTGGTCTATCTATGGTTCCGTTTCGAGCTGATTTATGGCGTGGCGGCCGTCGTGGCGGTTTTCCACGACACGCTCATTACCGTGGGCGCCTTCTCGCTTTTCGACAAAGAAATTTCACTGACCGTCATCGCCGCCATTCTTACCCTGATCGGCTACTCGATGAACGACACCATCGTCGTCTTCGATCGAATTCGCGAGAACCTGCGCCTCACGCGGCGTGAGCCGCTGGCCGATGTCGTCAACCGGAGCATCAACCAGACGTTGAGCCGAACCGTTCTTACCTCAGGCCTCACCTTCCTGACAGTGCTCTCCTTGTACATCTTTGGCGGAGAGGTGCTGCGCGGCTTCTCCTTTGCCCTGGTGATCGGCATTCTTATCGGCACCTACTCGTCGATTGCGGTGGCGGCACCTATGCTCGTGGCTTACCAGGACTGGCGGGCAAAGCGCGGAAAAATGGCCGTTTTGCCGGCTGCAAAACGATCAAGAGCTTAATTATTTCCGGACCTATGGAGTTTGTGATAGAAGAAAGCACTCACCTTTTTCCCCGCTAGCTCGCAGGAAAAGAAAATGGGGATGAAATAGACCAAATCGGGAACAAAGTACTACCGTTCCGGTGTCTAAAGGTGATAACAATGTTTCGCACATCCGAGGTTGGCCATGTTTGAAGATTCTCTAATGGAGTCTGGCGGACAAATCAAGACCAAGAGCAAATATTTCACCTTCGTGGGAGTATTGCTCAACGGTTCGATCATCGCGGCCCTGATTCTGATTCCGCTGATCTATCCTGAGGCCCTGCCGAAAGCAGCCATGAGCACGCTCCTGGTCGCTCCTCCGCCGCCGCCACCGCCGCCACCGCCTCCACCGCCGGCCCCGGTTCATATTCAAAAGGTGGTTTCCGAGGTGCTCAACAACCAGCTCACCTTTACCAAGATCCCTAAGGACGTCAAGATTGTGAAAGATGATGCGCCGCCCCAACCGGCCATGACCGGAGTCGCCGGCATGGAGGGCGCGGCCGGCGGTAGCGGCGTTATGGGCAGCATCCTGGGCGGCATGGGCACAGGCCCCGCGCCGGTGGTTAAAGCCGCAGCCCCGAAGAAGATTAATGTATCGGCGGGCGTGATTGCCGGTAATAAGCTCGGCGGAATGACCCCGCAGTATCCGGCCATCGCCAAAGCCGCCCGCATCCAGGGAACTGTCGTTCTTCAGGCAACCATTTCCAAGCAGGGCACGATCGAAAACCTCCGTGTCGTCAGCGGCCCGCCGATGCTTCAGCAGTCCGCCATGGAAGCCGTCAAATCCTGGCGTTACCGTCCTTACCTGCTCAACGGCGAGCCGGTGGAGGTCGAGACCCTTGTCAATGTCATCTTTACCCTCGGTGGTTGATGGCGGGTGAACGCATTCCCGAAAGCCGCCGGAAGGCAGCCTGCAGCCGCTAACGTTTTGTGAATTCCCTAGCAATTACTCCTTAGGAGGAAAGATTCAGTGATTCTCGCTCATCTCACACAACTTGTTGCCAACCCCGCCCTGGCTCTTTTTCAGGATCAATCGGTCGGATTCGCCCCGATGGATCTTTGGAACAACATGGGATGGCTGGCCCGCGGCGTGGTGTTCGTGCTTTTCATCATGTCCATCTGGTCGTTGGCTGTCATCATCGACCGCTACCTGTACTTCAACGCAGCCCGCAAGCAGTCGCGTGAATTCGCTCCCCGCGTCGCCGGCGCCCTCAAGGAGGGCAAGCTGGATGAGGCCATCAAGGCTGCCGATCGCAATAAGAAGTCGCATCTGGCCGAAGTCGTAACTGCCGGTCTCCAGGAGTTCCGCAACTACGGTAGCGGCGGCGCAATCACCGCCGAGCAGATCGAGTCCTCCAAGCGCGCCCTTGAGCGCTCCGAGGCTATCGTCCATGCCAAGCTCAAACGCGGTCTGGGCGGCTTGGCCACCATCGGTTCCACGGCGCCTTTCGTGGGCTTGTTTGGAACGGTCGCCGGTATTTTGAAGGCCTTCCAGGAAATCGCCACGCAGAAGACGCCCGGCATCGGCGCCGTCGCCAGCGGTATCTCGGAAGCCCTCGTCACCACGGCGTTTGGACTGCTCGTGGCTATCCCTGCCGTTATGACCTTCAACTATTTCACCAACAAGGTTGAAGCCTTCGACGTCGAGATGGATAATTCTTCGAGCGAGCTGATCGACTACTTCATCAAACAGAGCAATCGCCGGTAATTGCTTCGCCCGGTCGTGGAATCCCGGCCAGGAAGCAGACAGCGAGACTCATGCATCGGGAGCGGGCGGGCCATGCTTGGATCGCTCCCGGTGCAGAATCTTCGCCATTGATTTGAAGCGGCCCGATCGACGGAGTAAAGAATGGCAATCGTAAAAAGAGACGAAGGCAAAAAGGTTAATTCCAACATTAACGTCACACCCATGGTGGACGTCATGCTGGTGTTGCTGATCATCTTCATGGTTATCACGCCCATGCTCACCAATAAGGTGAACGTGACGCTGGCCCAGACCGAAAACGCGGTCGCCATGGAAGATGCCAGCAAGGAAGACGCCATCACAATCGCCATCACGCGCGACAGCAAGGTCTTCCTCGGGCAGGACCAAACCAGCATTGCCGACCTGGGGCCCAAAGTACTGGATCTGCTCAAGGACAAGACCAATAAGATGGTTTTCTTCCGCTCCGACGCACGCGCCCACTATGGCACGGTGATGGACGCAATTGACGCGGTGCGGACGACCGGTGTGGACGAAATCGGCCTCCTTACCGACAACCGGCAGCCTAACACGCCGCCGCCGCCGACCGGCGGCGAGTAGCCCCAGGGATTTTTGACCTTCTGGCCAAGATCCGGAGAAATGAGGAATTGACGTATGGGAATGGCAGCTGGAGGACCGGGTGGACTCAACTCGGACATTAACGTAACCCCGCTCATCGATGTGCTCTTGGTGCTGCTGATCATCTTCATGGTGATCGTGCCCATCACCCCCAAGGGGCTGGACGCGCTGGTTCCCCAGCCGCCCAAGACCCCACAGACCCAGCAGCCCAACGATCGCACCATTGTGGTGCAGATCATTGGCGGCGCGAGCGGAGTCCCGAGTTTTAAGATCAATCAGGACGACGTCGCCCAAAACCAGCTCCGCACCCGTCTCGATGAGATATTTGCGCCTCGGGCTGAGAAAGTGATGTTTGTCAAGGGCGATCCAAACCTCAACTTCTCCAGCGTCGCTCAGGTCATCGACATTGGTCACGCGGTAGGTGTCGATCACATTGGATTGATCACTCCCAAAATTGAAGCCGGTCAATAGCGCCCGCTGCAGCAACTTCTTCAGGCTAGTCTGCGTTCTTTCGGTGGAGTGGATCTTACCAGTCTCCGGAATTTCTTGAAGTTCTTGCCTAATTGAATAAACGAAGTACAATCACAGCGCGAGGATTTTTACCTCCCTGCGACCTTGAAGCATCCCAACTGCCAGGAGCCTTCTGGTAGTCGAAGGAGACGAGATACAGAATGAATCGAATAGTACGTTTTCCGGCGATGGCCGCCGCAACCCTCTCGTTGCTTGTCCTCATGACCGGATGCCAGCGCCTCAAGGCTCGCGATCAATTGAACAAAGGAGTTCAGGCTTACAAGAGCGCGAAGTTCGAGGAGGCCATCAACCACTTCCAGCAGGCGGTGAGCGACGACCCAAGCCTTCCTATGGCCCACCTCTATCTGGCGACGGCATACGCGCAGCAAGTCGTCCCCGATCTGCAGACTCCTGAGAATCTAAAAAATGCCCAGTTGGCAATGGATGGTTTCCAGGCGGTGCTAGCCAAGGATCCGAAAGACGTCAATAGCTTGAAGAATATGGCCAGCCTGTACTTCAACATTGGCAAGTATGACCAGGCCAAGGAGTGGCAGATGAAGGTCCTGGCGATCGATCCGCAGGACGCTGAAGCCGCTTACACCATCGGCAGCATCAATTGGCGCTTGGCCTATCGCAACGCTGTCGAGGTGCTCAAGGGCGTCGGCATGCAGGACGATGGCCAGGGCAATGTGAAGATGCCCAAACAGGCCTGCGCGCAACTAGTAGCGAAGAACACTCAATTGGTGAACGAAGGTCTCGAATATCTGCATAAGGCCGTTGAAATTCGACCCTCCTATGACGACGCCATGGCTTATCTCCAGCTGATGTATCGTCGTCAGGCAGATCTTGCATGCGGCAACGAACAAGCCCGCAAGGATGCCATGGCGCATGTCGATGAGTGGCGTGAGAAAGCCATGAATACCCGAAAGGCGAACGAACAGAAGAAGAACGAGAAGGCAGGCGGCATTACCATGTAAGCTGGCCAGTTTTTATTGCGAGAGCCCCCGGTCTGCCGGGGGCTTCTTACTTCTCCGCCCTATAGAATTGCTTCTTGCGATCCAACCCCCCATCGCCGGCCTTCAGGAAGATTCTCATCGCCAACCGCGGCGAAATCGCCCTGCGTATCCAGCGCGCCTGCCGCGAACTTGGCATTGCGACGGTAGCTGTCTATTCCGACGCGGACCGTGCTGCCTTACATGTCCTTCAATCCGAGGAGGCATATCTGCTCGGTCCAGCTCCCGCAACCGAATCGTATCTGCGCGGCGATCTCATCCTCGAGATCGCCCGTCGTACGAGCGCCGACGCCATTCATCCCGGCTACGGCTTCCTCTCGGAGAACGCCGAATTTGCCGAGGCCTGCGAGTTCGCGGGCATCAAGTTTATCGGGCCGCGCGCCTCAGCCATGCGAGCCCTGGGATCGAAGACACGCGCACGACAGGCAGCGGACGCCGTCGGCATGCCGCGTACTCCCGGATCCACCCGGGCCTTGGCTTCGCTTGCCGAAGCCTACGCCGTGGCCGATGAAATCCGTTACCCCGTCATGCTCAAGGCGGCAGCTGGCGGAGGCGGCAAAGGTATGCGTGCCGTCACCTGCTGCGAAGACTTGAAGGCAGCCTTCGAGGCGGCGCAGAGCGAGGCCCAGCGGGCCTTTGGATCGGATGAGGTCTACCTCGAAAAGCTCATTGAGAGTCCCCGCCACATTGAGATTCAGGTGCTGGCCGATGAGCACGGCAACTGCCTTTACCTGGGTGAGCGCGAGTGTTCCGTGCAACGGCGTCACCAGAAGGTTATCGAAGAAGCGCCGTCCGCCGTAGTCGACTCTACTCTTCGGAAGCGCATGGGCGAAGCTGCTGTGCGCCTGGTGCAATCCCAGGGTTACACCAATGCCGGAACCGTCGAGTTTCTGCTCGACGACCAGAAGAATTTCTATTTTCTTGAAATGAACACGCGGCTCCAGGTCGAACACCCAGTCACCGAACTGGTAACGGGTCTCGATCTCGTGCACCTGCAGATTCATATCGCCCTGGGCGAGCCGCTGTCCTTGGCGCAGGACGACATCCATCTCCGCGGACACGCCATCGAATGCCGCATTTACGCGGAGGACCCCGCCAACGGCTTCATTCCTTCACCCGGCCGCATTACCCGCCTCCTGCAGCCTGGAGGCCCCGGCATTCGCGAGGACTCCGGCATCTATGAAGGTTGGGTCGTGCCCATGGACTACGATCCCATGCTCTCCAAGCTCATCGCCTATGCGCCCACCCGTGAACTTGCCATAGCACGCCTGCTACGCGCGCTCGACGAATACGTCATCGGCGGCATTCGCACCAACCTCAGCTTCTTCCGTCGGATTTTAAGCGACGACGCCTTCAGCGCGGCCCGCATCGACACTGGCTATCTCGATCGTCTGCTCGCGCCATCGCAATCCAGCCCAGACAGTGGCGAATCCGACGAGGCAAGCAGCGAAACAGCAGCCGTTATCGGCGCCGCCCTCTTTGAAAGCTCTCGCACGGCGCCCGCCACCGTCACCCAGCCCCTGGCCAGTGCCTGGAAATCCGTGGCCCGCCGAGAGGGACTGCGCGAATGAAGCTCGAAATCGAGATTCAGGGGCGGCTGCGAACCATCGAGCTGGAACAGGGTGCAACTCCCTCGCAATATCGCGTCAATCTTGACGGACAGCCGCTCGAAGTCGAAGCCCGCCTGCTGCGGCCTGGTGTGCTCTCCCTCCTCATTGCCGGTCGTTCCCATCGCGTGGTGCTCGAAGGCGACGTGCTCCCCGGCGACGGAAGCGACCTGGCCATTTTTTGGGAAGGAAAGCGACTTCCCTATCGCGTCGAAGACCAGCGCTCACTCAAGACTCGCCGTGCGCACACCGGCGGCGCCGACGGGCTCAAAGTCATCAAGGCCTCGATGCCTGGACGCGTGGTGCGCATATTGGTCGGGCCCGGTGAAACCGTCAAAGCCAACCAGGGCGTGGTGGTCATTGAAGCAATGAAGATGCAGAACGAGCTGAAATCGCCCAAAGCCGGAACGGTCCTTGAGATGCGCGCCATCCCCGGCGACACAGTGACCGCGGGCGATGTGCTCGCCGTGATTAATTAGCGCTACTTGCGAAGGCCGGTACGCCACCCCGGACTCTGCGAAAATAAGGCTCAATGCCGGAACTTCCCGAAGTCGAAACCGTCGCCAACGGCGTCAATGAGCGCATCCGCGGCGAGCGCATCCAATCGGTGTGGCTAAGCCGTTACAAGGAGCCCTTCAAGACTCCACCGGCGGAGATGGCCGAAGCTCTCCCCGGCAAGCGCATTGAGCGCGTCCACCGTGTCGGCAAACACATCGTCTTTGACCTTGGTAGCGGCGAGACACATCAGACTCAATGGATCGTTCACCTCGGCATGACCGGACGGCTCCTCGTCTCTGCCACTGCAGTTCCAATCCCTGCGCACACCCATGCGATCCTCTCGCTTAGCTCCGGCCGCGAGGTACGCTTCGTCGATGCCCGCCGCTTTGGCCGCCTCGCCCTTCACCCCATCTCTGAAGCGAAGGGCTTTCACGGACCCGGCCACGAGCCCCTGACCATCTCCGCCGACGAGTTTCGCGCCCTGTTCCGCAGCCGCAGGCTTTCAATCAAGGCCGCCCTGCTGAACCAGAAGCTGCTCCACGGGGTGGGCAACATTTATGCCGATGAAGGCCTCTTCCATGCCGGAATCCGTCCCACCCGCATGGCTGGACGCCTCACTCGCGAGCGCCTCGCCCGGCTCCATGCCGCATTGCAGTCAATCCTGCGGAAAGCCATTGAACAGGGCGGTTCCTCAGTTTCCGACTACGTTGATGCGGACGGAGTGGCTGGCTTCTTCCAACTTGAGCACCGCGTCTACATGCGTACCGGCCAGCCCTGCCTGGTCTGCGGAATGCCCATTCGCCGCATCGTGCTTGCCGGACGGGGTACCCACTATTGCCCCGGTTGCCAGCGGTGAGGAGGTCCCAAAACCACCCAATAGTATGATTTTAAGAAGTCTCAGGCAGCCGGGCCTTCCAGATTCTGAATTTCCTCATCTGCCGCCGTCCCG
This sequence comes from uncultured Acidobacteriaceae bacterium, assembly GCA_964453815.1. Lineage (GTDB taxonomy): Bacteria > Acidobacteriota > Terriglobia > Terriglobales > Acidobacteriaceae > Silvibacterium. Next base: position 9,851 of record CAYVSQ010000493.1, on the reverse strand, counting down.
TAAGTGCAATATTCCAAAGGAAAATAAGAACGGCACAACGATTGCTTATAAGTAGGCAGCCAGCGACGCACAGGCTCTCCATAAAATAGAGGAGCCATGCGAACCAGTTCCGGCCGCCGAGAGCAAGAACCCCACGAGGTTTAGCCCTGGCCGGAGCGACATAAGTCCCAAAGCTCCCAAAAAGGCAGCGGGCATTTTTCAGGGAGGCCAGTGATGGCCATCAGAAAGAAAACAGTGAGGAAACCACCGTGTGGCGCGGTGGTTTTTCTCTGTTGAGCGTTGCTTCGGCTTTCATCACTCACGATAACTTGGCAATCGGGGAGCAATCCCGTTTCCGGAAACTACGTATCTACACATGTCCAACCGGTCCGCTGACCCATTCTCTTTTGGATACCCTCTGGCAGTTTTGTACCACTTTAGTAATTTGGGACCGAGGCCCACTTGCCAGCCAACCCTTTTAGGAGTACCATCGTCTTTGTCTATCGAAGCGGCTGATGCCAACCTCAGGAAGAGGGGCTCGCTGCGATTCTCGAGAGTCAAACAGGATTCAACTGACGCGCCTCGCGGCCGCCCACACAGGCAGGAATGAGTTGCAGGCTGGAACCGTGGTTGAATGACAACATCCGTTGTTTTGGTTGAAGGTTTCAAAAGCATTTGTCTCCATTGCGATCTGTAAATCCGTCCGTCTTGCCGTCTGGTCTCTCCCCGGAAGCACTATGCATCTGTGCTGACCGTCGGCTCCACGATGAAAGTTCACGATTCTCCGGCATTGTTTGATCGCGAATGCGGCAGCGCCTCGCCGGAATCCGCTGCCATCACAACGTAGAAAGCACCAGGAAGTGCAAGCATGACAACAGAACAGAACCTGCCCCAGCCCCAGGCTCAACCGCCTGAGGGGCAAGGGCCACAGGGACAGAATCAGGGCCACCGCAGGCGGCGCCGTAGAAGGAAGGGCAACAAGTCCGCTGCCCAGGCGAATGGCCAGGCTCCCCAGCAAAATCAGCCAACCCAGGCGAGTCAGCAAGGCCAGGGACAAAAGGCCAAGCCCTCCAGCCAGAACCGCTTCTTCCAGAAAAATGGAAATGGCAATGGACAGCAGGGTGGTGGCGGCGGCCGGCGCAAAGGCAAACAGCGCAAACAGCAGGTTTTTGTCGGTCCTATGGATCACAGCTATCGCGCCGCGAATGGCAACGTTGCCGATTCTCCACCTTCCACCATCGAACTCCGGAATGGCAACATAAACGGCAACGGCGGCGGCAATAGCAACGGCTATGGCTACGGACATGGGTATGCCAATGAGTTGTATGCACCTCCGGAGCCGGTCATTCCCATTCGCGAAGACGCGCCCACGCGCATCTACTGCTTCATTGAAGACCTTTTCTTCCTGGCCAAGATCCAGGAGACCGCCCGCAAGCTGGGTATTAAGGTCGGTTTCGTCAAAGCCGACAAGGAAGTGCTGGCCAGGCTCACCGATGCCGAGCAGGGACGCCCCTCGCTTATCGTCTTCGACCTCAACAATGCCAACGCCAAGCCTCTCACGCTGATTCCGAAGCTCCGCGCCAAGCTCAAGAAGGGAACGTCGATTATCGGCTTCCTCTCGCACCTGCAGGGCGACCTCAAGGCCAAGGCCATCGATGCCGGATGCGACATGGTCATGCCGCGCTCCGCCTTCTCGCAAAACCTGCCCAACCTCCTGCGCCGCCACGGGCTCGATGAAGAGCAGGAATTCGAAGCCATGCCGGTCTAGAAGACACAGGGCGTTCTCCGGCTCAAAGTCAGCACGCTCACGGTTTGAGCTATGCTCAAACTTCAGGGTTCGGAATCGGTCCTCGATTGAGTCTCATGTGATGCCTCGCAACAGCCTGCGAAGTGTCCTGGGCGTTTCGTCGGAGGAGCAAAATGATTTCCGGCGCTCACGTGATTCTCTACAGTAATAATGCGGAGGCGGACCGCGCATTTTTCAGCGACGTCCTCGGTTTCAAATCCGTGGATGCAGGCCATGGCTGGCTGATCTTTGCCCTCCCTCCGGCGGAAACCGCATTCCACCCGTCCGATGCGAATGGCGGCCACGAACTCTATTTCATGTGTGACGACCTGAGATCCGAAATAGCCTCTCTTGCGAAGAAGAACGTTAAGTGTTCAGAGATTCAGGAAGCACGCTGGGGTTCCATCACGAAGATGCGGCTTCCCGGTGGAGGCGAGGTCGGACTTTATCAACCGAAGCACCCTACTGCCCTGAGTTTGAAATGAAGCGCTCATCACATTCGGACACGAATGTACGTCTCATTTTGAGTCGATGAAAATCCCTTAAATGCTCTCGTCTCTGAAATTCAATCCCCCTGAAATTTAATTTCTTGTGTAACAATGACGTGCGAAGCTCAAGTTCCGGAAATTCCTGAAGCCTGAGGATCGCACCCATGTCGCGCAATCTCGCCTCCGCTCTAGTCACAGCCGTCCTCCTTCTCGCCGTGTTGCCGCTGGTGAGCACTGTTTCCGCCCGTCAGGACGCGGCTCCTCCGCCGCCACAAACGCAGGTCCAGACTCAGCGTCACCCCATTCCCAAACCCACCAACCTGCAGGTGCTGCCCAAAGACATTCCGGTGTCCGATCTGATGGCGCTGATGCGCGGCTACAGCAGGGCCCTGGGTGTCGAGTGCGGTTTCTGCCATGTGGTCGATCAGCAGACTCATCGGCCCGACTTCGCCTCTGACGCCAAGCCGGAAAAGGCCACTGCGCGGATCATGATTACCATGACTAACGAGATCAACACCAAATACCTCTCCCAGGTGAAGGACCCCGACGCGACGCCCGCCGACAAGACTGTAACCTGCGGCACCTGCCACCGTGGCAGCTCCATGCCCAAGCCCTTCAACCCCGCGACGCCACCCGCACAGAAGCCGCAATAACAGTCATGCCTCGAATTGCCGTGCTTACATGTCTCATGGTCTGTGCGCTATGGGGTTATGCGGACCAACCCGGCAACTGCACCGCGAAAGACGGGTCGACGCGCCCTGACTGCTCTCAGGCCATCGCATTTTTCGAAAAGCTTCAGGCAGCGGTTAAACAGGACGCGCGCGATCAGGTGACCTCCATGGTTTCATTTCCCATGCGGACCGCTCTCGCCGGCAAACGGGTTCTCATCCATTCCCAGCGGCAGTTTCTTGTGAACTACGATCGCATCTTCACTGCAGCCGTTCGCTGTGCCCTGCTCCATGCCGAGAAATCCTCGGTCTGGGGCCGCGATCAGGGTTTCACCTTTGCGGATGGCACAATCTGGTGGGACGCGATCCTACCCGCGGGCGACAAAACCTCGGCCGATGCGCCGGGTTACGCCTCGAAGTTTCCCATGAAGATCATCACAGTCAACAATCAGGGCGTGTCTGCGCCCGGCTGCCCGGCTACGCCGTAACCAACGGCGCTATCACGGTGTTGTCGATCAGCCGCGTCGTGCCCACAACCGCCGCCACCGCCGCCAGCGCGCCCTTGCGGACATCGGCCACGTCTTCCAGCGTCTCAGGATCGACAATCTTACAGTAGTCCACGCGAACCTCAGGCTCCCCGGCTAAAACAGCCAGCGCAGCATCGATCAGAGCTGGCGCGGCCACAACATTCTCGCTCACGAGTTCCTCCACCCGCCGTAGTGCCTTGCTCAAAACCAGCGCTCGCCTGCGTTCTTCGGGCGACAAGTAACGGTTGCGCGAACTCATGGCCAGCCCGTCGGCTTCGCGCTTAATCGGACACACTAACAGCTCGAGAGAAAAGTGCAGATCGCGGACCATCTTGCGCAGCACCGCCACCTGGGCCGCGTCTTTCTGCCCGAAGAACGCCTTGTCCGGAGCCAGGACATGAAACAGCTTCGCGACCACCGTCGACACCCCGCGAAAGTGCCCGGGGCGCGACAAGCCATCCAACCGGCCGCTCACGCCTTCCACATCGACAAAGGTGCTTGCGCCCAGCGGATACATCTCATCGGCACTGGGTGCGAAGAGCAGATCAACGCCCTCGCTCTCAAGCAGCGCACAATCCTGTTCAAATGTCCGTGGATACTTCGCGAAGTCCTCGTTCGGGCCGAACTGCGTCGGGTTCACAAAGATGGAAACGACGACTGCATCGCATTGCCCGCGCGCCGCGCACACCAGTGACATGTGTCCCGCATGCAGTGCGCCCATGGTCGGAACGAAACCGATGCTGCCGGCCTGATTTGCGTCGCGCAACGCGCGCACAGCTGCCCGTGCTTCCGCAATGGTTGTGACAATCCGCATCAGGCTTTGCGAATCAGGTGCGTCATCGACGCAGTAATTGGAGCCTTCAGCGCGTCTGTCACTTCTTTTGACAAATGATAGCTCTCTGACTCATTCGGAAACGACCGGTCCTCAATATCATGGACATAGCCTTCAATCGCCGACCTGAACAGTGCTGCCGCATCGCCATACTGGCGCACAAATTTCGCAGGCCGAGAGAAGCTCAGATTCACCAGGTCGTGAAAGACCAGGATCTGTCCGTCGCAGTCCGGCCCCGCTCCAATGCCAATGGTAGGAATATGCAACTGGGAGGTGATGATGGCGGCAACTTCACGCGGCATTCCTTCAAGCACAATAGCCACAGCGCCAGCCGCTTCCAGCATGCGCGCATCGCGAGCCAGCTCTTCGGCGGCGGCCAAGGTCTTTCCCTGAACCTTGTATCCACCCATGCGATGCACCGCCTGCGGCGTGAGCCCCAGATGACAGACCACCGGAATCTCCGCATCGGTCAGCCGCTCGACCAGTTCACATCGCGTCGCGCCGCCCTCGACCTTCACCGCCTCTGCACCCGCCTCTTTAATGAAGCGCGCAGCATTGGCTACGCCCTCGGCTAAGCTCACGTGATACGACCCGTAAGGCATATCCGCGACCACAATGCCGTGCTTCACCGCCCGCCGCACCGCGCGCGTATGGTGTAGCATCTCGTCCATGGTGACCGGCAGCGTGCTGTCGTAGCCCATCACCACCATGGCCAGCGAATCGCCGACGAGGATCATGTCCACGCCCGCCTCATCCACAAGCCGAGCCGTGGAATAGTCATAGGCAGTCAGAGCCGTAATCGGCCTGCCCGCCTGCTTCTTTTCTTGTAATGTCGGGAAAGTCACTTTCGGCGTGACTGTCTGCGCGCCTGACTGGGCGCTGCGGAAATTCGTAACACTCATATTGTCTCCAGTGCAGCTTCCTCATCGAGGAATGCCACCCGAACCCAACTTCTGACGATACGCCCTGCCGCGAGGCATGTAAAGCGCGCGGACCGTACGGGAATTCGTCCAGCTCTAGGATGGATCCAAGGGCCGATCAGCGGCCGCCTGCGCTGTCGGGATGACACCCAGCTGTTGCATCAGAATTAGACTGTCCATCAGGATACGACTCTCGGCCATCTTGCCGTCCACTACGCGGTCGATGACCATGCCTGTGACGCGGACGCTCCTGCCTGTAGCTGGGATACCGAGAAATACGTCCCTATGCGTGCCCGACCACGTGAAGCGGCTGAACACCTTATCGCCTTCGGCCACCATCTCATCAAGAACCCAATGAATATCGGGAAACGCGACACGCATGTGCCCTAGGACCTCTTTCAGACCCTCCCGTCCCTGCTGTTGCCCGGGAAGAGGGTCGAGTTCTATAAAATCCACGGCAACCAGGTCATCCGCCCGCTCGAATCGTTCCTGGTTGATTACTTCTTCGATAAACATCCTGATTACAGACTTGTTCCCCGTCATTCTTCTCCTTGTGAACTACCCGTTGCCGCCCCGCACACCCACATCAACCCCAGATACACCGCGCCCGACACGGAGAACCCCGTAAACCACGCATAGTCGAAGAGCCAGTGCAGCACCGGCACAAAGCGTCCCGTCAGCGCGCACACCACGCCCGCCGCCAACGCAATCATCGCCCGCGGATTGATCCCATTTCTATACTCGTAAACGCCGCCGCGCCTGTAGAGCGATTCCATATCGAGCCGCGTTCTGCGAATCAGGAAGTAGTCCGCGATCATGATGGCTGCTACCGGTCCCAGCAGCGCTGAATAGCCAACAAGCCAACCAAAGATATAGTTGTGGAAGCTCGCCATCAGCCTCCAAGGCATCATCGCCAAACCCACAAAGCCGGTGATCAACCCACCCATGCGGAATGAAATCCGCCGCGGGTTCAGATTTGAAATGTCATTCGACGGCGACACCACATTCGCCGCAACATTCACGTTCAGCGTTGCCACCAGCAACCCAATCATCGCCAGCAGCGCCACCAATGGCTGATGGAAGCGTGCCATCAGCTCGATCGGATTCCAGATCGGCTCGCCGAAGATCTTCACCGAAGCCGACGTGACCGCAATGCCAATGAAGGAATAGAGTGTCATCGCCACCGGAAGCCCGAAGGCCTGGCCGGCCACCTGCGAATGCTGCGATTTTGAGTAGCGCGTGAAGTCCGGAATGTTCAACGCCAGCGTCGCCCAGTAGCCCACCATCGCCGTCAGTGACGGAACGAAGAAGCGTAGAAACTGCCCGGTCGAATGAAACTGGCTGGGAGCCGAAAGCATTGGCCCGAATCCGCCTGCCTTATTCAGTGCAAAAATAAGCAGCGCGAGCGACATTACCAGCATGAACGGAGCCGAAAATCCCTGCAGAAAACGAATGCTCTCGACGCCCCTCCACACCACCGCCATATTCAGCGCCCAGAAGGCCAGGAAGCATGCCCACACCGACCACTGTGCTGCCGCCATTCCTGGCCACACCACCAAAAGCATTGCATGAATCGCCTGGCCGCCGATCCACGACTGAATGCCGAACCAGCCACAGGCCACAATCGCCCGCAGAATAGCCGGCACATTTGCTCCCCGTACCCCGAACGGTGGCCGCACAAACACCGGAAAAGGAATTCCGTACTTTGCCCCAGCATGCGCGTTCAACAGCAGCGGGATTAGCACGATCAGATTCCCCAGGAGAATGGTGCAGATGGCCTGCTTCCAGTTCATCCCGCCGGCAATCAGCCCTGAGGCGAGCATGTACGTGCTCACCTCCATCGACATCGCAAACCACAGGGCAATGTAGTTATATGTCCCCCACGTGCGCTGCGCAGCCGTAGTCGGAGCCAGGTCGGAATTGTAAAGCGCCGGATCGTGGCCTGCCGTTGCTAGCGCCATGCGCCCCCGTGTGCATTGCGTCGCAGATAATTACCGCGCCCCGTCTTGCCTAGATATTTGCCGTTCTCTACAATCAGCTCGCCGTGCGAATACACCTGCCGCGCATTTCCGCGTACCCTGAAGCCCTCAAACATTGAGTAGTCGACACGCATGTTGTGCGTCGCCGCACTGATCGTGTGTTCCGCATTCGGATCCCACAACACAATATCCGCATCACTGCCCGCCGCAATTGTTCCCTTCTTTGGATACATCCCGAAAATCCGCGCCGGAGCCGTCGACGTAATCTCGACAAATCGATTCAGAGTCAGCTTGCCCGCATTCACGCCGTGATGATGAATCAGCTGCAGCCGGTTCTCAATTCCCGGCCCGCCATTCGGAATCTTCGTGAAGTCGTCCTTGCCCAGCGACTTCTGATCCGCAAAGCAGAACGGACAATGATCCGTCGACACCACCTGGAGATGATCGTGCTTCAACCCATCCCACAGCTTCGGCTGATTCTTCTTCTCGCGCAGCGGCGGTGTGAACACATACTTCGCCTCCTCAAAGCTCTTGCCCGGCATCTGGTCTTCAATCGACAGCAGCAGGTACTGCGGACATGTCTCCGCAAATGCAGGCAGCCCTCTGTCACGCGCCTCGCGCACCTGGTTCAGCGCGTCTTCACTGGAGAGGTGGACGATATAAACCGGCGCGCCCGCAATCTCCGCCATAGCAATCGCCCGCTGTACCGCTTCAGCCTCCGCAACCGTCGGTCGCGTCAACGCGTGATACACCGGTGCCGTCTTTCCTTCGGCCAGTGCCTGCTGCACGATCACATCGATCACGCTGCCGTTTTCGGCATGCATGCAGATCAGGGCCCCGTTCCTTGATGTTTGTTGAAGCGCCCTGAAGATCGTCGCGTCGTCCACCATCAGCACATTGGGATACGCCATGAACAGTTTGAAGCTCGCCACGCCCTCGCTGACCATGTCATCCATATCTTCAAGACCGGACGTCCCCAGATCGGTCACGATCATGTGCAGCCCATAATCAATACAGGCCTTGCCTTCGGCTTTCTTCCACCACGCATCGAGCGCGGTGCGCATCTTCGTGCCCTTCGCCTGAATAGCGAAGTCCACAATCGTTGTCGTGCCGCCAATGGCCGCCGCGCGTGTCCCCGTCTCGAAATCATCTGCCGACGTAGTCCCGCCAAAAGGCATATCGAGATGCGTATGCGCGTCAATGCCTCCCGGTAGAACAAGCAGTCCGGCGGCATCAACGACTGTATGGCCTTGAGGATCAACCCCCGCACGCACCTCGCGAATCGTGCCACCTTCAATCAGCACATCGACGGCCATCGTCCGATCCGCGTTAACGACCACCCCATCCTGAATCAGCAAACCCATGCAGATTGATCCCTCTTGCTCTTTACATCGTCGGAGGTGCGCACTCTTTCGTCCGTTCTTCCCACGTCTCCGGCGCAAGCCTGGTCGGCACCTCAACCATCGTGATGCATTCCTTCACCGGACACACCAGCGAGCACAGATTGCACCCGACGCACTCCGTCTCATCCACACGCGGAATACGTTCAAGCGGAGTTACATTCTTTGCCCCATTGCGCGCCAGCGCATCGAGCTTCGGAATGGGCGTCATCGCAATGCTCGCCCGCGTCGCGGCCTCAATCGCAGATGGAGTTGCGTGTAGTTCGACCGGCCCATCCACCGGCCCCGAAACCCGATCGCGATGAATGCACTGGTGGGCGCCGTCCCAGCACGCGATGTAGCAGAGATCACAACCGATACAGGTCGCCTCGTTGATGCGCGCGACAATCTTGTAATTCAGATTGAGATGTTTCCATTCCGTAACCCGCGGCAGACTCAACCCGCGAAAGTCTTCGATGTTAGTGAAACCCTTCTCGCGCATCCACCCTTCCAGGCCCTCGATCATGTCTTCGACAATGCGATAACCGTAGTGCATTGCTGCTGTACACACCTGTACCGTCCCGCAGCCCAGCAGGCAAAACTCCGCCGCATCCCTCCATGTCGCGATACCCCCGATGCCTGAGATAGGCAGTGAGCCTTCAGCGTCACCCATCACCTGTTGAACCATGTTCAACGCGATGGGCTTAACTGCCGGACCGCAGTAGCCGCCATGCGACGACATCCCATCGACATTAGGCCTGGGAATAAACGTGTCGAGATCGATGCCTGTAATCGAATTGATCGTATTGATCGCCGATACCGCATCCGCGCCACCCCGCTTCGCCGCTCGCGCAATCACACGAATGTCAGAGATATTCGGCGTCAACTTCACAATCACCGGTGTGCGGGCCTTCTCCTTGACCCAGGCGGTGATCATCTCCGCGTACTCCGGCACCTGCCCCACCGCCGAGCCCATCCCGCGCTCGCTCATGCCATGCGGACAGCCGAAGTTCAGCTCCAGTCCATCGGCTCCCGTATCTTCTGCCTGTTGCACAATCTCGTGCCATGCCTCGCGCTTCGACTTCACCATCAGCGACGCGATGACCGCATTCTTCGGATAGCGCTTCTTCACCTCCGCGATCTCGCGCAGATTCACATCGAGTGGTCTGTCACTGATCAGCTCAATATTGTTGAAGCCCATCATGCGCTGTCCGTTCCAGTCAATCGACGAGTAGCGCGACGCCGTATTCGTCACCTGCTCGCCAATTGTCTTCCACACAGCGCCGCCCCAGC
>CAYVSQ010000492.1:0-3764 GCA_964453815.1 uncultured Acidobacteriaceae bacterium | reverse complement strand
CGGAGACTACAAGCAGTTCATCGACGCGTATCTCGACGAGCAGGGCGAGGAAATTCCGGACACGGCCGGCGAACTCGTCACCACGTCGGGCGAGGTAATTGGACACCATAGCGGCATTCATAACTTCACCATTGGTCAGCGCAAGGGGTTGGGCGTCTCCTCGCCGAATCCCCTCTATGTGCTGCAGATCGACAACGCTGCTCACCGCGTGACCGTGGGCGGCGGCGATGAAGCGACTTCGCAAACCATGCGTGCGCGGCGGTTGAACTGGATCTCAATCCCAGAACTCCGAGCCGAGATGCGCGTGAGGGTGAAGATTCGCCATCGTCATGAACCGGCGTGGGCAACCCTGAGCATGACCGGACCGGATGAGGCGGAAGCCACATTCGATGAACCGCAGCGCGCGGTTACACCGGGCCAGGCAGCGGTGTTTTTCAATGGCGATGAAGTGGTGGGCGGCGGCTGGATCGCTTAGGCTGTCCTAGTCCTACTCTCCAAAATCGTCAGCGACCGTGCGCGCTTCCGGTTCCTTCCCGCGCAGCACATCGAAGCCAGCTTTGAGTCCGGCAAACAGCGCGGAAGCCCATTGGACTGGCACGGCGACCGCCTGCTGCACGGAGCGGGTGGCGTGTATGACGGTATCCAGACTGGCGGTCACTATTTCGTCGACGCGGGCAGTCTGGACAGTGGTTTTGTTGAGCAGATCATCGACCGTGGTGCTGACATGCTTGGCCTGATGACGCAGGGAATGGCTGGCTTCAACGAGATTCGTCGCCGCGATTTTCAACTTCGGAGAAACGTCTTCGAGCAGCTGGCGGCCCAGGATGATCGTGGGGATAGCGTGCTTTTTGATCTCATCGGTTGTGTTTTGCAGTTTTAGTGCGATCCGTCGGACGGCCAGGAATGCAGCAAGCAGAATTAGGGTCTGCAGAAGAACGGCAGCCGCAGTCACACCCGTGAAAATGATGTAGTAAATCGGTGGTAGTTGCGATGACATGGCGGCTCCCGGTTGGCGTCTCCGCCGTCCTGACCGGATCTGAGATTGAAACTTCGTGGATTAAGGCTGCGTGGGTTCGTTGCCGCCGACGGTTGCGTTCTGGTGATAGGCTTCCTTGCCCGCGTCTACGGCGGCTGCAACCTTTCCCGTCTGCTCATTGACGAACTGACGGCCCTGGATGACAAAATCGTCCCATTGCGCGCGGCCGCGGTCGACGTATTCTTTACCGCGGTCAACATATTCGGTAACCTGGGCCTTGCTGCGATCGACAAACTGGTTCATCTGATCGGCGGCTTCGCGCGAGCGCTGGCGCAGATATTCGCTTCCTTCACGAGCACTGCTCGCAAGATTTTCGCGCGTTTCTTTGCCGGCCTTGGGCGCGAAGAGGACGCCAACGAGAGCGCCTATGCCGAGCCCGGCCAGGAACCAACTGAATCCGCTTGATTGATTTTCTTCTGACATAGTGTTCTTCTCCTTGAAGTTACCGCGAGATTGCTGGAGCTTTGCGGGAAAACCGGATGGTATCAAATGGAATCCTGCGCAGCAACTCTTTGATCTTACGTGGTTGGATGCGGCGCGGAGGCCCAATGCCATCATAAAAGTACGCTTTCAGTCACGAACAACGCGTGACGTTCGCATTCAGCTTTGCCTCTTCGCCCAGAGTGCGGGATCGATGTCCGCGAAGATGCGGTCGCGCTCTTCGATCTCTTTGAGTTGCTCTTCGATCTCCGATTCGAGTGCGCCTGTGGCCGTGAACTGATCCCACGCGGCGCTTACGTCGTGAAACTGCTTCAGGTGCGTGTTGAAGCGCTTAATAGCGTAGTCCGCTGCAGCTTCCGTGGTGATCAGAAACTGCCAGTCGGAGGACTCGAGCAGGAGCAGTTCGCGGCAGAGTTGTTTAGCGATTCGCTCCCCCAGCCCATTATCTTTCCAGCGGCACCCGCTCGCGACCTCTCGGACCATGGCCTCGGCGGAGTAGATGTGTGCCCAGATCCAGGCAGTGTCCGGGTTGAGCCAGACCTCGTTGGTGCCGTTCTTGCCCCAGGAGCCTTCTTCCAGGCTTAGGTAGCCGGGAGAAGGGTGCTTCTCGAGGTAGGCCCCGCAAGTGGTCAGGCTGATCGGCATGTCCTCCCGCGCAAAGGCGCGGGCGACGTGCTCAAGCCATTGGGGTCCCTCATACCACCAATGCCCGAAGAGCTCGGCGTCGAAGGGCGAGGTAAGGATGGGCGGCTGGTCCTCGTTCAGGCTGTCCTTGAGGGCGGCGTGGACGACGGAGACGAAATGCTCGGCGTGGTCGCGGGTGCGCGCGGCAGCACGCTCCGGGTAGTACGGAGTTTTGTGGGCGAGATCGGCCTTGGCGTCGGTCACCTGCCAGTAGCGATGGCCACCGGGCCAGCGCTTCTTGTGGAAGTCGAGGTAGTCACCGTCGCCGGGATAGCCTGTGTCGCCGCTCCAGACCTGGACTCCCGTCCTGGGATCGCGCGGGAAGGCGGAGACGGGATGCTGGTGGGCCATCGGTCCATCGACATAGTAAGAGCGGTAGAAGGCACGGCTGTCGGTAAGAGGCATTTCGATGGCGGCGGCGGCTCCGACGGGGCCTCCAGCAGTATTGGGCTCGTAGGGGTTGAAGAGAACGGAGTCTTCGATGAGATGGGTATCGACGAAGAAGAACTCAATGCCGTTCTGGGCAAGCGCTTCCTCGACGCCGATGCGGTAGAAGGGAGGCCAGGGTTCTGGGCTGCCTTCGGGGATAACAGGAGTCTGCCAGAGGCCAGCAGGGCGGTAGCCGCATTCTGGAACCCAGATGCCGCGGGGCTCGCGTCCGAGATGGCGCTTGTGCGTGACGGCTCCCGTTTTCACCTGGGCAACAATGCTCTCATCGGTGCCCAGCAAAGGCATGTAGCCATGGGTGGCGCAGCAGGTGATAATCTCGATAAGGCCGGCATCGTTGAAGTGGCGGAACCCCTTGACGATGTCGCCGTCGAGAGCCTCGAAATCATTGAGCGCCTGCAGGAAGAAATCGCGCCAGTAGACTGCGATCTCGGCGAAGTGCTGCTCACCGCCCTGGCGGAAATAATTCTCGTCCTCAAGAGCGGAGAGGATTTTGCGCCTTACATACTCAGGGAATTCAGCTTTGAAGGTGCGGTGCGCGAGCTGTTCAAGAAGGACGGGCGAGAGATTGACGTTGGCATTCAGGGCGATGCCATCGCGCTCGAGGTTCCCGAGCACCCGCAGCAACGGCAGATAGGTTTCCGCAGCGGCTTCCAGCAGCCATTCCAGCCCGTGCGGCCATGTGCCGTGATGAATGACATACGGCAGATGAGCATGGAGAGTAAAAGAGAGGTAGCCTTTCGGACGTCCAACCTTCATAAGGAACGCTCTTTCATCTCAAGTTTGCCCGGGAAGTCGGGACCTCGGAGGTTTGCTCCCGTTCCTGTTCCGGGAGCTAGGGCCTAGTTGGAATACTGATTCGGTTCGAGAGACGTGCAAGCTAAGCGGAGGGCTTGTCTTGCGAGGCTTTGGCTGCCATCCGGTCGTTCTGGAGACTTCAGTTTACACGGAGTTTCTCGATTGAAGGGTCAGCTACGCGGCTTGATTGGGTCTCTTCTGGAACTGCAAGGCCGAGGATGACGCGAAAAAAGACAGGAGATTATTGCGATCTCCTGCCTTAGGGTGTGCGCGCCAGGCGCCGTCGCCGGTTAGAACTGGTAGCGGAGAGAAAATTGCTGGACGCGAGGGATGGAAAGCGTGGAGCTGTAGACGCCCA
>CAYVSQ010000491.1:0-8818 GCA_964453815.1 uncultured Acidobacteriaceae bacterium | reverse complement strand
CCCATCCACTCGGCGTCGCGCTTGGCCAGGTAGTCGTTGACGGTGACCACATGAACGCCGTGCCCGGCAAGCGCATTGAGATAGCAGGCCAGCGTCGCAACCAGCGTTTTTCCTTCGCCGGTTTTCATTTCGGAGATCTTGCCCTGATGCAGCACCATGCCGCCGATCAGCTGCACGTCGAAGTGGCGCATATTCACCGCGCGACGTCCGGCCTCGCGTACGACAGCGAAAGCCTCCGGCAAAATCTCGTCGAGCACCTGCTTTTCCGCCGCCGCGCGCTCGTCGGCATCTTCGATACCCTCGAGTGCAGCGGCGATCCGGGCGCGCAATTCGACGGTCTTCTCGCGCAATTGATCGTCGGAGAGCTGCTGCATTTCCGGCTCGAGCGCGCTGATCGTCTGAACACGCGGCAGAAGGCGCTTCACGACGCGCTCATTGTTAGTCCCAAATACCTTGGTTAAAGCCTTGCCAATCAAGAGAATTCCTTTAGCGCCAGGTTTGCCCTGCTTCACGGCAAAACCTAGGCAACGTACTCTCCTTAGTGTAGTCGACCTAGCGTGATTCTGCTGACCGCCGGGAGCCCGCTGAGATTAAGCCGTGTGAAGGCTAGAGCCTGTGTAATTCGATTATCAGATTTAACGTATTTAACGTAATCTGAGTAGATTCGCTACTTCGCCCTGGGATGTGTGCGGTCGTAGACTTCGGCAACCTGGCCGACGGTTAGCTGCGTATAGCGCTGAGTTGTCGAGAGCCGCTCGTGACCGAGAAGCTCTTGAATCGCGCGCAGGTCAGCGCCTTCTTCTAGCATGTGCGTTCCGAAGGCGTGGCGCAGTGTGTGCGGATGCACATCTGCGGGCAACCCATTGGCCAGTGCGGTCCTCTTCACGATGCGGCCCACGCTGCGCGTGGTCAGACGGCCCAACCCGTTTACCGTCCCGCGCAGGCGGACGTTGAGCAGCAGAGCCTCTGACGACTTCCCAGCTCCAGCCAGCTTCGCATCGCGCAGCGGCAGGTAGGCGCGAAGAGCCTGGGCCGCGGCATCTCCCAGGGGAACGTACCGCTCTTTGCGTCCCTTGCCGCGCACCAGAATGGCCTCATTCGCCCAGTGGATATCGCGGAGATCGAGCCCCACAAGCTCGGCGTTGCGGATTCCGCATCCGTACAGCAGCTCGAAAATCACGCGGTCACGCTCTGGCCATGTGGCAAGATCATCGGCGGATGCGTCGGTGACGCGATTCATCTCCTCAATGGTCGGAACGCGCGGCAAGTGCTTCGGCAGTTTGGGAGTGGCGACAAGCACTGCTGGATTCTGCTCCACATAGCCGTGCCGGGCGAGCCACTTGAACCACGAGCGGATGGCGGCAAGCGCCCGCGCCACGGATGCCTTCGACAATCCCCGACCATATAACTCGCTCAGGTAGCCGCGTATCTGCAGGTGCTCGATTTTCTTGATAGCAAAGCTGCTGCCGAGCGTGGCCACTACATACTCGGCGAATGCGTGTAATTCGCGGCTGTACGCGCGCAACGTGTGCGGGGAGACGCTTCGTTCATGGGCCAACGAGGTGAGAAATTCCTCCGCGCGCAAAATAATCGGCGGCCGGGCGCTCACTCGGTTGTCTCCGTTATACGACTGGCGAGCTTTGCCCTGGGATGATGCTGCCGGTGAACTGCCTTCAGCCGTCCCAGCGCCAGGTGCGTATAAACCTGAGTGGTCGCGATATCCGCGTGACCCAGGAGAGTCTGAACGGTGCGCAGGTCGGCGCCGTGTTCGACCATATGCGTGGCACAGCTATGGCGCAGCATGTGCGGGCTGGCGTTGCTGTCCGCCGATTTCACCAGTTGCCAGATCCATTGCCGGGTTAGCGGCTCGCCGCGCACGGAGAGGAAAAGCCTGCCCATGGCCCGGCCCTTCGTCTGCAGCGCGGGACGGCCTTGTACAAGATATTTTTCGATGGCCTCGATGGCCGGTCGGCCGAGTGGTACGATGCGCTCCTTGTCGCCTTTGCCGCGAACGAGCACGCGGCCGGCATCGAGCGAAAGGTCGGCCACAGTCAGCCCGGTCAGCTCGGAAACGCGCAGACCGCCGGCGTACAACAGCTCCAAGATTGCACGATCGCGCAGGGCAATTGCGTCGGCTCCGGGATGCTTCGCTGTCATGCTCGCGCGCTCCAAAATGTCGCTCACTTCGGATTGGGCCAGCGACTTGGGCAGCACCTTCCATGATGAAGGCGAGTCGAGGTGGATGGTGGGATCGCGCTCAATGCGCTTGTCCAGAAGCAACCAACGATAGAAGCCGCGAAGGCAGGAGAGTTTGCGCGCCGCCGAGCGCGACTCCACGCCATGTTTGCCAAGATGCGCGAGAAATCCCGCAACCTGGGCATGGGTTGCCAAAACCAACAGCACATTTTCGCCTTCAGCAAACTCGGCAAATTGCAGCAGATCACGCTCATACGCCTCACAGCTTAGCGGACGCAGCCCTTTTTCGACGCGCAGATAGGCCTGATACTCGCGCATCAGCTCGGCATTGCGGGTCTCGGACACTGTCTCAATTATCGGGGAAAGAACCTCGCAGAAGCTGCATGCAAACCGCAGGGAACCAACTTCATCAGCAGCTGATGTCTGCAATTGAGTCATGCTGGATTAACACGCTGGTTATGCAAATTCTTCTCGCATCGCGCACAATGAAAGACAGGAGTCTTGACGTTGACCACTACTTACACAGCGCCTGCACGCTACACGACTGCAGAATTTGAAGATGCTGTTCTTTCTCTTTCCTCCACGACTGCCGTCTTTGACTGCGATGGCACGCTATGGAGTGGCGATGCCGGTTTCGGCTTTATGATGTGGTCGATTGAAGCCGGGCTGGTTTCGCGGAACGCGAGCGACTGGATCGACTCCCGCTACCGCCTGTATTTGCATGGCGAAGTTTCCGAGACGCAGATGTGCGGCGAGATGGTGCAGCTCTACGTCGGTTTGCAGGAAGAGGAAATCCGCCACGCCGCCGCCGAATATTTCCGCTCGCACGTCGAAGCTCATATTTTTCCCGAACTGCGCTCGCTCCTCGCGAAGCTTCGTGACGGCGGAGTGGATATTTGGGCGGTCAGCTCCACAAATAACTGGGTGATCGAGGAGGGTGTGCACCGCTTCGACATTCCGGCATCGCGAGTGCTGGCGGCGAGGGTACGTGTCACGGATGGCCGCATCACCAGCGATCTGATCGATGTGCCCAGCGGCGATGGCAAGGCGATTGCTCTTCGCAAAGCTGGAGTAGAGAGTCCCGACGCGGTCTTCGGCAACTCCATTCACGACGTGGCGATGCTGGCAATAGCCAAGCGGGCGTTCCCGGTGAACCCGTCGCCGGCATTGCTGGAAATCTCGGCCGATCGTAACTGGACGGTCTTCTATCCCGCGTCTGTTCTCGCTGACAGCAAAACTCTAGCGCCTTGATGAAAATCATTTCTCTGCAGCCGAGCGTGAGCATCATCCTCGATCGCCTCGGCTGCCTCGACTCGCTCGTGGCCTGCACCCGATACTGCCTGGATGCCGTTCCCGCTCTCCGCGAGCGCTCACTGCCGGTCGTACATGATTCGTGGTCAACCAAGGCGGAAGAGTTGCTGCCGGTTCGTGCCGATCTGGTGATCGCTTCGGTCCCATACCGGCAGGAATCGCTCACTGCCATTCTGAAATGCGGCTGCCCCGTGCTAGCTCTCGCGCCACGCATACTCGAAGACATCTACCAGGACATCCGCCTGATCGCATCCATCGTCCAGGCGTCCAACTGCGGCGACGAACTGATCGCTACGATGCGGTCGGCCATCAAGGACGTCGAAACCCGCATATCGACTACCACCTGCAGGCCCCTGGTCTATTGCGAGGAATGGGGCAAACCGCTCATTCAGTCACAACTCTGGGTGAAGGAGCTTATCGAGGCCGCAGGCGCCGCCTTTCTGGGTGAACCCGGCTCAACGACCGACGCCGAGGCCGTTGCCGCTGCCGATCCGGATGTTATCCTCACCGCCTGGTGTGGCGCAGGCGGCCGTGTGCCGCTTGAGCGAATCATCGTACGGCGCAACTGGCAAGAACTGCGCGCCGTCAGGAACCGCCGGGTTTACTGCATCGTTGACGAGCTTTTGAACACCCCTGCGCCGACCCTGGTCGAGGGTCTTCATGCACTTGCTCAGGCCATTCACCCAGACGTATTCGGTACTATCGGGAGTGCTTCGGGCCGCCAGATCGATGAATTTCTTTCCACTGCGTCTAAACTGAAGTAGCGTGGAGGAAAAAGTCGAACAAAACGGAGCGAAGACCGTACGCTTTGTCGTCGCTGCCCTCATTTTGCGTGGCGACGAGGTTCTCATCTGTCAGCGCCGCCCCGATCAGCCCATGGCCCTCAAGTGGGAGTTCCCGGGGGGGAAAATCGAACTGGGAGAAACGCCTGAACAGGCGCTGGTCCGCGAGCTTGATGAAGAGCTCGGTATCGACGCCGATATCGGCTTCCTCGTGGCTCGCATTCGCCATGTTTACCGAAGCGGCGGGGCCGTAGATCTGCAATTTTTTGCCGTCCGCTCGTTCCGTGGCGAAGTCGCCAACAGAATCTTTCACGATATGCGTTGGGTTTCGATGCGCGACCTGACGACCTTTGATTTTCTTGCAGCCGACCGGGACCTTATCCGCGACCTGGCGGCGGGCAAGCTGCTTTAGGTTCAGCTTCGCCACGCTTGGAACTGCTGCACCATCAACATCACCGAAAGCACGATCACAATTGCCGCCGTCAACCAGGCGATGGCGTTGAACCACCCAGGATTCACGTACTCGCCCATCAAGTCTTTGCGGTTGATCAACAACAGCATCAGAATGATGACAATCGGGAGCAGGATTCCGTTGAGGGCCTGCGATGCGATGAACCACCGCACCAGCGGAAAATTGGGGATAAGCACAATTGCCGCGCCCCCCCCGATCAGAATCGTGTAGAGCCAGTAGAAGAAGGGCGCTTCCTTGAAGCGCTTGTCTACTCCGGATTCCAGACCCAACCCCTCGCACACCACGTAGGCCGTCGAGAGCGGCAGCACCGACGCTGCAAAGAACGAGGCATTGAAGAGCCCGAAGGCAAACAGCAGGAATGCATACTGTCCGGCAAGAGGTTTCATGGCCTGCGCGGCATCGGAGGCATCACGGATCGATCCCAGACCGTGAACATAAAGGGTCGCGGCACAGGCCACGATAATGAACCAGGCGATGACGTCGGTGAAGATCGATCCCACGATTACGTCCAGGCGCGACGCCGCGTAGTTCTTGACGTTCACACCCTTCTCCACAATCGTGGACTGCAGGTAAAACTGCATCCATGGCGCAATCGTCGTTCCTATAATGCTGACGACCATGAGGAGATAGTCGCCTTCGCGCCAGACCGACCGCGGAGGCAATCTCACCGTCGCAACCAGGGCCGTATGCCAGCTCGGCTGCGAGAGCACACCAGCCACGATGTAGGCGATGTAGAAAACGGAAGCGACCAGGAAGACCTTCTCGACGCTCTTGTAATCGCCACGGACGGCCAGGAGCCATACCAGCACGGAGCAAATAGGCACGGAAATGAACTTGCTCAGGTGGAAAAGTTGGAGGCTTGCTGCGATCCCGGCAAACTCGCCGATCACGTTGCCAAAGTTCACCACGACGAGCAGAAACATCACAATGACCGTGAGGCGCAGGCCGAACTCCTCGCGGATCAGGTCGCTCAGTCCCTTGCCAGTGACCACGCCCATGCGCGCGCACATCTCCTGTACGACGATGAGAGCGATGGTGATCGGGATCATCGTCCACAGCAAGGCATAACCGTATTGCGCGCCGGCCTGCGAGTAGGTGAAAATGCCGTTTGGATCGTTGTCCACATTGGCTGTAATGAACCCCGGGCCGAGCACGGCAAGGAACAACAGAACCCGGGTTCTCCAGAGTTTGAACATAAGCGTGTGTATCTGTCAGACGAACTACTTTGAGTTTTGGGGTGGATGGTACCAGGCGAACATATCAGAGACAGCGGTCATCTGTTCGCTCTCAGAAACGCAATTACGTGGTCGGCCTCAACAGCGCCGACAAGCTTGCCTTTGCTGTCCAGAACCGGGAGGGCGCGGAGATTGTATTTGTCGAACAACTCAGCTACCTGTTGTTGATGAGCGTCCGCCTCGCACGAGATAAAGCGCGGCTCCGCGAGCACCTCGAGCCGTGTCTGCGGAAGTGCCAATACCATGCGCACCAGAGGAACAACTCCGTGCAAAACCTCGGCCTCGTCGATCAGGTAAATCTCGGTAATGGTTTCGATGTCTCCGTCGAAGTCGTGTAGCGCCTGGATGCCATCAGCCACCGTGGCCAATCGCGGCACAGCGACGTACTGGGTCGTCATGCGGCCTGCAGCGGAGTCCTCCCGGAATTCGAGCAGCTCTTCCACTTCCTGCCGCTCTTCCGGATCCATCTCCTCGAGAATTGCCTCGGACCGCGCGTCGGAGAGCTCGGCAAGCAGGTCGGCTGCGGCCGAGGGGTCCATCTCCTCGACAATGCCGGCTGCGGTCTCCGAGGTGAGCCCCTCCATCATGATCTTCTGCAGCTTAGGCTCGACTTCCTCGAGTGCCTCGGCAGCTACTTCCTCATCGAGCGTGGTCAAGATCGCTTCGCGCTCGGCCGGAGCCAGATCTTCCAGAATGTCTGCAATGTCGGAGGGATGCAGTTGCGCCAGGCGCTCGTGCTCGATATTCAGCTTCACCCGCCGCGCGGGATCCACCTCGATCATGTCGACAAATTCCCACGGAATCACCCGCGCCGGAAACTTCCTGGCCAGCGAGTCCAGCGCCTGCTTCGGCATTGTGCCTTTGAGCAGCCTGCGGATCGCGCCGCGCAGGCCTACTTCCACTTCACGCACGCGCAGGTCTTCCACGTCTTCGTGCGCGAACCATTGCAGCTCCACATCATTTACACGAACCACCTTGCGCCCGTGGACGTCGATAATCTGGCGGTCCAGCAGGTCCTGCCGGAGCAAGATGAAATTGTCATCGCCGCGCAGCGGTCTCGGCGTCCCCTCCGGCCGCAGCTGAAGAGCTCCGCTTGGCGTCTGCAATATTTCTGTCGCCGCAACAAGTTCCGGCCCATTGCGTGTCTTCAGGACTAGGCCGGCGACCTTGCCAGCATCAGCTCCAGTCCCCACCGCCAGGTCGCCGACACGGCCGCGCAATCGCCCGTCCCCGTCCGTAATGGGCGCTCCGAGCATCGTTGTCAGGGTCGGATTGGCGTGTCTGCCGCGCACTTTTAACCTGCTTTCTCCGATGCAGTCTAACAGGCACATGGGCAACCCGCCTCCGCCAAATACGCTCTTAATTCGGGGCTCTTTGCGCCATCCGCACAGGAAGAGGCTGTCTTTGCTTGACATTGCCTCTCCCCAGCAAGCAAACTGCCTGCTAACGACATCGCTTGAGGTTTCGTAGAAGGACGGCATGGGGCAGAGCGAGGAAGAGCATTTGACTGGACAACAGGCAAGCCGCATTACTTATACCCTCGAGTCCTCGCTGGACAGCGTGAATAAGGTCGAGGAAACCGCCGAACAGATGGCCAAGAAGGCGGGCATCGACGAAGATGAGGTCTTCCGCGTCACCATGGCGGTTCGGGAGGCAGCCGTGAACGCCGTGCTCCACGGCAACTCCTACGATCCTGAGAAACGCATCACCGCATCATTTGAAAATACCGGCGATTCACTCGTTATTCGTATTACCGACCAGGGAAAGGGGCTCGATCCTGATACTCTGCCCGATCCCCTGGCTCCGGAAAATCTTCTGCGCGGCTCAGGTCGCGGCATCTTCCTCATACGCTCGTTCATGGATGAGGTACACTTCAAGCAATTGCACCCCGGAACCGAGTTGACACTTATCAAGCATCTGGGAACGGCTCAAACAGGCAGCTAAGGAGGACTTTTTCGTGAGCATGAAAGTAACCAGCCGTCAGGTTGACGGCGTGACGATTCTCGATCTAAGCGGACGCATTACCCTGGGCGAGGGCAGTGTGCAGTTGCGTGATGCCATCCGGGACTTGCTGGCCAAAAGCTCGAAGCTTATCCTGCTGAATCTGGCGGATGTGAACTACATCGACAGCTCGGGGATCGGCGAACTGGTGGCGGCGTATACCACGGTGCGCAACCAGGGCGGCGAACTGAAGCTTCTGAACCTCACGAAGAAGGTTCACGATCTGCTGCAGATCACCAAGCTCTACACCGTC
Organism: uncultured Acidobacteriaceae bacterium; assembly: GCA_964453815.1. Lineage (GTDB taxonomy): Bacteria > Acidobacteriota > Terriglobia > Terriglobales > Acidobacteriaceae > Silvibacterium. The sequence continues at coordinate 568 of CAYVSQ010000491.1, read as the reverse complement.
TTCGACGTCAAGGACGACGAAGCCAGCGCAATTGCCTCGTTCACCCGCGCGTAACCCAGCAACACCTCCTTCTTCCTAGTGCAAAGAGGCTGCCTGAAGGCAGCCTCTTTGCGTGTGTAGGCGGCCCTAGCTAGAATTTCACCGTGGGAGCCTGACGCGAGGATTCGCTCGCCTCGAAATATGCGTTGTTTGGCTGGAATCCCGCAATGCCCGCCCAGATGCTGTTCGGAAACTGCCGGATAAATGTGTTGTAGTCGCGCAGCGTCTCGTTATAGCGCCGTCGTTCAACGGCGATGCGATTTTCCGATCCCTCGAGCTGGGCCTGAAGCGAAAGGAAGTTCTGGTCGGCCTTCAAGTTCGGGTAGTTTTCCGAAATAGCGAGCAGCCGCCCAAGTGCCGAATCCAACTGACCGTTGGCTTGAATCTTGCCCGCCGGATCGTGCGCGTTCAGCAGTCCTGCCCGGGCATTGGCGATGTCGGCGAAAACGGTCTCCTCATGTGTGGCATAGCCCTTCACGGTGGCTACCAAGTTTGGAATCAGATCCGCGCGCCGCTGCAAAACTACATC
>CAYVSQ010000490.1:0-46148 GCA_964453815.1 uncultured Acidobacteriaceae bacterium | reverse complement strand
ATCATCGGTCCGAGGCGTCTTTCGGTAGGGAGTATGGACACGTTCGCAGGCTGAATTAGGATCTCGCACGCTTGACGATCTATGCCATAATTCACCAGCAATTCGATTTGAGGGGTCGCAGTAAATCGCTCGAGAGTCGGCTCCCCATAGCGTGCATGAAGGCTCGAACTATCGGCTTGTCCAATTTCCTTAGGTCCGCACAGCAAAGCTATCGGCAGTAGCGCGCAGACGTTTCTCATTGACAGGCCTCCGGTTGCCAAACAGCCTACACCGTTTGCATCTCATCGTTCTTCATATTGGGAAACAGGCTGAACCTGTTGATGCCGTAGCACAAGGTAAACGGTGTTTTCAGTAAAGCAAACTCCCAGCAATCGGAACCTAACATCTGAGTTCGACTGTCAGTGGCGGGCAAAGTTAAAAAAGGGTGCGGAGCGCAGGAGTGAGCGGCAGGGGCCGAGTGCTGCACTGCGGTTGGTGTTGGAGAAGATGCCGAGGCCGAGGTCAGTTTCTAAATTGGCACATTCAAGGCCAATGCGCTCATTGACCTTTTCAGATCAATCTGTGTCTTCGGCAAGTTGCCGTATGCGGGGCTTATCGGACATTTGATGGGGCGGAGGTTCACTTGTTTCTTTGGATGAGCAGCGAAAGCCCTGTTGCACTAAAAGCGTTCGAAACCAGCTTGAGAGCAACGGGCTGAGAGATTCCGTTCCGCCACGGTTCCGCTTTCGCTACGGATTATGAAGGATTATCAGTGATTTTGGCAGTCCCGGATAGCCTGTAAGTTGTTGAATTACCGAATACTAGGATTTTGACACGGTAGAGGTCAGGAGTTCGAGTCTCCTCGTGCCTACCATTCAAACCTCAGCAAGTCTGTACTTTAGGTCCCACGGGCGGCCTCACTCCGAAAACCTCGACGTTGATCTCGATTCCCGGATGCACTCCGCACCCGCCTTTTCAAACCACCAGTAAAAGCTACGCTGGTAGCCTAGCTCGACCTTTGCCGACGCCTTAAGACGAGTCCTAGAACTTTCCGTCCTCGGGGTTAGCGAGCCAATCCCACGTGGTAGGGGAGGATTCGCGTAGGTTTTCGTTGATGATGGCAGGTAGCGCCGGTGCTCACAACAGAGAGGACACTTGACTGCTATCCAAGACGCGGGAAGAATCTCGACCATCGCGGGGATGTTCTCTCTGCATCCTTTGCAGCGGATCACGAATGCGCACGTGGCAGTCGGCCCTTGGAACATGGGAAAGTTTGGCGAAGAAAAGGGCGAAGATAAACGAGGAAAAAGGTCGGAGAAGGATGGTTACTTTTGTTCTTGCTACTATGCTGCCCCGCCCTTTGCGTTTTGCACCGGCTTCGTGTCTAGAGCGTTCGCAGCCGCTTCTTGAAGACGTTTCTGTTCAGCATTCTTTTGTTCATGTATAAGCAAGGCATTTTTGTAGAGTGCCTCTAATTTCGGGTTTGTGCTGCCCGTTACCGTGTCTGCGTTTGTCTCATTCATCGTCACGTGCTCACTTCGCTTCCCTAGCTAGCCTTTGCCCATCTCTTCTTCTGAGCGGTTGATGGATGGTTAGATAGTGGTCACTTTAGTCAAATTGCTTGTCGGGATCAATCAGAATTTGAAGCCGCTCGTCTTGGGCTTTATCTTTGACAGTCGACGGCTCCAGGTCAGCATCCAAAGTCGGCTTGGACTCTTCGGCTACGTTGTCACGCTTTTCACCTGAATCTAGTTCCGCTCGTTGTGTGTCAGCATGTCCTGTGTTATCTGCCATACGACTTTGGATGCTTACTTTGCCTTCCTAGCCTTCCTCCATCGTTTCTTTTGACCGGCTGCAATCTTCGCTCGTGTTTCGGCGCTCACAGTGCGCCGTTTACGTGGCTTCTCATCAGCCAACAGGGTCCGCGCCTCTTGCAATAAGGTAATCTTCGCGTCAATCGCAATCACGATCTCTTCTGTGTTCAAGTTTTCCCCTCAAAAGAAAAAGGGCAGATGGATAGATTTCTGCCCTTGCCATTCTTTGGAAACCAGTTGCAGACAACGCTAACACAGTTGCGCTTCGCGGACCGGTCGCCGTCTCGCGATCAAGCGAGCGTGACAAGCTCGCGAGTACGACGAGCGGTTACCGATTGCGGCCTATAGGCAAGAGGACCGATTCGTTCTGTGGAACGTGTCGAAGATCGGTGGCGTCGGTTTCGTGGTATCAAGTTAAGAGGCGCAGCTCAGATCCACACTTGATGGCCAACCCCGAACATCTCGCGAAGGTCAAAGAAGGGTCGAGATTTGGAACCAGTGGTGGGAACAGAATCCTTCTGTGTCGACGTGGGGCGTTGAGCCACCAAGGAAAGGTTGCCGCCTGAGTAGTTCGGCGGGTGCCAACACATCTCGTGGCGCTCCGCAGATTCTGTTCGCCGGGCTTTTGGGGTCGTGACGCCGGCCAACATGGGGGCGGCGAGAGTTTGCGGGTGGACCCTCAACGAGCGCGACAGCAATTGATTTCCTAACCAATTTGCCGATTGACTGCATCATATCCGTTCGTGAGATTAGCGAAAGAGATGCCGGATCTTACTGGTTATCAAGCGGCAAAACCTTCGTTCATAGGAGCCGTGCCGGCCGCTATGGGCACCCACTTCCGTGTGTGGGCTCCCGTGGCCCGCAAAGTTGAGGTTCTGTTCGAGGGCGACGGTTCTCGATCTCCACTCGAAGCTGAAAAGAACAGCTACTTTGCCGGTCTTGTTTCCTCCGCGCGTGCCGGAGCCCGCTACAGATTCAGCCTGGATGGCGGGGAACCCTTCCCCGATCCCGCCTCACGATACCAGCCAGAAGGGCCACACGGACCATCCGAAATTATTGACCCTTGTGCCTATGTCTGGAGCGATGGCGAATCGAGTTGGAGCGGTGCTGCAATCGAGGGACAGGTGCTTTATGAGCTGCATATCGGCACTTTTACGCCACAGGGAACCTATTTGTCAGCGATCAGTGAGTTCTCTCGTTTGCGCGACCTTGGTATTACAGTTCTTGAATGCATGCCGCTGGCTGAGTTTGCCGGAAATGTGGGTTGGGGATACGACGGTGTCGACCTTTTCGCACCGTTCCATGGCTATGGGAGTCCCGACGATCTGCGCCGAATGATTGATGGCGCTCACCAGCATGGACTTGGCATCATCCTTGATGTTGTCTACAACCATCTGGGACCGGATGGCAATTACCTGGACAAATACTCCAACCATTACTTTTCCGAGACAAGCACTGAGTGGGGAAAAGCCATCAATTTCGATGGAGAAAACAGCGCGCCCGTGCGGGATTTTTTTCTGGCCAACGCGGCTCACTGGATCACAGACTATCATTTTGACGGATTGCGGCTTGACGCCACGCAATCGATTCGTGACACAGGTTCGCATGGTGCCCATATCATCGCGGAGATCGTCAAATGTGTTCGAAACTCGGCCAACGGGCGTAGCACAATAGTGGTCGGGGAAAACGAACCGCAGGATTCCCGCCTGCTCTGCCCGATCGACGGGAACGGTTATGGTCTTGATGCTGTGTGGAATGATGACTTTCACCATAGCGCTGTGGTTGCCATGACCGGCCGACGGGAGGCTTACTTCTGCGACCACTTTGGCCATCCGCAGGAATTTATCTCAGCTGCCAAATATGGATACCTTTATCAGGGTCAGTACTATTCCTGGCAGAAGCACCCGCGTGGCACGTCGAGCCTCCGATTCGAAGCTAAAGCTTTCATCACGTTCCTTGAGAATCACGACCAGGTTGCCAACTTCGGAAGATTGCAACGTCTTGGTCTTACCAGCCCATCTTGCTACCGTGCAGTGACGGCACTATGGCTGCTGGGACCCGGCACGCCGATGTTCTTTCAAGGACAGGAATACGGAACGCACACACCCTTCCATTACTTCGCCAACCATGCGGGAGACCTCGCAAAAGCAGTTACACAGGGCCGTGGTGGCTTTATGCTCCAGTTTGCCAGTCAAGATACCCCCGAGATGAAGCTAACCACCATCGATCCTGAAGATCCCCACACCTTTCTGAAATCTCGTCTTGATCCCTCCGAACAGCAGCGGTATACGGAGATTGTGCAACTCCATGCCGACCTGCTTGCCTTGCGTCGTACAGACCCTGTCCTCAGCGGCCGTATCGAAAGTTCCTTGGACGGAGCTGTTCTCGGCGAATGTTGTTTTGTAGTTCGTCACATCACGTCTTCCGGCGACGATCGGCTGCTGGTGGTAAATCTTGGCGTCAGCCTCGATCTCCCGCATCTACCTGAGCCCTTGGTAGCGCCACCCCCGGGTTGCGACTGGGCGGTGAGATGGTCGAGCGAGTGGCCGCCATATGGCGGCTGCGGCTCATATGCCCCAGGCCGATTTGGCCCATGGCACGTCATGAGCCAGTGCACACAGATGCTGGTACCCGTGCGAGCTCAGGGGCCATTCTGCCCTGAAATGCCAAAAACCGGCTCGACAGGCTAAAAATCAATTGAAAGAAGGAACCGCATTGCCGTAAATCAGACATCCTGAGGAAAAGCATGACCATTTTTCGCGCGCCACAACTTGTCCGTCACGTCACTGTTGATCAAACATCTGCCGAGCTCGACCGCGAATGGATCGTAACGAATGGCTTGGGTGGGTATGCATCCGGGACTATCGCCGGCCTCAATACCCGTCGTTTCCACGGCTGGCTAATCGCCGCCTTGCCTGCCCCGCATGGGCGCATGATGATGATGAATCAGATCGAAGAAACTCTGCGTATCGACGATCGCACCTACCGATTGACCGCTGACAATCTGAGCCATGCAACGCAGACAGATACCGTGAGTCCATTCTTGATGAGCTTCCGCCTGGAAAATGGCCTGCCTGTCTTCACATACGCAACGGAAGACTTCAGTCTGGAAAAGCGTGTCTGTATGGTGCACGCGCAAAATACTACATACATCAGCTATCGCCTGTTAAAGGGAGATGCAGCTCGGCTCGAGTTACGACCAGCCATCGATATTCGCCCTCATGAAGGTTCGCTTAGTGGTCCAGGACATGAGGACTATCGCTTTAGCGCGGTCCGATGGGGCTATGAGCTGTCTGTTTCGAATGATCTGCCGCCACTACGCTTGGCATGGCTGGGTGATGGTACCTCTTTTCAATTGGCGCTCGAACAAGTTAAGGAACTTCGCTATCGCATTGAGCAGAGTCGCGGTTACGACTGGAAGGGAAATCTGTGGAGTCCTGGGTGTTTTTCTGTCGGTCTTGCCGAGGGCCACATGGCGTCACTGGTTATCTCGACCGAACATTGGAGCCACGTCAATGCCCTGAGTCCTGAGGGTGCATTTGCTGCGGAGAACGAGCGTCGGCGTCGCCTGCTGCGTGCGGCGCCCGAAGAAGCCCGGGATGGAATTGCCGCTGAACTTGTACTTGCGGCGGACCAGTTTCTGATCTCTCCTGTCGGCCGCGCGGCCGATGCCGTTCAGGCTCATAGCGTCGGCGATGAGGTTCGCACGATTATCGCTGGATACCACTGGTTCACTGATTGGGGCCGCGACACAATGATCTCGCTCGAGGGGCTCACCATTGCTACGGGCCGCACTCGCGAGGCTGAATACATTCTCCGCAGCTTTGCCAAGTACATAAAGGACGGTCTGATACCAAATATGTTCCCGGAAGGAAAGACCTCCGGCCTCTATAACACCGCCGACGCGAGCCTCTGGTATTTTCATGCCGCGGATCGCTACATTCGCGCAACTGAAGATCGCGAAACTCTCGAGGTTCTGCTGCCCAGGCTTCTCGACATTATCGATCGGCATCAGAAGGGAACTTCTTTTGGTATCGGCGTTGATCCCTCCGACGGCCTGCTTCGGCAAGGGGCTGATGGCTTTCAACTCACATGGATGGACGCTAAGGTCGGTGACTGGGTGGTTACGCCCCGTCGGGGCAAAGCCATTGAGATCAATGCCCTCTGGTACAACGCCCTGTGCGTAACTGCGAGCTGGCTCGAGATAATAGGCGATACAGATCGTGCCCGCGAACTCTCGTCGGCTGCTACCCGCGTATACAACAATTTCAACGCTCGTTTCTGGTCCTCTCAGCTTGGGTATTGCTACGACGTCGTCGACAGTGACGGCGGAAACAATGACTCTTCCCTTCGACCCAACCAGGTGCTGAGTATCTCCTTACCTCACGCCGTCCTTGCCGAGGACAAGTGGAAGCCGGTTCTCGACATCGTTCGCGAGAAACTCCTTACACCATATGGTCTCCGTTCGCTCGCACCGGGAGAGGCCAACTACAAGCCTCGCTACGACGGAGACCTGCTGGCACGCGACGCCGCATATCATGAAGGTACTGTCTGGGCGTGGCTCATCGGCCCTTACTTTGATGCTTGGCTACGAGCCCACCCTGGAGACTGGGAAACCGCCAGAGCACTGCTCGCCAGCTTCGATATCGAAATGAGCCTGGCTGGCATTGGCACGATCAGCGAGATTTTTGATGCCGACCCCCCATTTGACCCTCGCGGTTGCATTGCCCAGGCGTGGAGTGTCGCGGAAGTTCTGCGTTGTGAGCTAAAACTACGCGCCGCCGAGCCCGCCATTCTTCGGTGATCAGTCTCTTTCTACGGGTCGACTTCCTGATCAGAGAAAAATCTTCAATCCGTCATCAAGAACGCGCGGATTGAGGGGAAAACCCCCTCGGGTCGATCGGCTGCATACTACGGTTAATGTCCTTTGTTAGAATCGGATGGCTTGACACCGGCGTGGACCGCTACTTCAACTTCCCGTTCTTCAGCACAAAAGAGATGAGGCAAACAGCGTGCCAATGCGCGATGAATTAAGGAGGTGCCTGCGTTGGGCGGTGCTTCCCATCGTTCTGCTCACGCTCGCGAGCGGGTCTGAAGCGCAGGAAACTCCGGGTCCGCGACTTGCCGACTACGTTGGTACCTACGCCGATGCGCCTGGTCGTACGCTTGAAATCGCGGATGGCGACGGACTCTTCGCCGTAGTGGATGAAGCCAAGTACCCGCTTCGAACTTCGGGTGTGGATCAGTTCACCACCATCACCGGTCAAGTGGTCTCGTTCCCGCGCGATGCAAGCGGCAATGTGACGGGGTACGAGCAGGATGGCAAGTTTCATCCTCGCGTATCGACTATCATCATGGCTGCATCTGCCGCACTGGCGCGGCCGCGTCCCAAAGGGAAGGACTCACCTGCGGACTATCGCTATCGTCCCCCTGCCAACCTGCATGACGGAATTGCCGTTGGGGACATTGCCCGCTCAGACCTCGGAGTTGCCACAGCCAATACCATCGTTCGCGCCATCCTCGCAGGCACCTACAAGAATGTGCACAGCGTTCTGCTTTACCAGCGTGGAAAGCTGGTGTTGGAGGAGTATTTCTACGGCTACAGTGCCCAGCGTCCGCATCAACTTCGGTCTGCAACCAAGTCCGTTGTGAGCGCACTTGCGGGGATTGGGATCGATCGAGGCGCGCCCTCCGGAGTGAATGAAAGAGTCTTACCGCAGATGCGCTACTCGAGCTATGACAATCCCGATCCGCGCAAAGCCGCGATGACACTTGGCGACTTCCTCGCGATGAGTTCCGGGCTGGACTGCAATGACCATAGCTCGACCTCGCCGGGGCGTGAGACCGTAATTGATGAGAAGCCCGATTGGGTGAAGTCCACTCTCGATCTGCCCATGATCAACGTCCCTGGAACCAAAGCGTACTACTGCTCGGGCGGCGTTTCCGTCGTTGGCAGACTCATAGAGAACGCTGTTCACATGCGGCTTCCGGAGTTCGCGCGGGAGAATCTGTTCGGGCCACTAGGAATCGCACAGACCGATTGGAAATGGAACTACGACCTGACCAACTCCGACAAGGAGTATTCGCAGATCTACTTGCGACCGCGCGATATGCTCAAGCTCGGAATCCTTTTCGCAGACGGCGGTCACTGGCACGGGCGTCAGATCATCTCCGAATCGTGGGTACACGCATCGCTGGCTGAACACAACCATGTGGACAATGTCAGCTATGGCTACTTCTGGTGGCGTCCCTGGCTGAATGTGGAGACACCCGCGGGCTCGCAGCACGTCGACGTGATCGCAGCACAGGGCAATGGCGGCCAGAAGATTTATCTCGTACCGCAGTACGATCTGGTCGCCGTTTTCACGGGCGGCGATTACAACGCGGAGTCCACCCCGCCTAATACGATCATGGCGAAGGTCATTCTTCCAACATTGATAAAAGCTGCAAGTCGCACTCACAGTTCATCGCAACCAAGAGGCTAGGGGTGAGAAGGAAGCCGCAGGCGTTTGCCGCGGAGCGGGAGTGCGTCACATTCCAGACGAGGTTGCTGCCGCTGCTGGAGATTTCGCCGGTGCTGGGACGGAATTTTCTGCCGGAAGATGCGCCGCACGGGCCACCGGTGGTGATGATTTCCTATGCGCTGTGGCAGGGCATTACGGCGGCGACCGCGGCCAGTTCAGCGCCGCCGGTCACCGCGAAGATATTGCCGACGCCGCAATAACTGTCGCCAAAGTACCCGAGCACGTGGAGCTTTGTCTGAGCCAGCACGGCGGGAAGGCTTTTAGTACAAGTACGGGGATGACGCTACACAGTTTTGTGCTGGCTCGGAGAATGTGCCCCACGCACAGCACTACTGGAACCGCCACAAGGAAGGACTTCTCGGCAAGCAAGAACCAACCGGTTCGCCGAAGACTTGACACGGTAGAGGTCAGGAGTTCGAGTCTCCTCGTGCCTACCATTTCCTTCAATAACTACAGCAAAATCTGGGAACAGATGCTGAGTGCGTGGGAACAATAACTGTCTCACCGCACCACCAGCTGTTGGGGTATGCGCTTGAAAAGCATATCGATCGCCTTGCTCTGCGCCCAGCGTTTGGCCGGCGTATGGCGGCTGGACATCCGCGACACGCGGATCACCTGGATGGGATCGATTCCGCATTCTCGTCAAAGCCAGGTCGACGCCTGAAATGAAGGCCATCATTGATGGATGGTTGAAAGCCAAGCGGCCCGATCGCCGTAGCACTGAAGGCGGTTCGCGTATTGGTGCTTCGTTCGAGGTGAAGGAGGTCAGTGACGAGAAGCTCGGGTTCGCCTGGCCACTGAAGGCGATCTACAATGATTAGGCTCGTTTTCCGAATCAAAGAATGAACGCCATTTTCGATTGCAGTCCTGTCCGTCATTCTGCCATGTAGATTTTGCAGACTCGTAACTCAGGGTGAGTAAATGACGCGCACATCCGTGGTGACGGAGAGTCAAGCAGAGCAGAAGCCATCATCAGATCTGCGTCAACTGGTGAGTGACCGGCAGATTGATGCGAAACAATCGCAATCTCTCTGGAAAGGTGCTTTTACTCTCTCTCCGCTCGCGACTCCTCCCCGGTCGACCGCTCCCATGCTGATGCGCCGCCCGGCTTCCGGGCTCGCAGTCAATCAACCGGGCGACATCTATGAACAGGAAGCCGATCGTGCGGCGGATGAAATTATGCGCACGCCGCCGACGGATGCGGCGCAACCGAGTCATACCTCATCGAGTCCCGGTCAGCTGCAACGCAAATGTGCAGGCTGCAAGAAAGAGGAGGAAGAAGAAAAAGATCATAAACTGCATCGCAAGGAGACCGGCTCCGGTCCAACTGTCGCCCCACCCGTCGTTCATGAAGTTCTACGTTCATCCGGTCAACCGCTCGATGCCGGTACGCGCGCTTTTATGGAGCCGCACTTTGGTCATGACTTCAGCCGGGTAAGAGTTCATACGGATGCCCGGGCTGCAGAGTCTGCAAATGCAGTCAATGCCCTGGCTTACACAGTAGGGTCCAGCATTGTGTTTGCCAACGCGCAGTATGAGCCGCAAAATCTCGCTGGCCGCAGGCTGCTTTCGCATGAACTTGCTCACGTGATCCAGCAACGAGGCGCGCAAAGCATACTTGCTCAAAGAGAATCCATGCGAGTCAGTGGCCATTCGGTTCTCGCAAATTCTTCTACGGAAGCAACTCCCACTGCCGTTTTTCGACAGGTAGCACCCGTGCCTGTGGCGCGTCACAATGCGGCACAAATATTCGGCAATCCGGCAGTCGCACCGCCTGTCCCCGGCATGACCCTGGCGGAATTTAGAACTTACACCCAGCTGCAATCGGACTGGTTTGTGGAACCTTCAATCGTCGCGGGCATGCGAGACTTCCTCTGGACACTTTTGCTGCACGTGGAGGAGGGTCCTCACATTCTTGCGGGGATTGGAGATGTAGCAGTCTCTGCTCTGCAGGGTGTCGCGGCAGCTGACTGGGCGCCTCTTACGAAGTTTTGTCTGGGCGCCCACGCCTCCGGCCATACGGTCCGCATCTTTCCACCGCTCCCGGCACTTGCCGATCGAATCGAGATTGGTCGAACTCTTGCTGCTCTGGAGGCACTCATCCCCGCCAGTGTGCTCGAGTTTACTGTCTCTCAAGTGCAACTCGTCGAGTTGTGGAACCAGGGACTGTTGCCAATCTTGAGCCAATACTGGACTCAATACGAACCGCATATCGAACAGAACTTCACTCCTGTACCCGGCGCGCGCGGTCCAGAGTTCGACCGTGTTCTCGTATTTTTGCGGGCGCTCGGCGTCCCCGGTCTGGCTCCACTTGCCGTGCTTCGCGGCGCCGTTCCGGATGAGCGATGGGTAAGGAACCTACATCGATTCCCGCTTCCGATGTTGCTGCGGCTGGTGGCAAACCTCGGAGATGTCTCCGGAGCAAAACGTCTCATCCTGGTACTGCACACTGGACACGATGCTGCCGCTGCATTTCAGGGTGCTGCCAACCTCTTCAGCGATCTGGTATTGCATTCCCCCCACAACCTGGTTCTGATGATCGAAGGAGCCACATCCCTGAATGCGATCACTGCCCGAATCCCGAACATTACCACGACGTGGGGGCAAATTGTCGGCGGCGTTCGACGCATTTCACAGGTCCTGATCGCGGGCCATGGTTCCACTCAGACAGTTGGTATGGCCGGAACTGGAGCACCTGTTGTGAATAACGGCGCCGTGTCCTATCCAACCGAGGATCTGGTCGCCGGTCAGGCTGTTGGCGCGCCGCCGACTCCCACCACAGCGTTGCTCGACGCGCTCACACACAACATGCCGCCGGCAACCGCCCGCATCCTGTATGTAGGTTGCCTCGTCGGCGCTGCTGACGTGCCTGCTGGAACGCCAGCAGCGGCGATTCCCGGGGTCGTGGGAGCACAGCAGAATCTCGCCGCTTTTACCAATGCACGAGCCACCGCTGCTGGTATTCCAGCAGGACGAGTGCAAGCCGCGCGAGCATCGGTTGGGGTGGGAAGCATTACCACCCTTTTCAATGCGGCAGGCAACCTGCAAGCAAATTATCCTTTTGACCCCAACGCCTTCGGCGCAGCCAATACTTATACCAGAAGCGGACGCGAGCCAGAAGGAGTGCTCCGCGCAGCGGTGGAAGTCGGTGCCACGAATACAGTAACGGCTGAGCATCTTTTACGCGTCAGGCTAACTCTGGCCAATACCGGCGACTGGTATGACAGAATGACCAGGCTGCTGGTTCGCCTTGCGCTGCCCCCGCTCGCGGCGCCGCCGGCGGGCGTGGATTTGCAAAGAGTCAACGAATTGGCCAACATCGCTGAAATTCCTTTTCTAGTTTTCTGGCCCCAGTTCGACTGGATCAATGCGACAGCTTTCGACACAAGGTTGAATCCACAACCCTTTGCTGCGGACGTCTATGCTGGTCTGGCTGGAACTGCTGAGTACATCAATCCTGCAGCACAGCACAGTGAGCGCTTGCGCCTCATCATCGATCAAGGGCGCCTCGCATTGGGAGGCGCGGCCCTGATACCCACGTTCCTTACCGGGATTCTGGCCACAAATTCAAATGCTGACGCCATCGCGCCGTTTCTTGATCTAGGGATTATCGCTCCACATGCGGCGGCACTCTTACCCCTTGGAGGCGTTCCTACTGTGGAACAAATTCGTCTAGCGCTCGCGTGGTTCTCCCGCGACAACGCCAATCCGAACGTGCGTAATTTCCTGTCTGCCCAGGTCTTGCATCCGGCGAATCAACCGGCTGCGTTCACACCAGCAGTCAGTGCCGCAATCCAGGCGGCAGGTCTCACTGATCGGGAAGTACTTGACCAGCTGGGTTTTGCGCCCAATGCGGCGGCTGCTCCAGCTGTGGCGGGTGCGGCACCCTTGCCGATTGCCAATCTGGCTCTTCCCGGCAGCGCCACAAACACACTTCTGGTCAGCGGGCATCCGTACCTGGCCCATGTCATCGTTCCGCAAGCGACCTTGCGAAACGGACCGGCGATAGCCCAACCATCCTTTGCTCATCTACCTAATGGGTCTTCAGTTCGCATAATGGGCTTCTCTGGCGGATGGGCGGCGGCGGACCTAAACGGCCGGCTAGGTTTCATCGTGCAAGGCGAGTTGTCGCCGCCGCCATAAACTCGGATCAGAACGAACTTTAAGACCTGGAGATCAAGAGGTATGTCCTCGATTCAAATTGGTTCCTGGCGCGTGCGTCCTTCCGAAGGGGGTGGATGGCTTGCCTTGGACGAGGACCGAATGGCAGTCGCGAGTTCAGCACGGCTTTCTGTCTGGCAGGGGGACACGCGCATCGCCATGGTTGAAGCATTATTTCCAGCACCGGGAATGCCAGGCTTTGTTGGGGAAAAAGTGTGTTGGGGTCCGGGCATTCTTGACCTTGTATCAGGTGCATATAGGCCATTGGACAACGCCCAACCCACAGTGTGGCCCGGAGGGGGAGAACGGGCACACATCTATGCCTGGTCCCCTGAGGGGGACCGGCTCGTTGCCGGTTTTGGCACCGGTCATTCGAATCATCCGGTTCGCGTTACACTCTATGACGGAGAAACCGGGGCCACGGTAGCCACCGTTTGGGAAGGGAGTGGACTTCCGCCGCAAGCTGCGTGGGCTGGAGAGCACGCGGTCGTCGTGGGATTGAGTAGTCCCCAAGTCTTCGACCATTCGGGAAAGCACCTGGCAGCGATCCCAATTGAGGGAGCAAATGTGGCCTCAATCGCGGCGCCCAGAAGCGAGCATCGCCTCATGTTACTGGACCTCAATCGCACCATTTTATGGATCGATACCGCGGCATGGACGATCCTTGATGTCTGGCCTGGGCCATGGCTCCATGCTGCGGTTTCTCCTGATGGCCGACTCGTAATTGCCCTGGAAGCCTGGGGTAAAGTTCACTTTGCCCGGATGGAGAACGACAAGTTCAGCTTGGCCGGTAGCGCTGGGATTGATTCCAAAGCAGTATCTCTGGCTCTTACCCCGGATCAAATAGCCACCGTCGGGGGTGGGGAAGTACGCTGGGCAAATCTGATTGTGTAGATTTCACAGACTCGATTCCGGGGAAGGAGGCTTTGATGTTGCCCCTCGTCAAACGAAGAATTGCCGCGGTCAAATCCTCCTTGAGTCGAGCTGTCTAAGAGGGCGCATGAGAGAAATCTTGACAGCTAACAAGCGGGCCGATTCCAAAACGCTTCAAGCAAATCGGCGATTATCTGCCATGTTCGATGGATACAAGCGGCCGTTGGCGGTTGGGCGCGGCTGCGATCTGCCCCTTCATCAACCGCGCTTGACCATCGACAACCAGCAGGAACAAGAAGCTGATCGCGTAGCGGAATCGGTCATGCGAATGCCGGCGTCTGAGACGGTGCAGACAGGCAGCGCGATATCCGATCAGCAAAAGCTGCAACGGAAATGTGCAAAATGCGAAGAGGAAACAAACGATCAGGTGCATAGATCAGCGACGGGCGTCGGGCCGGATTTCGCGCCCCCCGTCGTGCATGAAGTTCTTCGCTCGCCAGGCCACGCGCTTGATGCCAGCACGCTAGCCTACATGGAACCACGATTTGGGCATGATTTTGCTAAGGTGCGAGTGCACACTGATTCGAAAGCGGCGAGTTCAGCACGCTCAGTAAAAGCTTCGGCATACACGGTTGGAAACGACATCGTGTTTGACTCCGGCCGATTCGATTCCAATAGTCACGACGGCCGCCGCCTTCTCGCTCATGAGCTGACTCATGTGGTCCAGCAATCCAGCAGACAAGCTCCAGGAATGTTGGCTCGAAAGGCGGCAGAGGACGAGCAGAAGGCGAAGCCGAAGTCACCGGCTCCGAAAGCTCCAAAGTGTGATACGGGCTGCGCTCAGCGATGGGGTCAGGACACCACCTGCTCGAAGTGGGGATTCGCTGAAAGCTTGCGGGAAAGGGGCGAGGGCAAAAAGTTCAGGTCGTTTCCGTGTTGCAATACCTGGCCTCTGTCGGTTGAAACCTTTGCGCGCAATCAGCTTGGACTGAACGGGGCAGCCTCGTGCACGGCTCGGCACGAGCGTGAGATCGCGACTGTCAGTTTTGGCGACAATGAAGTCCAGGTGCTCTGTTCCGACACAATCCCGGGCGATAAATTTGGTGAGACGACAGACGCGAAGGATTGTTCGGGCTCTATCGGAGTTGAGGTCATTGAGATGAGTCCAAAAGCTATGGAGGACCTTTCCGGCCAGCTCTCTCAAGCCCTTCATGTGAGAGTATGTTATTCGGGATCAAAAGAGGACCTGTGTTTGCACAATGGGCCGGGCGCGAGAGCCTTCCCAACTCTCAACCAGTGCCTGACTGCAGGATGCACTCCTGTGGAGGATGCTCCAAGCCATAAGGACTCGGGCTGGCCACGGGTATGATTCAACCTTCCTGAACCCGGAAATATAACCGGAGGTGCAGCTTACCGCGCGTGCTTCTTACGACATGCGCGACCGGCACAATTGATTTCTGTGCAGGAAAACGGAACTGGTTAGGTTGGAATCCTCTTCAACGAAAATCCTTTGGAAAAACAGGCGAACGCGTCAGGGTGAAGTGATTTGTCCCGCACAAGAAGACGACCATAGGCGCAGTGAGAAGTTTCACGAAGTCCTAACATAAAAAAGCCTTGAAAAATCTTGACTCCGATGAGTAAAACGCGTAATGTTCGCTGTCTACAATTTAGGTACTAACTACTTCGATAAAAAAGACGATCAAAGGTGCAATGAGAAGTTTCACGAAGTCCTAACATGAAAGCCTTGAAAAACCTTGACTCCGAAGCGAAAAACGCGTAATGATTCGCTGTCTGGAATTATGTACTAATTAGGTACTTCGATTGCGTCCTTCCGGGATATGTAAGATTTTGCAGTACGAGCACCTTGAGAAGCAAACCTAACAACTGATTTGGGTGAGACTGTTTGCCTTTTGCAGTCCTCTACACATGAATGACGCGAGAGTGTCATCACATACGCCCTGAGACCTTCCACCGTGACTGATGGAAGTGTCTCTGACGCGTTTCCGACATGGAGGGTTTCGTATGCCACAATACCTGCACCCTGGTGTCTACGTTCAAGAAGTTCCTTCCGCAGTTAAACCGATCGAAGGAGTGAGCAGTTCTACGGCTGCTTTTATCGGCTTTGCCGATAAGGGGCCAGTACCGGGAACGATTCTTCCATCGGGGCGGCCGGCACAGCCTGTGCTGGTAACGAGCTTCACGGAGTACACCCGCAACTTCGGCAATTTCCGCACAGATAGTTACCTGACTTACGCAGTTCAGGCTTTCTTTCAAAATGGAGGCAGCAGCCTCTATGTAATCCGCGTAATACCGACGCCTTCGAGCCCGCCAGCAAATGATGCCGCATTTGCGACCGCAGTAGTGGGGGCCGGGGCCGGGGCTTTGAATATTTCGGCGGCCAACCAGGGAAACTGGGGCAACAATATCTGGCTCGTGGTTTCGCCCAGTTCCGATGGAGACCCGAACAACTTCAAGCTGCAGGTGATGTATGGAACGACGGCCGGCGAAGCTGTCGGCAACGTCGTTGAGACGTATGACAATGTCACCTTCGAGGGAAGTCCTACATTGGCGTCGGGTGCGACTAATCCTTCCAGCTATGCGCGGCAGGTGGTGAATACGGCGTCAGAATATGTTGCCATTACCGGTGATTTTACAGCGCGACCGGCCAACATAAACGTTAATCTCAAATCCTCGCCTCCGGTGCTCCCAGCGCAATTAGCCAATGGAAACGATGGATTGGCAAGCGGCGTCGATTTTATTGGCGCGCCGGCCACGGACAGCAGTGTGACGGGAACTGGTATCTATGCTCTGGACAAAATTACGGACGCGAGTCTGATTGCGATTCCGGGCCAGGGTGATGTGGTAACGGTGAATGCAGGCATCGATTATTGCAAGAACCAGCGGCCCTTGCAGGACTGCTTTTTCATTGGCGACATGGGCTCTCTTGCGGACGTTACACAGGCGCGCACCGATAATGGCAGACCTACGGTTGCCACTATCGCAGATGCACGGACCTTCGCTACCACTGGAATCGGCGGCCAAATTGACAAGTCCGCCGGGGATTACGGCGCGATCTACTTTCCATGGCTCTATGCGCCAGATCCAATTGGTCAAGGGCGCAATCCCAAGATCCTTCTACCTCCCTCGGGCTTCATGGCAGGTATCTATGCGCGCATCGATAACTCACGCGGGGTGTTCAAAGCACCCGCGGGCACTGAGGCTGGAGTAGCTGGCTCGCTGGCGCCGTATGTAACCGTGAGCGATGTCGAGCAGGACCAGTTGAACCCAATTCTGGTAAATGTGATTCGTTCGGTGCCGGGAAGCGGTCTGGTGGTCTGGGGAACGCGGACGATTGGCAGCGACGCTTCATGGCGCTACATTCCTGTGCGACGCATAGCGATCTTTCTGCGTGTAAGTATCTACAACGGCATACAGTGGGCCGTCTTTGAGCCCAATGACGAGCCATTGTGGTCAAGCCTCAGGCTCAACATTCGAGCCTTCATGCTAACGCAGTTTCGCGCCGGCGCCTTCCAGGGCAGCACGCCGGATGATGCTTTCTTTGTTCTGTGCGATAGCAGCACGACCACGCAGCAGGACATCGACAACGGCGTCGTCAATATCCTGGTCGGTTTCGCGCCGCTCAAACCGGCCGAATTTGTAGTGCTCAAACTCAGCCAAAAAGTCAACCAACCCGCTTCATAAGCGGATGCTGAATGGCGAAAAGGAGGAATGGCATCGATGGCACGAATGACTGCACAGACGAATCGATTTGATCCCTTACGCACATATCGCTTTAAGGTGAAATGGGATAACCAGTATGTGGCCGGTTTGAGCAAGATGGGTGCTCTGAAGCGGACCACGGAGATGGTTGAATTCCGCGAAGCCGGTGAGAACATCGTTCCTCGCAAACTGCCGGGCAAGAGTAGCTTTGCGGACGTAACGCTGGAAGCCGGCATAACCTATGACACCGCATTCGAGGACTGGGCCAACCTGGTCAACGATTTTGCCAGCCACAGCATTACCAACCTGGGCGAGTTTCGGAAGAACATCACCATCGATGTTTTCAATGAGGCAGGTCAGAAAGCGCTCTCGTATAACCTGTACCGCTGCTGGGTCACAGAGTATCAAGCGTTACCCGATCTCGATGCTGGTGCAAATGCGGTGGCCATCACAACCCTCAAACTGGCCTTCGAATGGTTTGAACGCGATACATCGGTGACAGAAAGCCAAGGGCCGGCGCGTATCGGCTGATTAAGCCATGAACACCGAGTATCTTACAGAGAATATTTTCTTTCTACCGGGTGGGTTAATGCTGCAACAGAACTCGGTATTGAACAAGGCATGTCTACGCCCGCTTTCGGGGCGTGAGGAAGAGTGGCTCGCCCAACATCAGAGCACTCCCAGTGCTAAGCGCGCGAACTGGCTGCTGAATGCATGCTTGGTCTCGCTGGGAGATCGTCCGGCTAACAATGACCTTGTCCAACAGCTGCTGGTCGGGGACCGTAATTTTCTTATCCTGCAATTGCGGCGACTTACGCTGGGCGATCACGTACAGGCAGTCGCTCCTTGTCCGATCTGCAATCAGAAGATGGATGTGGACTTCCAGCTAGATGATGTGCCTATCGAGTACCGTCCACAAAATGTCTCTTCTTACACGGTAGAACTTTCTGGACGCTCTGTTCGCTTCCGGCTGCCTGCGGGAGGAGATCAGGAGGCGGCACTGGAAACCAGGTCCGAGGATGCTGTGGAGGAGTTGTTGAACCGGTGTGTCCTTGACGATGGCGGTAAACCACTATCGGCTGAGGAACAGAGCATAGTGATCGCGGAGATGGAGCAACGTGCGCCGCATATTGATCTGGAGCTGGAATTAACCTGTCCGGAGTGTTCTGAATTTTTTCTGCTGCCATTTGACACGACGACCTTCTTTTTCGAAGAGATGGCATTTAAAGGAGACGCATTGATGCGTGAAGTTCACGCTTTAGCTTTTTATTACCACTGGAGTGAAACCGAGATTTTGAAGCTGGATCGCCGTCGCAGACGCGCCTATCTCGCGCTCCTCAACGAGTCATTGAGGCAGGACTGAACCGATTCAAAATGCCAAATTATTTACAGCGAATTCTCATATCCGGCGCGCGCGCGACTTCATCCACAAGGCCGCCTGCGATGCCCCGCGCTCTCGTACCGCCGATAAGTCCGCCGGTGCACGGGCAGATGGGAGAAGCAGATCTACAAACGGCGAGCGACCTTGCTGATTCGGTGTTGCCAGCTCAGCGTGTGAGGAACGAACCCACTCAAATGGCGGAGTACACATTGGGAATGAGAGAACACGACGCCGTGTCGTCGACCGTAATGCCACGTGAGGCGCTACCGCGTGAACCGATTCGCAACCTCGCGACAGATCGCATTGGAAGGACTCGCACCGAGACTGCGTTACCCACTGCCGCGGCCATGCCGCCTCTTGCGCCTTATCCATCCACGTCCGGGGTGCGTGTCCGGGCTCCCAAAGGACTTCGACGTTCGGAGGGAGGAAACGAGCGGCTGCTGGAGATCATACGAACTGGCGGCGAGCCACCTTTGCAAACGTCTAACGAGGTTTTGATGCCGCCTAGCATAGAGACACCACAAGTTTCTCAAGAGGCAACGAATCTATTGGAGCGCAAGCCGGCCGTCGCGAACCCGGCGCCCGTGATAACAAGAACACCGGATCTGCCTGCCAGAGGCTCTGCTACTCAAAATGCAACGCTGGAAGGGATGATCCCGGTAAAAGCGGAAGCAGTTCCTGCTCAGGCTATGCAAGCAGCAATGCCGTTGAGAGTCGAGGGGCAGCGACCGGTAGCAGACAGGCAAATTAGCGAGACGAGCCTTTTTGAGGTTCGGCCGACAGTTCCCCGGCAAATGGCGCAACCACTGGTTTCCAACACAACCGATAAACGTCGCCGGAGCCAGATTTCAATCGGGCGGATTGATGTTCAGGTGAACAATCAGCCTGCACAACCGCTCGCGAGTCCGCCATCAGCAAAACCGCAGAGTCATTCAAGTTTCCTGGACACGCGTTATCTGAGCAGATTTTTCTTCAGGCCTTAGAACAATTTCCGAGCGCAGGTCATTATGAGCAGCACTACGGCAATCAAAGACGTGACACGCGGGCTGCAGATGCTGCTCTTGAGTCAATTGAGTGCCGTGAGTTCGACTGCGCAGGTGAGTCTGTTGCCTCCCGGAGAACCGATGCCGTCGGGGCTGGGAGTGAATCTCTATCTCTACCGCATCATGGAGAGCCCATTCACCAAGAACCAACCTTGGCCGGGCGACAAAAAAACGCCGCCTTCGAACTCACCCACGCTGGGATTGGAACTCTCCTATTTACTTACGCCGTTTGCTCCAGCACCTGATCCCTCGGCAACGATCGGCGATGACGCTCATACGATGCTGGGCGCCGCGATGTTGGCCTTCCATCAATATCCTGAGCTGAAAGATGTTCATATCAAGGGCTTTGATGCGGACACTGTCTTGCCACCAGCAATCCTGAACAGCTTCGAGCAGGTCAAGATCAGGCTGGCGATCACCAGTCTGGAAGAGCTTTCGAAGATATGGGCCACGATTAACCAGCCGTATCGGTTGTCGGTGGCGTATGAAGTATCGCTGGTTGAACTGACACCGACCCTTCCTCCTCCAGTAAATGGAAGCATTGTGCTTTCCACTGGAGTGAACGTCTTTCTATGGGAAGCACCGCGTCTGGAATCGATCTCGCCGGCTACGGGTGCTTTGGCGCATGTGGTGGGCAACGCCATAGTGGCGAACCCATTGACCATCAACGGGTCAAGTCTAAGCTCGCCCAGACAGATACCTGCGGTGCTGGTCGGTGGTCAGGCGGTCTCCATCAACACTGTTCCCGCTCCGACAGACACCTCTCTTGCCATTACGCTTCCCGACAGCCTCGATGCGGGTCCGAATGAAGACGTAGAGGTAGCCATCAGCGGCAAGGCTGGTGCGGCGCTGACATTGATCGTATCGCCGTGGCTGTCTTTTCTAACCCCGATCCGCAGCACACTTGACGCGCAGCCCGGACCACCATCGCCTACGCTGGTCCTCAATGGCGTTGGTTTTACCACCTCGGCTCAGGGCGTTCGCTTCGACGGCGCCACAGGAACCACGAACGTTACAGCATTTGTTGGTGGCGTCACAGATACAAAGGCGACCATCACGATTCCTTCTAGTCTGCAGAATGGCCTCTATCAGGTGCGAATCGTGCTGGCCGGCCCTGACAATAGCGTCTCGAATGCGCGCACTCTAGAAGTGATTCCGTTGCTGACAAGCCCAATCGGATTAGCGGTGACAACTGTCTCCGGCAACCAGGTGCATCAGCTCACCTTGAATGGCGCCCGGCTCAATGGTACGGACATTCGCGTGGTTATCGACGGCATCGGATATCAGGCGAATACAAACGCCAACGCCGCGCAGTTGGTATTCACGTTAGGTAAGCTGCTCGATTCTGGACAACACACTGTTGCCGTAGTGGTGGATGGAAGCCGATCGCATGATGTTGCCCTGGGAGTGTCCTGACATGACAACGAATGGATTCAACTGGGTCGAATACAATCAGCGCTACCTGGCTACAGCGAGGGGGGAAGTGCGCGATTGCCTGGAGCGCCATGCTGGCCATTCGCAGGATAATAGGCAGCCAATCGATTTGGAATCTGTTTTATCTCCCACAATTGAACCGAATAACACCGAACCATTGCCGGCGCTGGAAATATTGACGAGAAGTTTTGGCCTGTCGGTCTTCGAGCGCGCCATACTACTTCTCTGCGCAGGCATGGAACTCGATTCTTCATTAGCAGGACTCTGCGCGTCGGCTCAGGGTATATCGACTCGACGGTATCCGACCTTCAGTCTGGCATTAGATGCATTGCCTGCTCCGCACTGGAGCGCGCTGAACCCGGCATCTCCGCTCCGCCGCTGGCGACTCATCGAAATTTCCAATCAGGCGGGTGTTCCACTGACGGTCAGCCCGTTGGCGATTGATGAAAGGGTGCTCCATTTCCTGACCGGCCTTCAGTATCTGGACGAGCGGCTTGTGGGATTGTTGCGTCCAGTGCAGGCAACGGAAGACGTCGCACCATCGCATGCAGCACAGGCACAACTCATTGCAGCCGTATGGAATCGACCTCATCGTCAGTTGCCTGTCATCCACTTGTGCGGTCTGGATGAGATTACCAAGCGATCTGTTGCAGCCACGGGTTGCACGGAGGCGGGCTTCGGGCTTTACGCACTGGCGGCGGACCAAATCCCCGCAAATGCTCAAGAGATCGAGGGCTTGATTCGGTTGTGGGAGCGCGAGTCTGTATTGACCTCGAGTGCGGTATACGTCGATACCGATGGGATCGACGTAAATGACGCCAAGGCTGTGGCCCAGGTTTCTCGTTTCATAGATCGAGTTCAGGGACCGGTAATTTTGAGTTCCAGAGACCGCTGGCGGCAACTGGGCCGTGCCATGAAATCTCTGGACATAGGCAAGCCTACTGCCAAAGAACAACAGAGCGCGTGGGAAGATTTGTTGAACGCTGCGAATGTAAATATCAACGGTCACGCACCTCATCTGGTGGCACAGTTCAATCTGAATTTCGCCGGTATACGCGCATCGGTGGAGGAGGCCCTTGAATCCGGAACCGAGGGTGACGCCCTGGTCCAGGCGCTTTGGGATGCCGGCCGATCGCAGGCGCGGGCACGCTTGGAGAACCTGGCTGAGCGAATTGAGCCGGTTGCCCAGTGGGATGACCTGGTTCTGCCGGCAGGCGAAAAGGCGATGCTGCGAGAGATTTCCTCTCACGTGAGGCAGCGGTCAAAGGTTTACGAGAGTTGGGGCTTCGGCGGAACGTGTCGCAGGGGACTCGGAATCAGCGCATTGTTCGCAGGCAGCAGCGGCACGGGCAAAACCATGGCTGCGGAAGTGCTGGCCAACGCGCTGCATCTCGATCTTTTCCGGATCGACCTCTCAAGCGTGATCAGCAAATACATCGGCGAGACGGAAAAAAACCTGCGCCGTGTTTTCGATGCGGCCGAAGATGGCGGAGCAATTCTGTTTTTCGATGAAGCTGACGCGCTCTTCGGAAAGCGTAGCGAAGTAAAAGACAGTCACGATCGCTACGCCAACATCGAGATTAATTATCTGTTGCAGCGCATGGAGTCTTATCGCGGCCTGGCGGTGCTGGCCACCAATATGCGGAGTGCTCTGGATCCAGCGTTTCTGCGACGTATTCGTTTTGTAACGAACTTTCCATTTCCGGAGTTTGCTCAACGCGAAGAGATATGGCAGAAGGTGTTTCCCGGGAAAACCCCGACTGAATCATTGAACGCCAGTATGCTGGCTCGTCTGGTGATTCCCGGAGGCAACATTCGCAACATCGCAATGAATGCCGCATTCCGTGCGGCGGAAGAAGGAACGCCGGTGCGCATGATGCACGTGGCTCAGGCTGCGCGCCATGAATTCGTCAAAATGGAAAAACCAACGCCGGAGAAAGAGATCGCGGAGTGGAATTAACTTTTCGCAGAGTTAATGGAGCTAGGGATGTTGAACCTCAATATCGACTCGCTGACGCTGAGCATTACAAACGCGGAGGGGCATGAGCATCGTATTCGACCTATCGTGGCGCGGGCCGCTGCCATATTTGCCGAGCGAGCGGAAGTGTACTGCGAGGAGAATCCTGGCGTGTCCGGCTCCAGAAGGCTGGGTAGCGTGACCGCTGCACCGATGAGTGTGGACCTGCGCAAAATGACCGATGAGCATGCTGCTCACGATATCGCACGCTCCTGGTTGCAAGCATTGACGTTGAAGTTGATGTGACGGATTTAGAAAGACAGATGCAACGATCAATTACGAGGAGGGCAACATGGCGACACTGAAAGGCGCTTTTCTCAATTTCGGAGCGGGCCTTCTGGGAGCCCTGCCGAATATTGTGGTCTTCCAGTTCAATCCAACGCAGGTGTCGCGCACTCCGGCAATTCCGCGACGCCCTCAACCGTGCACTAACTCCGGAGCCACAAGTGCGAAACAGCAGCCGTGCCCGCCAACGGAAAGCATGAATTTTACTCTGCGTATCGACGCCACTGACTTGCTGGCGCAGGGAAATCCGATCGCCGCTACCAGCGGCATCCTTCCAACGATCTCGGCACTCGAGATGCTCATGGTCCCTCAGGGTCCGCTTTCCCTGAATCTGCTTTCCCTAAGCGGCAGCTCCGGATCGCATCAATCGCCGCCTTCGAGCCTTCCTACTGTGCTGTTTTTCTGGGGACCGTTCCGCATCCTGCCGGTGGCGATTACAAGTTTGAACGTTACCGAAACCGAATACGATACGCTGCTCAATCCTGTGCGCGCCGATGTTTCAGTGAATCTGGATGTGCTGCAGCCGAACCAACTCGCCGGGGACAAATTGGGGAATGCTGCTTACAACTATTCATTCGGCGTGAAGCAGGTGATGGCAACGCTCAATTTAGCTTATGCCGTGCAATTTGGAGTCAGCTCGTCGCTCTCGTTCTCGTTGTAGAGAATCGGCGATCGGAAAGAGGACAGATGATTTTTAAGGGCAGCCGCTATGCGAATGTGGCCACGTATCAGACGACGGATGCGGACGGACAATCAGTCACTGCACTGAGAACACGCTTTATCCCTCCGACGCCGGCTGGCTATCTTCACACGTACACCGCCGACGAACGGCTGGATCTGATCGCCTATAAGTTTTATCGCAACCCGGAGAAATTCTGGCTGATCGCGGATGCTAACACTGAGATGGATCCGGAAGATCTGCTCGATCCTGGACGGCAGTTACCGATTCCACCAAATCGCAGTTGAAGGTGTGGCTGATTGAATACAGCCGCTTTACAAATGATGCGGTGCAGGAACGGGGCCGTGAAATAAAGATGCAAACACACAGGCACATGTTGCGGTGCGGCTTAATCGGGAAAGATGGCCAACAAAGCATACCAAATCGAGTTTTCGGGGACCGCCGTTGATGAGGACTTTTATGGAGACGTTGTCTTGCTGACCGTCGAAGAAAGCACAGCAACGGCGAGCACCTTTCACCTGCAGATCGGACTTCGACTTCAGGACGACGGGACGTGGACGTATCTCGATGACGACCGGCTCGCTCTCTTTAATACTGTCACAGTCAAGACGGGTTTTACGGATGGCGGAGGCCTGGCGGCGGCAGTGGGAAGCCTGCTGGGTGGCGGCGACAGCAACGACGGACTTAAGACTGTGTTCGATGGTTTTATCACGAATGTGGATGTCGAATTGGGCAGCGAACCCGACAACGCCTTTATCTACGTAAGCGGCATGGATACGAGCGTGTTGATGAGTCTCGAAGAAAAGATTGCCACCTGGCCCAACATGGCAGACAGCGATATCGTGCAGCAGATCGTCGCCGGCTATGGTGTAACGGTTCAGGCTGATACCACGGCGACCGTGCATCAAGAAGATGACACGACCATTGTGCAGCGTGCCACCGACATTCAATTTGTACGCGACCTGGCGCAGAAAAATGGCATGGAGTTTTATTTCGAAACTGACGACACAGGAACAATCAACGCCTATTTTCGTGCGCCGCAGCTCAGTGACACGCCGCAACCGGACCTGGCTATCCAGTTCGGAGACCAGAGCAATTTAAAGAGGTTCTCGGCACACCTGAGCGGTCAAAGGCCGCTGAACGCGAAAGCGGCGCAGATGGACGTGAGCGCCAACAGTCCGAATGTGGCGCAAGTAAGCGATACGCAACTGACCAAGCTGGGTGACAAAGACGCGACTACCCTGATCGGAGGCCCGCTGGGCAGCCTGGTCACACCGAAAGATGCGATGGCGCAAATGCTGGTGCTGGGACCACCGACGAGCGATGCAACGGAGATGCAGACCGTCGTTCAGGCCGTGCGAGACGAGGCTGGCTGGATGATCTCGGCCAGTGGGGAAATTAACAGCGACGCGTATCAGTCAGTCTTGCGGCCGCATCGGCTGGTGTTGGTGAAGGGCGCGGGCACAACGTACAGCGGCAAGTATTACGTGACGCGGGTAGTACATGAAATGAACCACGAGGGCGATTACATTCAGCGGTTCGAGGCACGCCGGAACGCGCTCGATCTGGACGGCAGTGAACAGTTTGGCGGCAGCGGCTCCGGCCTTTCCATACCTGGGATATAGCAATTATGAGTCACTCTCACACAGACGAAGTGCTGGCACGGCTGATTCAACGAGTGGAAGGACACTACTACGGAAAGTACCGTGGTCAGGTGACCGACAACAACGATCCCAGCGACTGGGGACGGATCAAGGCCACTGTGCCCAGAGTGTTAGGCGTAGAAGAAACGGGCTGGGCCTTGCCTGCGTTCATTTATGGCGGAGCGAGCGAGCAGGGACTATTCGCTGTACCGGATGTGGGGGCGGGCGTATGGATCGAGTTTGAGGGAGGCGACCTGAGCTATCCGATATGGACCGGAACATGGTTCACAGACGGCGCTATTCCTGAGTCTGCGAAGCCGGGAAAGAAAGTCTTGAAGACCAAGGCCGGCCACAAGTTGGTGCTTGATGATGATGCCGGCACGCTCGAGATTACGGACAGCAACGGCAATACCGTAACTATGGATTCGAGCACTGTGAAAGTGGCGGCAGGCAATGCGACCAAGGTAGTCATCGACGCGCCGCAAATCGAACTGGTGGCGGACTCGACTCATCCCGTTGTGTTTGGCGATGAGCTGCTGCAGTACCTGCAGCAGATGGTTCAGGTGTATCAGCAACATATGCATCCGGGCGAAACAACGGCTTTGGGCCCAGTGACGCCTATGCCGCCTATGCCGCCTATGCCGCCGCCGACACCGAGTCTGTTGTCTACGAAGGTAAATACGGGATGAGTTCATATCGGAAGTAAGAGGACGTCGGAAAAAATCTTCGAGTAAGTCGAACTAAAGAGCCGGAGGGAGGGAAATGGCAGATCAGATTCAATCCGATTCACTTGCGCCGCGCTTTCTTGACTATCCGTACAGCGTAAACAGCACAGGGGTGCCTAAACTTACCAGCGCAGATGATCATTTGCGGGATTTAATTTTGCAGGTACTCTTCACTGTTCCCGGCGAGCGCCTGAATCTGCCCGAGTTTGGCGTCGGTGTTCAACAGCTTGTGTTCGCTCCAAACAGCGACATGATGCGCGCCAGCGCGCAGTTTCTTATCAGCAACAATTTGCAACGCTGGCTTGGCGATCGCATTGATGTGAACCAGATCAGTGTTTCAAGCCTGGCAGGAGAAGAAGAACTCGTAACAATCGAGATTACATATACGTTAAAGGCAACGCAGCAGAGACAGAGCCTTCAGGTACAAGTGTGACCATGGCCCAGAATAGCTTGGTGACAAC
This sequence comes from uncultured Acidobacteriaceae bacterium, assembly GCA_964453815.1. GTDB lineage: Bacteria > Acidobacteriota > Terriglobia > Terriglobales > Acidobacteriaceae > Silvibacterium. The sequence continues at coordinate 19,409 of CAYVSQ010000490.1, read as the reverse complement.
GATTCAATGCCCCACCCCGGTGCTTGCCGAGGGAGCGCAGGGGGTTGCGCGCGTAGCTGTAGACGATGCCAACGCCAGGCTGATCGTGACCTTTCTGACGCCGATTACGCCTTCGCAGCAGGTATATCTGACAAGTTCCCTGAGCTATACACTTACGGGCGGACAGAGACTCTTCCCAAGAATTCTTGCGGCTGCTCTGCCAGGGCCATCCAGCCCTCCCGGTCCTGACAATCAGAGCGTAGTGCTAACGCTGAACAGCCTGGGAGACCTCTCTATTTACACTCTCACCGTCAACGGTCCTGACATCGATCCATTCTTCAGTAGTGCTAAGCTGCGCTTCCGTCTCGCCTGTGACGATCCGTTCGATTGCAGCACACCGACCGTGCAACCTGCTCCGCAACCTGAGATGGCTGTGGCCATTGATTATCTGACGAAGGATTACGCGGGCTTCCGCCAGGCCTTGCTGGACTTCATTCCTACTCGTCTGCCGGCGTGGACGGAACAAAACGAAGCCGATCTGGGCATGATGCTGGTAGAGCTATTCTCTTCGACCGCCGACAATCTCAGTTACATGCAGGACCGGGTTGCGAACGAAGCTTTTCTCGACACTGCAACGCAGCGCAGGTCGGTTGCCGGGCACCTCGCCCTGATCGGCTATCAGATGGACGATGGCGCTTCCGCCTGCACCTGGCTCCAGTTCCAGGTGAATAGTGCGCAGGCCCTGCTTGCGGGATTTAAAGTAAGCAACAATCCCAGCGCCAGCGACGATCCGATCATTGTTTTTGAAACTCTGGCTGATGCGCAGCTTGATCCCGCGAGCAACCAGATGTCGCTCTATGACTGGGGCAATGCCAACTGCTGTCTCCCAAAAACACAATTGAGCGCGGCGCTGGCCGGTAACTTCGACCAACTCAAAATCGGTGATTATCTGATCTTCGATGGAGGCAGCGATCAGCGCGATGTGGTGCGATTGACGGCAGATCCGCAGACTGTTCAGGTCGCTTCTTCTCTGATCAGTTCGCCGCCCCTGTCTGTAGTCGTGACCCTGGTGAGCTGGGGACCAAACACACCGCTCACTCATGATTACTGCGTCAGCAGTTCGACAGTGCGCGGTAATGTTGTTCCGGCAACGCAGGGTGAGACGGTATTCGAGACTCTGCGCCTTCTTTCCGATCAGGACAAAGCTTCCGCTGATGCGGCAATTGCCAAGCGTCCGGCCGGAGCGCGAGCTCCGCGGCAGCGGCTCACGCTGCAACAGGCGCCTTTGGCACATCTTGATGTAAGCACGCTCGCGCTCGGTCAGCCGGCGGGAACTGCAACTTCATTGCAACCCTCAAACGGCAGTTTTACAGCGCGCCCCACGCTCAGCGTCAGTACTCTGCAGCTTACCGTGGATGGAAACCCCTGGCAGGAGAAGACCAGCCTGCTCGACAGCGGCGCTAACGATACCGTGTTTCGCGTCGAGATGGATGATCTGGGTGATGCGACCGTCGTCTTTGGTAACGGAGTGTTTGGACTACAGCCCCCGGAAACTTCAACCGTGCTCGCAAGCTATCGAGTAGGTGGCGGCAGCATTGGAAATGTGGGAGCCGATTCGCTCGTGCTTGCGCGGCCTACCGGAGCAGCACCATGGCTCAGCTCGGTTACAAATCCACTGCCTGCGACCGGCGGCCGCGATTGGGAATCGCGGGATCATGCGCGCCGTGTGGCGCCCGCGAGCTTCCATCAGCCGGTCGTGGCTGTGAGCGCTGCCGACTATCAAGCGGCGGCTGCGTCTTTTGTCGATTCTTCCGGAAAGGCCGCAATTCAACGAGCCAATGCGAGCTTTCTCTGGACAGGCAGCTGGCTCACGGTGACTCTGACAGTCGATCCGCTTGGGACTGAAGGTCTGACTTCCGAGCTGGAACAGCAGTTATCGGATTATCTGAACACCAAGCGCCTTTCCGGTTATGACATTCAAATCTCCGGGCCTATCTATGTTCCTGTAGATCTTGCCCTGCAGGTTTCAGTGGCGACGGGATCGCAGCAGAGTGATGTTCTGCAGGCGCTGTTACAGGTTTTCAGCAGCAGCACGCTGCCCGATGGCTCAAACGGATTTTTCCATCCCGATAACTTCACGTTTGGCGACAACCTATATGCGAGCAGGATCTACGCGGCGGCAATGGCCGTACCTGGCGTGCGGTCGGTCACGATTGCGCGGCTGGCGCGTTCCCACGCGGCGCAGCCTGCGCAGGAAACCAGTCTCAATCTTGCGCAAGGCTTTTTGTCAGTCGGCGTAGATGAGGTCATTCGACTGGATAACGACCGCAATTTCCCTGAAAACGGAACCCTGGCGGTGACTTCGAGCGGAGCGCAAGCATGACGAATACTTCTCCAATCGCCTGCTGCTCACAGGGTGTGGCTCTTCCTGATGTACCGCTGCAGATATCAAACCCTCCAGGCCTGTCGGCGATTCGTTACCGCATCGGCACGTTCACCAGTTTCCGGCAAGCGATGCTTGATTCCATCGCGCTTCCGGACCTGATGGCCACGTCAGTCACAACGTTAATAAATCCGATAGGCTCGGCTGATACCGCCATCACGGTGCTCGATTACAGCGGATTTCCCACGGCTTCGAACTTTCAGATCAAGATAGGAAACGAATATCTCCAGGTGATCGATGGCGCGGGTACTCCAAACTGGACGGTGGTCAGGGGGCCGGACGCAGCCGCATATTCGACTGGCGACATAATTACGCTTTCCCCGCCGAATCCCTTTGCCGGCTGGCAGGCAGGGACGGCAAATGACTACCAGACAATGTTTGTCGAGCTCTGGGCTTATCTCGCAGACGTCCTTACCTTCTATCAGGAGCGGATTGCAAACGAAGCCTATCTGGGCACGGCATCCTTAAGGGATTCGCTGCTGCGGTTGGTGAATCTGATCGACTACCGTCCCGGTCCCGGAGCCGGTGCGAGCGGGTTGATAGCCTTTACCGCGGCAAAGGGCACGTCGCTGACTGTCCCAGCCGGCTTCCGTGTGGGCAGCAAGCCAACTCCTAGCCAGCCAGCGGTGGTATTTGAGACATCTGCAGCGGTCACAGTTTCGGGAGATAACAGTTCTATTGCACTATCTCCGCTTTCGCCGGATGTTGCATTTCCGCCGAACACGATCGTATTGCAAGGTGTCAACAACCAGCTTGGGGTTGATGATTACGTTTTAGCGGTAGAGAACCAGGGGACGACCAGTGAAGCCTCACATGTCGTGCAGATAGCCAGCTTGATCGTGGACAAGGTCGCTAGTACGACTACGCTTACCTGGCTGCAGGAGATCGGCAACGGCCCTTACGCGCAGGCCAGTAAGCAAGTATCCGTTTACGCGCTGCGCGTGACGGCTGCCCCTTTCGGTGCCAATGCTCCCGCCTGGGACACACTCTCACCGACACTGAACAACTCGGACGGTAAAACCTCAGGTGCGCCTTATCAGAACGATTGGGATGTACCTACGATCAGGTTAGAACTAACCGTCGAAGGCTTCGCGCCGGTAGTCGAGAGCACTGCCCTGAGCAACCGAGTGGTCCAGGTGAACGAAGGCGATTTCTTCGTTCCAATTACCGCAAATCCCTGGTACTACGTTCCCATTCCAGGCGACCTTAGTACGGTCTTGTCTCTTGATGCGGTTTACAAACAATTGAATTACACGACACAGAACCCAGGATGGGCGATTTTGCTGACTGGGGGGGTCTTCCAGGTCGTGCACGTCATCGACGCGAGGCAAGAGACGAAGGTGGCCTACACGCTGAGTACCAAGGTTACTCGGCTCACCTTCGTGGAAAACACGGGTACGACAATCTTTCCCATCCGCGATACGGTCGTACTGACCGGCAGCGAATTGTTGCCTTTGCAAATCGATCTTCCTCTGCCAGTTTCTCTTTCAGGGGATCAACTGATGCTGCAAGGAGTACAAACCCAACTCCAGTCTGGGCAGACCATTGTTATTCAGGGAAATGCTTTTGATCCTAATGCTGGCCCGAGCATAAGTGTGCAGGCCGCAGAATCCTGCATCCTGGATGGCCCGCCGGTGCCTGACACCGTTAACAATGTCACACGGGTAAAGCTGAAGAGTCCGCTCGAAAATAGTTATGTTCGCGCGAGCTGTTCAGTGTTTGGAAACATCGAAGTGGTTACCCAGGGTGAGACCGTAAAAGATGAAGTGCTTGGCAGCAGCGATGGCAGCGCTTTTCAAGTGTACCCACTCAAGAAAACGCCGCTCACATATTTACCTTCAAGCGATCCGGAGGGGCTCGCTGCAGTAAAGAGCACGCTAACGGTGATTGTGAATGGGGCTGCCTGGAACGAGCAGCCGAACCTGGTTCAGAGTGCCGCCAACGCCCAGGACTTTACTACGACGCTCGATGACAACGCGCAGACCACAGTGGAATTCGGAGACGGTTTCAATGGAGCGCGCCCCCCTAGCGGCACCAACAATATCCATGCGCGTTATCGCAAAGGACTTGGAAGCGCAGGCAATATTACGGCTGGCTCTATTCAGCAGTTGGTCGACAGCATTCCCAACCTGAAAAAAGTGACGAACCCCGTGCCGTCTAGTGGAGGCAGTGATGCAGATTCACCTCTTCAGATTCGCACAGCGGCCCCAGCCAGCCTGCGTACCTTCGGCCGCGCAGTAAGCGCACCGGACTACGCGGCGCTAGCGTTGAACTTCCCGGGTATTGCCAAAGCGACGGCAACCTGGGTCGTGAGCGATCCGGTCACAGCCCAGGCTATTGCTCATCCCTATGTCCAGTTGACTGTGGCCACAATCGACGAAACGCCAATCAAGGGAACACTGCTTGCTTCGAATCTGCGCAGCTTCCTGGACAACCATCGCGACCCCAATGTAGCACTGCGTTTTCAGGATTTCAGCCCGGTTTATATCGAGTTAATCGTGGAGATCGACATTGACAGCCACTTTCCACAGAACGCGACTCTCAGCCGGGTACAGGCCGCGCTCAATCCGGGGGAAAATCCAGATGGCACGTTGGGATACTTTGCATTCCAGAATTTACAGTTCGGCCAGCCAATCTTTCTCAGCGCGGTCTATGCGACTGTGCAGAATATTCCCGGCATCGCGAACGCGACGATTACCAGCCTGCGAAGGGTAGGACCAGGAGCTGCGGAACCGCCGGGCACCGCGCCACATGATATATCTGTCGGCCCAACGGAGATCGCCGTGATCGGCTCTCCTGGAGCGGGTCAGGGTCAGTTGAACGTAACAGGCAGCGGAGGGTTCATCGACTCATGAGCAGCAACCAAGCTGAAGATTTTGCCCAAAGGCTGTACTCTCGCATACCTGGGCACTATCGCGTCTACGATGCCGAGCGCGGCCAACCGCTTCTGGCGCTCATGCGTGTCGTGGGAGCGCAGATGGCCAACGTTCGCCAGGACCTCGACACACTTTGGGACAACTTTTTCATAGAGACCTGTGACGACTGGGTGGTGCCTTATCTAGGGGCTTTGGTTGGCGCGAACCTGTTGCAGCAGCCGGTAGGCCAGAGTAATCGATTGGATGTCTGGAACACCGTTATCTGGAGGCGCAGTAAAGGCACTCCACAGATGCTTCAGGCCTTGTCCGATGCCATTAGTGGATGGCCCGCGGACCTGGCGGAATTCTTCCTATCGCTCGGATGGTCACAAAATGTCAACCATGTGCGCATGGAAAGACCGCTGACTCCCGATCTGCGCGATCCGTCGCAATTAAAGCTACTCGGACATGCGAACGATCCTTTTGCCCATGCCGCGGACTTCAAGCCTTCGCGGCCACTGGACAGTTCGCGGGTGACTGGCAATTCTCTTGGCATTGGCATTGCTGCGTGGGGAACTCCGGGACGTTATCAGATCAATAACCTCGGGTTATTCGTTCGCCGTCTGCAAACTTTTCCGGCACGGGGAGCGACACCTGCTGCTGTGCCACCAGGTGGGACAACTCCGGCGGGAACATCCTGCTTCACCTTCCATCCACTCTTTCGAAACGTCCCTTTGTTCGATATGGACAGTTCTGCCGCTATTTCACGGGCAGCGTTCGCTGCTGACCCCTGGGCCAGTTTTGGTGAGGAGGCAGACATTGCGGTACGTCAGTTCGGAATTCTGTTAGCAACTGAAGCCGAGCCTGTTGTGCGCGAAACTTCCAGCACGACCGCCTTTAGTTTCGGCAATGCATCCGGTATTTCTCTGGTGGAGATGTATCTGCCCGAAGCTCGGTCTTTCCAACTCGGCAGCACGCACTTCCTGATTACAGCGGTTTGGCAAAGCGGAGACACTTCCACAAATCTCGGCTTTCTAAGCACACTGTTTGCGGCCTCCGGCAGTAATCCAGCCTTCGTGGCGGGAGCCACGGGCTCGGGAGCTGGGCAACTCGTTCTCACAGTGCAGACTGGCCGAAACGGTACTGGATGGCCCGGACCTGTGCTGCCAGTATCGACTGCGGGCCGTTTCCCCGGGGCTGTGATCGCTGTCCGCGCTGCGGGCACTGGCGCGGTGCATTCTACAGATGGCTTGTATGTTTACTTACCTCCGTCGCTTATCTCACCCGGCGGTGTGCTTACTTACTTTGTTGCCGATGATGGCAGTACTTATACGTCGGCCAGCTTCACGACTGAATCGCTGGGCCGCTCCTCCGAAGGGCAAGTTTATCCTGCTCGATCGTCCGATCCGAGCACGGCGCCGGCGCTGGTATTCACGAGGCTCAACCGCAAGCCTGGCGCAATGGTGGTGATAGACCCCGCACGATTCGGGCCGGCGGATGTTTTGATTGAGGCTGCGCTGTATACCGCCCCTTCCACTTTCCAGACACTTGGAGGCATTGCCACTAATGGACAAGTGCCAAGTGTTGATCCGGACCTGCAGGCGCCGGATCCTTGGCCGGCTTATAGTTTTGCGCCCAGTAAAAACTCACTTGATGGGAGCACGCCGGAACAAGGGCTTCTGAGTATTTTGCTGCGACCGCTTTCCGGTGATTTCATTCCGCCCTCTGAGCTAGTGGTGATGAATCGCAGCGGCCAAAGCCTTCTGGTGTATCTACCCGAGGTATCGCAAGCTACCAGCCAGGGAGCGAGATTGCTAGTCGCCGATGACGGCAGTACGTACTTTGTCCCGGCTGATCCGGTTGTACAGCAGTCAGTGTTGCAGCAGCAGTCGTTGAACGGTCTGGTGATCGCTCGCGCCGCACAAGGACAGGTGCTGGCGATACCGGGCCGTTGGCCCTTGCAGCAGCGTTCTCCAGTAGCCATTAACCTATGCCGTAGCGAGCGCAATGCATTGCTGACGGTAGGAGAACTGGGAATCGATCCAGAGCTGGGCCGTTTTGCGCTTCCGCCGGAAGACCCGTCGGTAGCGGTGACTTCTCCCCCGCAAAGCCTGGGACTCGACCGCGACACTCTGAGCGTCGATTTTGTCGAGGCATTCACCGATTTCGTTGGAGCGCTAAATTCCAGCCAAAGAGAAAATGCTCCTGGCGATGCCACTCGTTTCGTATCCCGGTCAGGGGACGCGGATAGCGCGGTTGCCGATAATCTGGTCGGCGCTCCTGTACATGGCAGCATCCCGGATGCTGTCGCAGCGGCGCAGGATGGAGACGTAATTGAAATTGTCGACAGCGCGACCTATGAATCTCCGGCGAGTGTCACACTGCCAGTCTCGACGAAAAACCTGACCATTCGTGCCGCCACAGGACAGCGGCCATGCCTGACCTCTTACCAATCTGAGGGTATACCGAGCAGCGCGAGCTTCATCGTCAGCTCACCTATGTCTCTTCTCGATCTCAATGGATTGCTGATCAGCGGAGGTCCGCTAATCATCAACGATGCGATCGATCAGTTCCAGCTCACGGCATGCACTCTCGATCCTGCTGAAGCTACAACTGCTTCGATCGTGACAAGCGATGCCGATCTGAATAGCAATGCCGGATATGTCTTGTCTCGTTGCATAACCGGAGGTTTGTGGCTGGGGCAGGGAGTCGGCCAGCTTACCGTTGCCGATTCAATTGTGGACCAACAAGGTGGTTCGGCTATCAGCGGTGCAGCAGGATCTGGCAGCCCGCCTGTCTTCGCAACTGCCGCTCGCAATGTCCAGCTTGAACGGGTGACGGTATTTGGCGCCATTCTCTGCGATGTGCTCAACGCCAGTGAAAGTTTGCTCAACGATATTGCGATTGTGAATGACCAGCAATCCGGTTGCATGCGGTTTACTCGCTTTGAAATGGGGTCTGTTTTACCGCGACGCTACCGCTGTATTCCAGATGAGACACAGGCTTCAGCGTGTGGAGCAGGACCGCGGTGTCTAGCCCCCTTGTTCAATTCACGGCGATTCGGACGCCCGGACTACGCGCAGCTGACGGCATCATGTCCAGATGTGATCCTGAGTGGCGGTGAGGACGAGGGTGAGATAGGCGTGTTTGCCGGAACCCAGAACACCATTCGACTAAGAAATTTGAAAACCAAGCTGCAAGAGTTCATGCCGGTAGGCCTGTCCGCTGTTGTTATCGCCGAAAGCTAGGAGAAGATTTATGAAGGGCGACTTTTCAAGGTTCGCGTTTGATCCAAAAAAACATTACTCAGGCGTGCTACATCAGCAGGGCCGCGTATGGCTCGACTCGGACTGGAATGAAGAGGTGCTGGAGCGTCTGGCCCTGCTGCAGCAGGAGCTGCGGGACGTTGTCGGGCCAAGCGGTGTTCCGGCTCCAGGGTCCAGCTTCCAGCTATCGGCCAGCAATAATGCCAACGCTCTTGACGACTTTGGGATCTCCGCCGGGCACTGTTACGTGGATGGCATTCTTTGTCAGCTCGACGCGGACACATCATATCTGAGCCAGCCTGATCTTCTCGATCCCCCGCGCATCCCGATACCAACAGACGGATCGACATTAGAGGCGCTCGTCTATCTGGAAGTCTGGCAGAGGCTGATCACCTACCTCGAAGACGACTCGATCCGTGAAATCGCGCTCGGCGGACCAGATACCTCGGCTCGACTGAAGAATATCGCCCAGATAAAAGTCCAGCTCCTTCCAGCGAATGAAGGCGCCATCACTTGTGCTCAAGGCGCTCAGTTTCTGCCCTCATCAGGAAGCGGAACGCTGACCACGCTTCAGCCTACAAACGTCCAACCACAGAGTCTGTGCCAATTACCCGATGCCGCCACATTTACTGGACGCGAGAACCATTTGTATCGTATTCAGGTACACGATGGCGGCGACGTGACGGGAAACAATCTGGGCGGCGCTTTCAGCGAGCCGTTGGCCGCGTCGGTTGCAGCGGGCGCGACCACTTTGACCTTGTCTTCCGCCCTTTCCAATATCCAGGCTGGTGCTTTCCAGCGCTCCGGTTTTGTCACCATATCTGACAGTACGGGAGCTTCCGAGAGAGTACCCCTTGCCTCCGGTGGCATTTCCACCGATGGACTCACCTTGACTCTGGCGACGGCCCTCAAGAATGCCTACACCACAGCCAACGGCGCCAGCGTAACGGGCGGTATCGCCAGCTTTAAGTGGTCACGCGACAACGCGGCCTTTGCCGTAAATGTCACGGGTGTCCAGTCAGACAGAGTGACCTTGACGCTGTCCAGCCTGGGCCGCGATGTGGCCACAGCGCTGCGAGCCGGAGATATGGTCGAGATCACGGACGATGCCAGTGAACTTGGTCCGGCGCGAGGCCATCTCACAACGCTGGCGCTGGATCCCGATCCGGATACTTTTGCGGCCGTGCTGACCGATCCAATTCCCGCCAGCTTCCAGCTTCCGGGCGTAATCAGCAGCCCTCCGGGAGCGACGGCTGATCGACATATGGTCCTGCGGCGCTGGGATGGTTTTGGCGACGCTGCCTCTGTCTATAGCGATGCCGGAACTCCCGGAATGAATTTGGGTGACGGTGTGCGCATTCAGTTTGGAGGTCAGGATTTGCGCGCGGGTGACTACTGGCAGTTCGTGGCGCGCACCGCGGATGGTTCCGTGCAGCCACTACTCGACGCGCCACCCGCCGGCATCAACCGCTCACGCACGCCGCTTGCTTTGGTGAGCTGGGGACCACCGCCTTTGACCAGCCCTCCCGCGCCGGATGGCACCGTGGCCATGAACGTGACGAGCTGCCTGCCAACATTTCCTGCGCTCATCAACTTCCCACCCATCGATCAGGGTTTCCACATTGTTGGATTATCAACAGTGGATTTTCAAAACAATGTGTCGCAGCTGTTCAACGACAGCAATGTGCAGGTGAATTCATTTGCGGGGATCAACGTGCAATGTGACGCGAATGTAGACCCGGCAAGTGTTTCCCGACCTACCTGCTTTGTCACTATGGAGTATCCCGTCTTTGCTGGAGACTCATCAGGGTCGGGTGGTTATTTCCCACTCGTTCTGGGGGGAAGCGTTAGCTCGAGCGGCAGTGTTATTTCCTGGAAGGCGGGTTCTCAGGCTCAAGCCTTGCTCACCCAGTTCCTTTCAGCCGCTCTGAATGAACGCGGCTTACTTATGCACTTGATTGTGAAGGGTGATTTTATCTGGTCTCAGGATGACCCGACACTGTTTCTGGATGGCGAAGCATTTGGACAGCCGCCTCAAGGAGGCAACACTAATATCTCTCTGCGATTTCCCAGTGGCGACAGGCGGCGCGGCGGCAACTTCGATATGTGGTTCTGGGTGGTGGCCGCACCATCGTTTATTACGGCCATTCAGGCTAATCCCCCAGGGCCCATCAATATCGGCGATACAACCACGATTACCATTACCCTGAGTTCACAGGCTCCGGCCAACAGTTCGATTACGTTGACTCTTGACAGCGCCAACGTAACCATCTCTGGCGAAGTCGCCGGTTCACCGCCGACATTCACAGTGACAGTTCCAGTTCAAATCGGTGCTACTTCGGCAACTGTGACTGCAACCGGAGCCGCGGTTGGTTCGACAAACATATCCGCTGCGTTTGGGGGACAAACTGGAGGGCTGACACTTGTCGTTCAGCCGCTACCTGTCCTGACCGGACAACTTGTGCTCAGCCCGGCTTCGGTGTTTGTAGGCGGCTCCTCAACTGGCACTATAACCATCAGTGGATCGGCGCCGCAGGCGGGCCTGAATGTCGCTCTCTCCAGCAACAATCCAAACGTTGCGCAGGTTTCGAGCGCAAACGTCACCGTGCCTCCGGGCGGCACCACGGCGACGTTTACGGTCTCAGGCTCTGCTGCTGGAAGTGCCACTATCTCTGCACAGGCCGGCATAACACTTTCAGCTTTGTTCACGGTGGTAACGAGAAAAGTAAAAGAACTCCCCGAGAAGACACACTTCGACAAATCAATACCGGTCGAAAACAAGATAAATGAGCTAGAGACCCTGCCTAAGCTTAAGCTGTCTCCCAAGACGCTTGCCGGCAGCATTGTTGCAGCACCGGATAAAAGCTCTGCGACATTCAACACTGCCCCTGTTCCAATGGGTTCGGCGTTCATTCGAACGGAGGAGCGCCCTCCCGTGGGCGACGCTGTGCTCAATCCGACGAAAGAGAAGCAAAGCCTCGTTGTAACCGAGGATACGGTAACGGTGGATAAGTCTCCGATTTTGCCAAAGCGGACAGCTGACGATCCAATGCCAAGTCCGAAGCCATCGGAAAAGCCGTTGAGTGCGGAGAAAGGACTTATGGCGGAAAGACTCGGAGACAGGCTCGTTCAATAGGTAAAGCATGCTGGTAATTCTTGCTACACGACAGGATGAGACTGCGGCATGGCTTGCCGATCGCTGGCAGCCTCATGATGCCATCCTGCTCACGGCTGCCGATCTCTCGGCGAGCGGATGGAGCTTTTATCTTCCTTCGTCCGGTAAATCGAGAGCATGTATCGGCGGTCGCAAGATCAGGAATCAAGAGATAGATGGCGTGTTGACTCGCATTCAACGTGTGCACGGCCAGGAGCTAAACCACATCGTGCCCTCGGACCGCCAATACGTCGCCTCGGAAATGACCGCTTTTCTCCTCGCCTGGCTTTCCAGTCTCACGTGTCCTGTGCTGAATCGTCCTACTTCCAACTGTCTTAGTGGACCGGGTTGGCGTACAGAAGAATGGATCCGCCTTGCCAGCCGGCTGGGGATCGCTGTGTCTGCAGTTCGCAGGAGGAGCTCGGACAGTGTAAACGATCCAGAAGACCAACCCTCGTGCGAAGTGGTTGTGGCTGGGGATGAATGCTTTGGTAAAGCTGCGCCTGTGCTTCTCGAGAATGCTCGCACGCTGGCGAGGGCGGCAGGGACTGATTTCCTGGCGGTGCGTTTTTCCGGTCCTGAGGCGGACCGTGCATTTGTAAGCGCCAACCTGTGGCCCGATCCCACCTCGCCTGAGATCGCCGCCGCCGTTTTGCGCCGTTTGCAGGGGAGGTCTGCGTGCTAGTTCTGCTTTGGGGACTTGAAGCGGATTCTCCTCTCGTGGAAGTGCGCGATCAACTCGATCTATTGAATGTTCCTAGCAAATTCGTAGATCAACGCCGCGTTCTGGAGACAGAAATTCAACTCAACGTCGGTGAGACGGTTGAGGGCTGCATTCGCATGGGAAGCGAAATCATCCATCTCGAAGATGTCAGCGCGGCGTATGTGCGCCCTTATGAATCGGTGGGCTTGCCACAGATTGTTGCTGCGGGTCCTGAAAGCGCCGCATGGGAACATGCCGTCCATGTCGACGACATCCTCGCGTCCTGGTCGGAACTCACATCGGCGCTGGTAGTGAACCGCTTCTCCGCTTCGGCGGCAAACGGCTCCAAGCCCCACCAACTGGAGCGCATTCGCCGCCTCGGCTGGAGCGTTCCTGAAACTCTGATTACTACCGACGCGGATGAAGCGAGGGCCTTCTGGAAGCATCACGGCGAAGTCGTATACAAGTCGGTCAGCGGAATTCGTAGCCGTGTCTCCCGGCTCCGCGTGGAGCATGCCGAACGCTTTGCGGATCTCTCGTCATGCCCGACACAGTTTCAACAGTACATCTCTGGCATCGACTATCGCGTTCACGTGGTCGATGATAAAGTCTTTGCCTGCGAAGTTCGGTGCGACGCAGACGACTATCGCTATTCAGACAATGAAGCTCCAGAAATTCGAACGTTCTCGTTACCGCACGATCTTGAAGAGCAATGCAGAAGGCTGGCGGCAGCCATGAACCTTCCACTGGCCGGAATTGATTTGCGCCGCACACAGCAGGGCGAGTGGTTTTGCTTCGAGGTAAATCCATCGCCGGCCTTCACGTATTACCAACTGATGACCGGCCAACCGATTGGTGAGGCTGTAGCGCTTCTCCTGGCTAATGCGGGATCGGAATTCATGTCCGCCCGAGCCGAGAGAGTCGACGCCGGTAGTTTCTCAACTGGTATGTGTTCAGCGAAGGACTGACTGTGGCTCGGATTCGCAACATATTCGCATGTCTGGTGCATGAAAGTTCTGAGTGCATCATCGATCTAGTTCGCAATCTGCATTTCCTCGATCCGGCTTCTGGCATCCTGCTCTACAACGGCGGTCGATCGCCCGATTTGCTCAACTCAGGATTCAACTTTGAAGCATATGGAGCGATTGTGCATCCCTCCCCCAAGCGGATGGAGTGGGGGCGTCTTCACGATTTTGCGCTGGATTGCATGCAATTCGCCCTGAGTGAATTGCCGTTCGACACTTTCACCGTAGTGGATTCGGACCAGTTGGCAACGCGACGCGGCTACTCCGAATATTTGGCTGGATATATCGAGGGACGTGAAAGGCTCGGCCTGCTTGGAAGCTCGCCAGGAGTTCAACCCCACACCACTTCAATTGCTCCTGCCCAGACGGCGTTCAAAGAAATTGAATTATGGCGTCCATACCTCCGGCGTTTCCCGCAAGGTGAGCAGAAGTTTATCCATTGGTCGTTCTGGCCGTCCACAGTGTTTACCGACGATGCGGCACGGAACCTCACAAGACTTTTCGCCACAGACAGGGAGTTGACCTCCATCATGTCGCGCTCTCGAATCTGGGCAACTGAAGAATTGATTTTGCCCACGCTCGTGGCTTTGCTCGGTTATGAGATCGACGCCAATCCCTGCAGCTACGACTATGTGAAATACAAGGCTGATTACACACGTGCGCAAGTTGATGCAGCCCTTGATCGTGAGGACGTTTTCTGGATTCACCCTATTCCCCGAAAATATGACGACCCGCTGCGTAAGCTTATTCGGGAAAGAGTTGGTCATCCTCCGAATCTGACTACGTCGATTGGAGGATGTGCAATGTCTGCCTCGAAACCCGAACAAAGTACGGGCATCGTTTTGTCTATTCCTATTTTGAATCGGATTAAAAAGATCCAGGGCTGGCTTGCTGAAGAAGAAGCCGATCTGCTTATCGCGGCGTGCAGTCGCGCCGTCTCGACTCTTCCGGATGAGTCGGCCGTTGTAGAAATCGGTAGCTTTTGTGGTCGCTCTACTGTAGTGCTGGCGAGTGTAGTAGAGTCGCTAGGAGCTCCAACCAAAGTGTATGCGATTGATAGCCATGAGGGCCTTGTGGGCGCTGCAGGTTCACAGTCAGGAGTGATGTCGTTGGGCTCAACGCTCGGAGTTTTTCGCAAGAACATAGCTGAGCATGCCCTGACATCGATAGTTGAAGCTGTCATAAAGCGCTCCTACGAAGTGAACTGGGAAAAGCCGATTGCATTTCTCTTTATCGACGGTCTTCACGACTATGACAACGTCTCCCGCGATTTCCGCCACTTTGAGCGCTGGGTGGTTACAGGCGGACACATCGCGTTCCATGACTATGCTGATTATTATCCCGGCGTAAAGAAATTTGTCGACGAGGTGCTCGCTCTGCCGCAGTTTGAGCTGGTCCATCGCGTGAAGAGTATGGTTGTCGTTCGCAAGACGGCTTCCGCATCGGCGGATCTCGCAAGTGCGAATGTTTTCGGGAAGGCTGTGATTGAAGATGCGACCACGTTCGATTTTCCAATGACTGCGAAAACGTGGACTCACCCAGCACCGTTAGCTTCGTGCATTATGCCGACAGCTAACAGGCGCGGACTTGTGCCGCAAGCGATTCGACACTTCCTGCGCCAGGATTACCCCAACAGGGAACTGATTATTCTCGACGATGGTGTCGACAGCATCGCCGATCTGATTCCGCTGGACGAACGCATACGCTATCTTCGCCTCGACCAGAAAGTTTCCATGGGAGTGAAGCACAATATGGCGTGCGAGATAGCTCACGGCGAAATTATCATTCATTGGGACGACGATGATTGGATTTCCTATCAGCGTATTTCCTATCAGGTGCGCGAATTGCAGGAGCAATCGGTGGGCACGTCAAGGGATACACTTTGCGGCCTTTCTCGCGTTATGTACTACGAGCCGCGTGCGCAGCGTGCCTGGGAATATAACTATCCAGGAGGCCGCCCATGGGTGCTGGGATCTACCTTCTGTTATTACAAGCAATTTGCGGAGCGACACCGTTTTCCCGACATGAATGAAGGAGCGGACACTGTATTCGTGTGGAATCTGCAAAATGCAAATGTACGCGCTCACCCCAAGCACACTTTTTATGTGGGAACTGTGCACGCCCACAACACCAGCCCAAAACGAACCGACACCATCGGTTGGCGGCCACTCTCGAACGGGGACGTCCGTTGCCTCATCGATGATGAAGATTGGTCGTTTTTCGAAAACTTTCCATCATGATTTGGAGCGAGCATGGCCGGCAGGGCTCGCCTTAGCACAAGATAGGCATAACGACGGAACAGGAGTGATGATGTTTTCGCCTCTGGTTGCAAAGTCGATCCATCCAGCGGCCGCGCAGGACCAGCCACGTGGTCTCGCCCCACTCCGTGCGGCGGGGCCCGCACTTCCCGGTCTATTGCAATGCCAACTCAAAGTCGGATCGGTCGACGATCCGCTTGAGACTGAAGCCGATGCGATGGCCGCACGTGCCATGGGAGATGCGGGCGCCGGCCGGATTGTTCCGCACACGGCGATGCACGGTCTCCAGCGCAAATGCGCGTGCTCCGACTCTGAAGAGAAGTGTGCAGGCTGCAAAGAAGAGGAAAAAGGCACTATCCATCGCAAATCAGTGAGCCATGAGAAGGCGGCCTCTGTTCCCTCAATCGTGCATAGCGTCATCAATGCCCACGGTTGCCCGTTAGACACCGCAACCCGGGCTTTTATGGAACCACGATTTGGGTTCGACTTCGGCCGCGTTCGCATCCATACGGATTCACAGGCGGCTCAATCGGCCAGCGCCGTTAAAGCTCTCGCTTACACGGTGAATAACTCCATAGCATTCAGTGCCGGAAGTTATGCGCCGTATACCGCGGCCGGGCGGCGCCTTTTGGCGCATGAGCTTGCTCACGTCGTGCAGCAGGGATCGGCATTGCCGCTGCCTCACGATAAGCTGACCGTGGGCCATGTGAATGACGCGGCCGAGGCGGACGCGGATCGTTCGGCGGCCGCTGTTCTTTCTGGTCACCATCCAGAGCTCTCTCGCCCGCGGCTGTCATCTGCCTCGGTGCTTCGCCGCACGCCCGCCCCGGATGAAACGTCCATTCCGAAAGTGCCACAGGAGCTTGATGAGTCTTTGACCAAGATCCTGAAACTTAACTTTGAAGGCAGAACCGTACACGTCAGAATCACTCGCAGCTTCAAGCAGTGCCCCTGCTCCAGAGTTGACGACACCCGCAGCGGATGGTTCTACAATCCGGATCTCAATAAGCTGGCCATCGACTATCGAGCCTGCAAGGGCTCGACCAGCTTCGACGCGTTCATCCGGAGTGCCACAGACACACAGGGGGGCGGTGTGCCGACCGGCGACGTACGTGCCGGCATTGACGTCAGTGTATCCGGTGAAAACGTCAAGGGACGCCTTGTCGTTGAGGGAGTCGGCGAGAACAAGAATACAGGGGCAGGAGTCGGAGGCCATGCAAAGGTCGTGTTCAAAGCAGGCAGCTTCCAGTTGAATCTGGATCCGACATTTATCCGTGAACTGGCAAATCAAGCTCCCGGAACCAACCCCAATCAACTTGAAGTGAAGCTGGGCGCAGGCCTGGGCAGTCACGTCGTTGAGATCAGCGCACAGGACCTTTTGGGAAATCGGCAGTTCTCGGTGAATGTGCCCATCGAACTTGACCAGCCTATCAATCAAAAATGTTTCCTGTGCTTCTGCCCCGCCCCCGTAAAAAAATTCACCTGCACCAAAACTCTGATCAATCAGCCCGACGAACCGCCACAGACACCGGCCGAAACGCCGCAGAGAAAGCTGGAAGAGCACACCAACGAGTATCGATACTATTTCGCATGGGACAGCGACTCCAAACCATCGGAAGAGTCGTATCTACAAGGCGAATCCGCCGCCAACATGGATGCTATGCGAAAGGATCTGGCGAAACCCGAGTACCCCGGCTATAAAGTGACTGCCATCAGCGGATATGCTTCGCCGGAAGGACTCGAGCGCACAGTCAACAGATCTCTCGCTCTTCGACGAGCGAAGAAACTTGCGCAAATAGTTCGAGAAGCAGCAACTCATTCGACTTGGCACGGGCCGGACTCACTTCCAGAGCCGCAAGGTCTTTCGGAATTGCTCGGGAAAAACCCGGAGGCACCCTCGGCGCATCTTCGCGACGTCATCGCAACATCGGGTAAGCATTCCGCCGAAGAACTCACCGCGTTCTTGACGGGCAGCGAGATCATGCCCGCGCAGATGACTTTCGAGTTCCTCGACTTGTTCAAGCGAACCACGTCGAACGAGTGGATGCAGCTATTCGGTCTCGGTGTCGATAGTCCATTGCGACCAAACGTGGAAGATGCGGTCCACTCCTTCATCGACTCCGATGGCAAGGGTTCTCGCCCTTGGGAGCGCGTTTTTCGTCCCCTTCGCTTTGCTGCCGCCACGCTCAAAGGAACCGAAATGGTTTCTGTTCCCAACAAATCTGCTCCCGACAAATCTGCCCCTAGCAAAAAAGAAACTCCGGCCGAAGGAAAACCCGTAGAGGTCTCTGAGGAGAGTTGCAAATTGTTCGGAGCAAAAGCGGAGGAAGATGGTCTATTTGGACCGGAGATCGACCCCGCCAAGCTGAAGGCCAGCTCAACGGTCGTTCTCAGTGAAAATTCGTGCCCCAAGCCCGCAGCCAGCGACAGGAAAGAAGGTTGCGATTACGAAATTCCCAAAGAAGCCAAAGCGAAAAAGAGCCCAGAAGCGCCAGATTTCGCCCCCAAACCGTTGTGATGTTTCCGGTAATCGCTCGGCGCATTTTGGAAGCGGCAGCGACCGCCTGCTCTGAGCCAGACTATCGAGCTAGGAAGTCATTGAGGCATATGTGTCCCTACTGCGAATGACAATGCCTCAGGACGATGGAAAGGAATGACAGAAGAGAGAATGGGAGCGCGCCCGGGACTTTCAACAGCATCGATGGCTCCTGCGGACGCCAGACCATCAAAACAAACATCGTTTACGAGCAACTGTTCAACGCGACGAGGCGGTTGTCGGGTCAATCGTCCGTCGTATTTCAATTATTTCGTTGGCCGGAAATCCACTCAGCTCTGCGTGCCGATGGATGAACGACTCATCTTCGGCCAAATAAATGCAAAACGTGTTGTCGTCAGTTACAAATGACTCCACCCACTGAACATGGGGTGAAAGCTGGCTCAATGCATTATTCGATGTGGCGGCAATTTCGCAGAATTGCTCGCCATCCAGGGTTCCAATCTTTGGAACGTCACGTTTGATAAGATACTTCTTCATAATCCCTCCGTACGATTCAGCAAACTAGGTTGTCGCTGATTTACCAAAAGAGTAGATGAGGAACGTCCTTGCTACAAGGAGGCATATCTGCCATTATGGGCAGGTATTTAAGCCAACGCGTCATCATACCTCGTATGATTAATGTCACAGTTTTGTTTCTCGACCAGACCTTCTCCTCCACCGCTACCGGTCCGATGGAGGTCTTTCGCCACGCAGGTACGCTCTGGAACAGCTTCACAGGAATGCGGCCGTGCCCTCAGTTTCTAGTGACGACGGCATCGGTAGATGGGCGCGCTGTTACTTGTGACGGCCCGATTCATATTCAGCCAACCGCTGCGCTCAAAGACATCCGAAAAACCGATCTCATCTTCATCCCGTCGACTGGAATCAGCGTGGAAGACGTGGTCGAGCGCAATGCGGCCGTAGTGCCCTGGCTGCTTCGCTGGCAAAAGCGTGGAGTTGCAATCGCCAGCGTATGCTCAGGCGTGGGCCTGGTAGCCGCAACCGGCTTGCTCGACGGTAAACGCGCAACTACACATTGGACACTGGCCGGTCGGTTCCGCGAGAAATATCCCCGTGTGCGCTGGATGCCGGAGTTGATGGTGACTGAGGACAGCGGCTTCTATTGCGGCGGAGGTGTGAACGCATCGCTCGATCTCAGCCTTTATCTGGTAGAGCGCTTCTGCGGCCAC
>CAYVSQ010000489.1:0-3285 GCA_964453815.1 uncultured Acidobacteriaceae bacterium | reverse complement strand
CGATCGATTATTTGACTTCATTGACACACAGGGTATTAGCCTTGAGTTTGACGGACGCATCGCACCAGCAATGGGCGTCAGTTATGGCGGCAAGATCGTTCTGCTGCCAGGCCAGTCGGGCGCTGACGAGTTTTCGACCCTGGTCCACGAGCTGGCGCACGAGATGTTGCATAAGACGGAACGTCGCGCAGCAAGCACCAAGGTTGCCCGTGAAACCGAAGCCGAGGCGATTGCGTTTATTGTCGGCAAAGCGGTGGGCCTGGAGATGGGAACCGCATGCGCTGATTACATCCAGCTTTACCACGGAAACGCGGCGCTTCTAACTGAAAGCCTCGAGGTCATCCAGAAAGCCTCAGCTTTGATCCTTTCTGCATTAGAACCACCCAAGTCAGAGGTGGCGTTTGAACAAATGGAAAAGCTCGCAATGACCGGCTAGCCCCGTTCTGTTGATACGCAAGCGATGATCGCAGCATTCGCTTCGATAACAACCTCTGTCCCTCAGAGCTCTCAGGAGAAAACGATCATGGTTACGTCCATCACTAGTGGCGCCGGAGTGCCTATGTCATCCACCGAATCCACGAACGCAAATAAACATTGCCAATCCGTCGTCCTCTGCCCAGTGAAAAGGAGCTTGCAGCTCAACTGGCCATCAATCTTATTCACGGCAAATGGAAGAATCGATAGCGATTTCATCGGCAGCACACCGTCGAGACTTGAACTCAGGCCAGGACAACATGAGATAACGATCAGAAAGAAAGGGTTTCAACCCTGGATCAGGAAAATGAAGGTGACAACCGGAAAAATGAATATCAGCGCAGATCTCGAGCCAACCCATTAGCGTATCCGAACTGCCCCCGCGTAGCTGTGGTGCAAGATCAGGAATCAGCCTAAAATCTATGAGTGCCTCACTTTGCTGTAGTGCGCAAAAATCTGGAACCGCAAGCGACGCGAGCTGATCTCTTCCACTATTTCCATGATGAAGAAGAGGCAGGCGCGCTTCGAGCCGAAGAGGTCTTCGAGGGATTGCGCAGCGCATGACAGCCAAGATGCTATCAGTGCCTGAAAGGACATCAACTTCTCGGCTTAACGACTTCACCCCGCGCAGAATGCTGCGTAATGGCCATCTGCAAACGCTCGCTGGAAATTTTCTCCCCCGCAAATTACCCCTTCCTGAACCCGAACCTCTGGTTGTTGAAGTGGAAGGGCCGGTTGGCGGATACGGTCCCAGTTCCGTCCTCTGCCATTGCCATTGGCAACCGGCGGAGGTGCGAAGCGAGCGTCTAACTGTCGTCATCATCCACGGGCTGGAAGGCTCGTCAAGCTCGCAATATGTGCTGGGCAATACTGCGCGCGCATTAGCCGCCGGATTTAACGTCGTTCGCATGAACATGCGCAGTTGCGGCGGGACCGATGAGCTTTCACCGACCATCTACCACTCCGGGCGCTCCGAAGATGTGGCTGCGGTTGTGGACAGGATTATCGAGGCCCAACGGCTGGAGGCGATCGCGCTGGTCGGCTACTCGATGGGTGGAAACCTGGTTCTGAAATATGCTGGCGAATTCGCCGCGGCGCCGCCGCCACATCTCAAGGTCGTTGTAGGTGTCTCGCCACTGATGGATTTGGCTGTCTCTTCCTCCGCTTTGCACGAGGCGCAGAATCGCATCTACGAGTGGCGCTTTCTGGGCTCCATGCTGGCCCGTGTTCGCCGCAAAGCGGTGCTTTTCCCGGATATTTATTCAACAGCCGCTCTCGGGAGAATTCGTAGCATGCGTCTGTTTGACCAGCATATCGTCGCGCGCTACGGCGGCTTCGCCGACGCCGACGATTACTACTATGGCGTCGCGAGTTCGCAGTATTCCGACCGTATTAGTGTGCCCACCCTCATCGTGCACTCGCTCGACGATCCTTTTATTCGCATGTTGCCTACTACGCGCACAGCGCTCATTGAGAATCCCAACGTTACATACGTTGAAACGCAGTATGGAGGCCACTGCGCCTTTCTCGCGCCGTCGAAGAATGATGACGGACGCTGGGCAGAAACAACGCTTCTTGGATTTTTGCTTGAGCATGCCAATGGACGCTGACTGGGCCGCCGAAGTTGGACCCGATCTGCCGAGCATCGACATTCCCTGGGAGGGCTTCGTCAATCTTCGCGCAGTGTCGTCGGCAGTGCAGATTGTTAAAGAAGCTGCCGATCACCACGCGCTGGGGCGAGCGTTAATCACGATGAATTCAGAAGCATCGCCTGTCTTCACTACTAAGTGCGATGTCTGGAGCTTCAGCGGCTTCGAGATCGACCACGACGAATTCGGCTCTCTCGCTGAGGACGCGCACTATGGATTCGCTTCCTACATCGACGTTCTCCAGATCGATCCCGATACCCTGACCTCGTTTGAGTTTCACGAGCGATGGGTGCGTGGCCTAACACGTCATCTGCGAACTCTCACCCTCCCGAATGGTCGCGTCGAATTCATTATTAGGCCCGCGAGTGTCGATTCATACTCCGGTTATGGCATCACGCTCTATGCGGCTGGTTGTGGAGCGGATGCGCCTGCCGCCTACACCGCATGGCAGGCTGTGCTCGGCGCCGCTGTTGCCGCTACAATGAATCTGGCGCCTTTCCTCTCCACACGGGCCCATACGGGCGAGTAGCTCAATCGGATAGAGCACCGGCCTTCTAAGCCGGGGGTTGTGGGTTCGATTCCCGCCTCGCCTACCATTTAAATTCAATAACTTAGGAGATTTTTGCTTTGCTGTAGGTCGAGCCTGTGGGGGATTTTGTGGGGACCCTGACCGGGGGCGGCGTCTCGGAAGCTTTCCTACGGCTTCGCCCTTTGCTTGATCTCTGGTATGTGAATGCCGCTCCAGCATCTTGGCTAACATCCAGCCCGCAATGGTCTTCAGCATCGACTCCGGAACACCCGCCTCTCCCAAGGCCGAGATAAATGTGTGACGAAGATCGTGCAGGCCGTACCAGGCTCCAGCCGCCTTGCGGCGCGTGACCCACGCAGTCTTCATCGAGCCCATCGGCCGGGTCGGATCAAGGTCCCATACTTTGACGGTTTCATATAGGTGCCCATCCTCTCCGTCGAATCCATAGCGTTCAGAAGCGAAAACGTAATGATCTGGTTCGAGAAACGCTCGTGCCATTCGAGCAAGATTTCATAAGCTTCGTCATTGAGGGGTATCACCCGGCCTTGGCCGCCTTTGGTCTTCGATTTGCCCACGGTAACCTATATTTGCCAAGGTGCTTGATACGGCATGGAGCGAGGGTCGGAGGGTTTA
>CAYVSQ010000488.1:0-3021 GCA_964453815.1 uncultured Acidobacteriaceae bacterium | reverse complement strand
CTATTGCGTGGTTACGATTTGCGCATAGGCCTGATACTGATGTCAGTCACCTCAGCAGTGGAGGGAAGCATCAGCGCATGAACGATCATCGACGCAACATCTTCCGGTTGCAGTAGCGTCTCCGGATGATATGGCTTTCCTTCATTCCCAAAGAGAGCCTCCTGCATCGGTGTAGCAGTGCGCCCGAGATAGGCTGAAAGCACTCGGACCCCTTTTGGATTAACCTCTTCGCGGAGACTTTCCGCTAGTGCCTTCAAGGCATGCTTTGTGGCCGCGTATTGCCCAATGTTCGACCGCTTTGCCGTCAAACCGACGCTAGAGTTGATGAAAACAATTTGCCCACGCGAGGAAATCAAGAGGGGCAATAGATGTTGAGTTAATAAGTATGGTGCGCGAACGTTGATCGAATATTGCAGATCCAAATCTTGAACACAAGCGTGCTCCATCACATCCTGGTGAATGGCTCCGGCACAGTGAATCAGAATGTCGAGGCTGCGGACTTCTTCCAGATGCTGTAGAACCGTTTGCAAATCCTCTTCCGAAGCTGAGTCAATTTGAAAAGCGGTAGCCTGTGCATACTGCTGTGTCGCGGCAACCGTCTCTGCCAAAGCGATGGGATTTCTTCCCAAGGCACACACACGCGTGCCTTCCCGGGATAAGGCAACTGTGATGGCCCGCCCAATTCCTCCACTTGCGCCGGCAACCACAGCTACACGCCCAACCAACGACCTAGTCTTTTGCACCGCGCCGCCACCCATGTCATCCCCCTTGAGATTTTCAACCCGGGATTGTAGCTATTGCTCCTCGGGTAAATGTGGCGAGGACATTTTGGAACTCGGAGCTAGCCTGTCTGCTCCTAAGCCTAGACCGGGACTCTCTCTTTAGCTGATAAAGATCCAAAAACTCCGCGAAAGAGGTCTAGGTACAACGATCTCTGCGCGGTGAAAGACATAAGGAGCCCGAAGAACGTAACGAGAAGAATGGTACATTCGAGAGTGAGGCGAAGCAGAGGAGACAAAGATTGAGCAAAGGCAAACCTTACCATAAGAGCTAACCCTCCACCTACAACGCTGGAGACCAGTGGGGGGACCACGGTTCGCACAACATCGACGAAAGAGACTTCCGTGCCATATACAGCCCAAGTGATAAGCGGAGTGAGCCACAAGGTCATTACCACCGAATAAGCACATGCGACACCCTTGGGTCCATACGGCAATCCAATAATAAAACCGAGAATCATGATGGGTGCGATGACTAGAGACATCTTCATAAGCCGGTCGATCCGCCCGCTCGCAAGAAGAAGCCAGGATAATGGATTGGCTATCGCGAAGACCAAGATCGTCGGCGCCAACCAGCGAAAAATAGGAGCTGCATCTTTCCACTTTGACCCTAGAAGAACAAACACCATATCATTCGCAAAAAATGCGCACGCAATCGTGATGGGCAGAGTCACCGCCAGCACGAGAGAAAAACCCTTCAGGAAATACTTCTTGCGACGAGCGGGATCGTCCTGGAGCCGGGACAACGCCGAAAATGCAACCTCCCCTGCCGCCGAATTTAGGTTGCTTGTAGGAATGTTGATGAGCTGGTACGCACGCCCGTAAAGCCCAACGGCATTTACTCCCCAAAAGCGGCCTAACAGAACTTTTTCAAAATTACTAGCGACATAAACGGTGAGACCAGTTAAGGTAAGTGTGCCGCCAAAGCGTACCATAGAGCGAATTCCTGTTCGTCGGTGCGGCAACCCAGGGACCCAACGGCTAGCTAGCCATAAACCCACGGTAGTGGCAAGGGGAAGAGTGACGGTCATAACCACCAGCGACCAATATCCGTAGCCTGCTTTGGCCCCAGTTATAGCAATGGTCGTGCTGAAGACCAAGGAGACTACGCCTATCACGGCCAGTGTCGTGAAACGCATTTCGCGCTGCAATAGCGCCGAGTGTTGCACGCCCGCCGCGTTAAATACCAGTCCCGTCGACAGGACAATCGTCACCCATAGGAGCCGAGGCTCATGGTAAAAGGCCGCGACACTCGGTGCCATCCCAAGCATTAGGAGCGCGAATACAACGCCAACGGTTACGTTGATCCAGAATAACGTCGAAATCTGCTCGTCCGTAACGGTTTCCCGCTGCACGGTAGCCGCCGAAAGACCGAAATCCCGGAACAGATCCAACACTCCTGTGAAAGCGGTAACCATGCCCACTAATCCGAAATCTTTGGGTTCCAGAAGCCGCGCCAAGATCATGAGCGAAACCAAGCGCAGAACAAAATTAGCTATCTGGGCACCACTTCGCGCGAAACCACCACGAATCGTCCTCTCTCTCAGATCTTTCATCGGCGTCCTTTAGAATCGATTCGCTGGCCCAAGGAAATGTGTGAATACCGCCCCGAAACTAATTGGCAGGGAAAAACTACATACCATCAGACAGCGCTAACTATGTTCGGCTCTCCGATTTCTAGAGTCCGTAACGAACAAATAAAAAAATATTCCACTGCAAACGAACGACTGATGAAGGGGATATTCCCGTTGATATGCATCTGGATTGCCTTCATTACTCGCCCTTTAGGCTCGTCGTGATGCCAACGATGTGAGCTTGGAAAAAACTGATCTATGCGGAAAAATTGCTCCAGACTCTTTTGGAAGTCCTCTAACAATTGAATATTATTGTAGGGCCAATACACATTTTTATTTCGGTGATTAAAATTGACGTAAGTTACGACAAGCGTACCGTCTTCCTTGAGAACCTTCGCAATCTCGGAAAATTTCTGTGACTGAAAATTCCCGACATATTCAAAAACTCCCTGAGCGATAACAAAATCAAAGTTTTTATCGTAGAATTTGATTGGAGTTTCCAGAAAATCTGCTTGAATCAGGTTCGGCGCCGGGTTGTGTATGGCAATATCAATGCCGTGATAATTAATGTTGTTCCGGAGCAGTTGCTTCAATGTAGCCGGGCCACAGCCAACATCCAGAAGATCGCACTGTTTGTTCCGGGAGATCGAATTTAAGATGCGCGCAGC
>CAYVSQ010000487.1:0-4690 GCA_964453815.1 uncultured Acidobacteriaceae bacterium | reverse complement strand
CCTTCTCCATTTGAGTTCGCTTCATATCGAGAATCGGTCACTGTCCACCCCAAGGTCTGGAGATTCGAAATGAACCCGCCGATTTCAGCTTGAATTTCCGGAGCTACACTTCGGAATACTTCATGCATGGGAAGATTCTTTCATGCGGCCCGTCTTGCCGATTGAAAAAGGTAGACGGAAAAGATGATGATGAGCGGCTCGAGGGGATGGCGGAAGCGGGCCTCGACGGTGATGAAGTAATAGGTGAGGGGAAGCAGCACAAATGCCCAGACGAAGAGTCCTGATGCCGGCATGCGCCTTTTGAGGGAGAGCGCGAGGCCGAGGATGCCTGTGATGCTGGGCAGGGCGAAATTCAACTGGCGCACGAAGTCGAGGAACCAGTGTTTGTCCGATGGGTGCGGCACACTGGCCCAAAAAAAGTAGAAACGCTTGAGTGAGAGTGCTGCGAAGCGCTCCGGATGGGTGAGGATCCAGGCTTTGGCGAGCTGGCCGCGCTGTTTGACGTAGGCGATTTCTCCGAGTTGCACGTAGAGGCGGTGCTGCGCGTCCTGCTCGGGCAGGCCGATGAGGACTCCATAGCGGAAACCATAGGCTCCGGGGCCATTGCCGGCGTAGAGCTCGGCGCCAAGGTTGCTGCGCATGGGAACGAAGGCATGGAGGGTGGTCCAGTTGCGCCAGACCCAGGGCACGATGCACGCGAGGAAGAGAAGACCGGCGAGGGCGGCTCGGGCGAGGGCTGCGGACTTATTCGCGGCGCCTATGAGTATCCAGAGGCCGCAGATGGGCAGGAAGAGAAGCAGCGTGGAGTTGGAGAGCGCAATGAGTGTCCAGAAAAAGCCGAATAGGAGCCATTGGCGAGCGGTCTGTCGGGCAGTGATTTGCTGGTCTGGAGGACTCGCTTCGCCGATGGCGCGCATGCGCAGGGCGAGTACCAGCACGGTGGCAAAGAGGAAGGTGGAGAGTGATGTCTCCCACACCCATCGGACGGCGTATTGCATGGCGGCAGGATAGAGTGCCCAGATCCACGCGGACCAGAGAGCTACGCGCCGGCTATAGCAGCGGGCTGCGATTTCATAGACGCAGAGCGCGGTCGCGGCGGAGAAGAGGCTGTTCAGGGTGAGGAGAATCCAGGCGGAGAGGGGCGTGTAGACACCGGTGAGGTTGAAGACGGCGGCGATGAGGAGCGGGTATAGCGGCGGGACCCACGCGGTGGGACCGGTGTGTCCGCTGAAAGGATCGGCGTAGCCGTATCCGGTGACGAGGGCGCGGGCGATACGGGCCATCTCATAGCCGAAGGTGAAGTGATCTTCGAAGGGGCTGAAACGCCAGGTGTGGGCGAGGGTGAGGTAGAGGACTCGGATGAGGAAGCCAGTCCAGAAGATGATGAGGGGTGTGCGGAATTGGTTCGACCGATCCACGATCAGCTGTTGCCTTCGCCGGTGTCTATGCTGGTGGCGATGGAATTGCGCTCATCGATGTATTGCTCGATAACGGCTTCGAGCACACCTTTGGCGGCGAGGATGAATTCAACGGCGTCGCGTCCCGCTCCGTGGCCGCCGATGTTAGGTGTGATGTAGTGGGCCGCGGCCTTCACCTGAGGACGCGCGTTGGCAACGGCGATGGCCAGTCCGCAGGCGCGCATCACGGGCAGGTCGATAATGTCGTCGCCGACGTAGGCAATCTGCTCCAGGGTGAGGGCTTCCTTCGCCATGATTTCCCGGACGGCCTGCATCTTGAAGGCCTGGCCCATGTAGACGAATTCGAGGCGCAGATCGCGTGCTCGGAGGGCAACCGTTTCAGAGACGCGCTTGGTGATGATGCCGCACTTCATGCCTCCCAGGCGGGCGAGCGAGATGCCTGAGCCATCGTGGGCGTTGAAGCCCTTGGCCTCAATCATGCTGGCCGAGGAGATGGCGTATCCACCTTTGCTTTCGAGCGCACGGGCGTGATCGGCGGTACTATGGCTGGCGGCAGGGGCGGGAAAGATCCAGATACCGCCGTCGGTGAGGACTCCGTCTACGTCGAAAAGGATGAGCTTGATGCGGCGCGCGCGATCTTCAGCGGTAGGCGATGCGGTCATATCTCCACATCTTACTTCCCAGCGTGGGACCGCAGCTTACCCAGCAGCCCCCGATTCAACAACCATAATTGCGGGCCTCCTGGTTGTTCTCCCATGGATAGGTCTGGAATGGTTTGAAAGTGCGCTGGAAAAAAGCGTCGTCGACGATGTAGCACTCACCGTCTTCTCCGCGAATGACCCAGTCTCCGCGCTTGACGTGGCGTAAGCCGAAATCGGTGGCAATGGTTTGATCTTCCTTGCATTGCGTGGCATCGACGAGCAAGGGCCTGCAGGTACGAAATGAACCCATGAATCCTCCGCCGGGGTGTGAAACCGGCATTTCTGATTTCATCGCGCAGGGCATAAGAAAGGTGGAAGCAGCCTGTAAAGGATTTGTTAAGGTCGCGGAAAGGGCGGGGCGAAGAAGAAGCGAAAATGGTCTAGAATAGCGGCATGCTCTCCCCTGTATTGCCGGTCTGCGATGCAGTTCCCGAAAGCCTGCAATGGGCTCACCCGGTGGTGCGGGAGTGGTTTATTCGGAGATTTGGCACGCCAACAGAGCCGCAGGAGCAGGGTTGGCCGCACATCCTGACAGGCAAGCCGACGCTGATCTCGGCGCCGACCGGTTCGGGAAAGACGCTGGCTGCGTTTCTGATTGCGATCGACGGGCTGCTGCGTAAAGCTGTCGAAGGCCGACTGGATGACGTCACCGAGGTGGTGTACGTTTCGCCCCTGAAGGCGCTCTCGAATGACGTGCAGAAAAATCTGGAGATGCCGTTGCACGAGATTCAGGAGCTTGCGCTGGAGCGAGGGTATTTGTGCGCGTCGATACGGACGGCGGTTCGTACCGGCGACACGCTGCCCGCTGAGCGGCGGGCGATGCTGAAGCAGCCGCCGCACATCCTGGTGACGACGCCGGAGTCGCTTTACATTCTGCTGACTTCGGAGAAGAGCCGACAGAATCTGCGCCGGGTGCGTACGGTGATCGTGGACGAGATCCATGCCGTGGCCGATGACAAGCGAGGGTCGCATCTGGCTCTGACTTTAGAAAGATTAGACGCCCTGGTACGTGGGGAGAATCCGCTGAGTGCGGCTGACTTCATTAGCGGACATGAGACTCCGCAGCGCATTGGGTTGTCGGCAACACAAAACCCCATAGAGCTGGTCGCGAAGTTTCTGGCCGGTGAGCGCGCGGCGGAGGTCGAGATTGTGCAGGCGGGTCAGCGGCGGGCGATGGACTTGCGGATCGAGGTTCCACCGGATGAGCTAGGCGCGGTGGCCACGCAATCGATCTGGGATGGCATTCATACGCGGCTGGCCGAGTTGGCGAATGAGCATCGCTCCACGCTGGTATTTGTGAACACGCGAAAGATGGTGGAGCGGCTGGCGTTTGCTCTGGCCGAGCGTCTGGGCGAGGAGAATGTCGCTGCGCACCACGGAAGCCTGTCGCGCAAGCTGCGCCATGAAGCGGAGCGCAGGCTGAAGGCGGGCGAGATTCGGATTCTTGTGGCGACGGCATCGCTGGAGCTGGGCATCGATATCGGAACGGTGGACCTGGTCTGCCAAATCAACACTCCACGCGCGATTGCGACAGCCATGCAGCGAGTTGGACGGGCGGGGCACTGGCGCGGTGCGATTCCCAAGGGAAGATTTTTTGCGACAACGCGTGATGACCTGATCGAACATGCCGCGCTGATTCGCGCGATGCGCAGCGGAGTGCTCGATCGGCTGGAGATTCCTAGGAAGCCTGCGGACGTGCTGATGCAGCAGATAGTGGCGGCCTGCGCGGCGGAGCCGTGGGAAGAGCGGCGACTGTTCGACGTGTTCCGGCGCGCGCAACCCTATCGCGATTTGGAGTGGGAGGAATTTGAGGAGGCACTGTCTCTTTTAACGGAGGGGATTGAATCGAGCCGCGGACGGTATGGAGCATATCTGCTGCACGACCGGGTGCATGGGCGCATCCAAGCAAGGCGCGGGGCGAGGCTGGCGGCGGTGACGAATGGAGGAACGATTCCCGAGACGTCGCTCTTTGCGGTGATCGTGCAGCCGGAGGGGGTGCAGATTGCAACGCTGGATGAGGATTTCGCCGTCGAGTCGACGGCGGGAGACATCATCCTGTTGGGTAATACAAGCTGGCGTATTCAGCGGGTTGAGTCGAACAGCGGGCGAGTTCTCGTTGAAGATGCGCATGGACAGCCGCCGTCGGTGCCGTTCTGGACGGGTGAGGCTCCGCAGCGGACACGGGAGCTGTCGGAATTTGTCTCGGAACTGCGCGAGGAGATCGACAGGCGCACAAGGGATGTCCTGTCGGGCTATATCAACCAGGCGAATCCAGCCGTTGCAGAGACGGTTGCCTGGCTTAGGCAGGAGTGCGCTGTCGAGGATTCCGCCGCAGAACAGATGATCAGTTACGTCGTCGCAGGACGAGCCGTATTGGGTACGGTTCCATCTGTAACTACGATTGTTGCAGAAAGGTTTTTCGATGAGGGTGGAGGCATGCAGCTGATTCTGCATGCTCCCTTCGGAGGGCGGATCAATAAGGCATGGGGGCTCGCGCTGCGCAAGCGCTTCTGCCGGGGTTTCAACTTTGAATTGCAGGCCGCGGCCACCGATAACGGCCTGAACATCTCG
>CAYVSQ010000486.1:0-2683 GCA_964453815.1 uncultured Acidobacteriaceae bacterium | reverse complement strand
GAGATGCTTCATGTTGTCACCCTGCGTGCCTTCGACGACCTCGTCCGGCAACGCAGTCTAATGCTGGATACTGTCACATCGCACATGGCTCGGCCTCTGTGGGTTTTTGTCATCCTTGGTGCGGTGCTTAGCTTCGTCGTGCGCTGGTTCTTTCAACTGAAAAGCTTCGCCATGCATGTGTGGATGACGGTTTTCTTTCCCGCCCTGCTGGGTATGGAGATCGATCTTCTGGTCATCATGAGCCACCCCTACCGTGGCAGCCTCGGCCTCACTCCAGAAGGCTTCCAAATCGTATATGACATGCTCATGCGGTAGGTCACTCCCGCGTGAGCGGCATTCCGGAAGTCTCGAAATGCCTGTGAAGTCCGGGTTTGCGGTAAGTTCACGCCAGATCAAATTGACCCACTACCGATGAGTTCATAGGCTTGACTTTCGGTGGGATACGGCTGGAGAATCACTTGGATTTCAAGAATGCCTTCGTCGAATTATCTCAGGCAGGTCACTTCTCCGATAAGAACAAACAGCTTGTTGCAGTTGGGCCTTTTCGCTGAATTGCTGTTACTGCTTTCACTTCCTAAAATCTGGTTCGCATTTGCTGTTTACTTCCAGCGCAACCGCAGTTCAAACCGCATGTTCTTCAAGACGTTTCCTTTTGATTACGTCCTGAACATGCTTGCTGACGAGGAGGCGGCGATCATGGGTACAGTCACCAAATGCATCCCACAGCGGTATTCGTGTGGGATGCTTCGTATTTCAATCGCAAGTTTTGTAGTTTTCCTCGCTGCGATGTTCCTGGCGCCTCAGACCGCACAGGGTGCAGCGGGGAAGCCAAACATTCTGGTTATTTTCGGCGATGACGTCGGGCAGACGGACATCAGCGCGTACAGCATGGGGCTGATGGGCTTCCACACGCCCAACATCGACCGCATCGCCAAGGAAGGGATGCTGTTTACCGACTACTATGCGGAGAACAGTTGCACCGCTGGTCGCGCGACCTTTATTACCGGTCAGAGCGCGTGGCGCACAGGACTGACCAAGGTGGGAGCGCCGGGCGCCTCAGCGGGTCTGCAGGCGCGGGACGTCACCATCGCGCAGGCGCTTAAGCCGCTTGGTTACGCCACGGGCCAGTTCGGTAAGAACCATCTTGGCGACAAGGATGAGTTCCTGCCGACCAACCATGGCTTCGATGAGTTCTTCGGGAACCTGTACCATCTCAACGCGGAAGAAGAACCCGAACGCCCTTACTGGTTCAGTAACAATCCCGATTTCCTGAAGAGTTACAACCCACGTGGCGTCATTCATTCTTACGCAGATGGCAAGATCGAAGACACCGGGCCGCTGACCGTAAAGCGAATGGAAACCGTCGATGACGAAACGACGAAAGCCTGCGAGGACTTCATTACCAAACAGGCCAAGGCAGGTACGCCCTTCTTTACCTGGATGAACTTCACGCGGATGCATGTCTTCACCCACGTTCGTCCCGAATATGAGGGAAGAGCAGGAATGGGCAAGGGCTTTTTCTACGCGGATGGCATGTGGGAGATGGATCAGAACGTTGGCAGGCTACTCGGCTTGCTTGACGACCTGAAGATTGCCGACAACACCATCGTGATCTTCACCACCGACAACGGCCCGAACATGTTCACCTGGCCCGATGCGGCGGTCTCTCCGTTCCGGAGCGAGAAGGACTCGAACTGGGAGGGCGCTTTCCGCGTTCCCGCCATGATCCGTTGGCCCGGGCACATCAAAGCTGGGGAAGTCTCGAATGAGTTATTTTCGGGGCTCGACTGGTTTCCAACGCTGCTCGCCGCGGCGGGCGATACCGACATCAAGGAACGCCTGCTCAAGGGCGCCAGCATCGGCGGCAAGACCTTCAAGGTGCATCTGGATGGTTACAACCAGTTGCCCTACCTCTCCGGGCAGCAACCGCATGGCAGCCGCCCTGACTATTACTACTTTGATGACGATGGCCAACTGGTGGCGATGCGGTTCGATGTCCTAGAACCGGGGGCAACCAGTGCGACCGCGTGGAAGATCGTGTTCTGCGAACAGCGACAACCGGGTCAGTTGGACATTTGGGCCAACCCATTCACCTGTCTGCGGTTGCCAAAGATGTTCAATTTGCGGATGGATCCATACGAGCACGCTCCGGTCTCAGGCGACGGATACGATGCATGGAGGGCAGACAACGTTTATGTGGTATTCGAGGGAACACGGAGGGCGGCATTATTCCTGCAAACCTTCATCGAATATCCGCCCAGCCAGTCGCCTGCGAGCTTCTTCGTCGATCAGATCGAAGACGCTGTGAAGAAGAGAATCGCGCAGATGCAACAGACACAACAGCACGTACAGAGCTCGAAAGACTGAAACGCCTGTCAACCGAAACCAGGAAAAACTCGGTGGTGCGATGTCCAGCGCATCACCGAGTTTCTTTTGTTGCTGAGCCAATGCTCCAGCATAGGCACCAGCCTTTGCCGGGCACGGTCCTGATCCAGTTCTTCTCCCTGCCCGTGGGTGTTTGCGGTCCGAAGTAGGTGTCTACTGAGCCGTCGGCGTTGGCGACAGGGCCGGTGTATTGGCTGACACCGGGAAACTTTTCCCCGTTCTGCAGCTCTGAGCGGCTGAGGGCGTCACCGACGACGACCGACCAGAAGAGTTTAACCGGGACATTTGGGGGCATATG
>CAYVSQ010000485.1:0-3333 GCA_964453815.1 uncultured Acidobacteriaceae bacterium | reverse complement strand
ATGATGATTCCCCCAAAACCATCCATGGGGAGATTTGGAGGGGTGGGACCATTTGGGATCCTGTACGTCTTACCTACCTCGTATCCTCCGATCAAATCAATCGTGGTACCCACGAGGGGCGACAAATTGACAAGCTTCCTGGTATATCCAAGCTGCCCCAGGAAATACTGATTGGTGAGCAATTCGTTGGTATTCCAAGCGACTAAGTACTGCGAACCGCCCAGTGAAAAGGAGGGTATTCCGGTCTTGAAGCCATAGCTGGACCCGCCTGATGCGGTGAAAAAAATCGTCGAAGGATGGTCAGTTAAAGGAAAGAAGGTTTGAGACTGGATCTCGCTGAGCGGGAAGGGGCCAGGCGCGGAAGGCTGAGCATGGAACCCTTTGGTATACATCAGCAGGTCCATACCGGAGTGGGGGCTGACGGCTCGGTCCAAAGTATTCCGGCGGAATTGTACATTCACATCACCTGTGCCTCCGGAAGTAGTGGGAAAATCAGCGGAGCTCCCTATGTCCGGCGATAGGTGTTGCCAACCGCCTTCGTATCCCATGCGGAATTCTCCGGTAGTTCCGAATCCGTACCCTACGTCCACACCGCCAAGTGCCCGCCGCCACAGATAAGTTGCAATTAATTCATCGCTGGAATAGAGATTGTAGTTGCTACTGCTGAAGTCTACCCGCGGCGCGACGAACCAATTACTGCTGGGTGTAAATGGATGGTAGTACTCGCTACGGGCGAGATATTGCGAGCCGACGATTACATCATTTCGCCACTCCGACCGAAAGCTGCCGAAATCCAGCCACGTGATTCTGGCTCCGACACTGAAGAGGACGTTCCTGAAGTCGGAACCGTCAATCAGGAGGTAGGGGCGTACCACGGGCGGCGCATAGGGCGTTTCTTCCGTCTGTATATGGAGTCCCACTTTGCCGTCGCGTTCAATCATTGAATAACTGACGTTCGAGAATCGGCCCATGCCATAGAGGTTCATCACGTCGTGGTTCAGCGCGGCTGAGTTGACTGGCTGCCCCACGAGAGAGGACATGTGATCGGAGATATCCTTGGCCATTTGCTCGCTGGTTCCGGTCACTTTGACAAACTCCGGCGCAGGCGTGGTCCTTCGCCGGGCGTTCCGTTCCGCCTGATATCGCTGCCACTCGGCTTCATCCACAGAAAAGACGGATAGAATCGAAGCCTTGGCTTCAGCCGCGTCATAGCCCGCCTTGATGATAGCTTCATCTTTGTTGTAGTCCATGGTGGAGAAATCGTGTAAGGGCACTGTCAGCAACAGATCGGCCTGCTCCATGGAGCGGAGTTGATTGTCGGCAATCATCACGGAGATCGACCGGCCCAGCACCCCGAAGCTGGAGAGGGTTGCATCGGGACTAAGCGGTGCGGTTTCCAGATGGACACCGAGCACGACGTCGGCTCCCATATCCTTTGCAACGCCAATGGGTAGATTGTCCAACAATCCACCGTCGACGAAGAGATGATCATCCGATCGAACCGGGGTGAAGAGTCCGGGCAGAGACATGGTGGATCTGAGGGCCAGCGAGAAGGAGCCATCGTGGAAAACATGGGCCTTACCGGACACCAGGTCGGTGGCGACACAGGCAAACGGAATAGGGAGGTCATTGAAACTGTTGAGCTCTGAATAGGGCAGGGCGACGTTGTCCAGAATCATCGAGACCTGTTGACCGGAATTGAAGCCGGATGGAAGCTGTATCCCTTTGCGCAGGCCAAATTGCAATGAAGCGGGAATATCGCGAGCGTCCTCCTTGCGACGAAAGGTAAGGTTCTGGAACGGTGTCTGACCCCTGAGGACTTCGTCCCAGTCGATTGTCTCGACGACGTCCTTGACCTCGGCGGGTGATCTTCCGGTGGCGTATACGCCTCCAACCAGGCCTCCCATGCTGGTGCCAGCAACATAGCTCACGGGAATGTGATGTTCTTCCATCCATGCGATTACACCGATGTGAGCGAGTCCCAGTGCTCCACCGCCTTCAAGGACCAGGCCCAACTTGGGGTGTTTTTTGCCGGGTGTCTTTGTGTCAGGAGACGTGGATAAGTTCTGCGGATTGGCGTAACCGGCAGTTAACAGGACGCCAGCGAGCAAAAGGGATGGAAGCGATCTAACTTTCATGAGTGAACCCCCACTTGCCGGTGTGAGCGATCCACCCTACAGGTCGAACGTCAACATGTGCGACGGTCCGACGACACCGCACTTCTGCTCACTGCCCGACGTTCAAGCATACTACTGGAATGTTTTTTACCGGTCGCTATTGCGGTGGTCCGCCTATTTGGACAAGACCTCATTCAGACCCAGCCGCCATCAATCACATAGCTTTGACTTGTGATGGCGCTGCTGTCATCCGCAGCCAGAAAGAGAACCAGTCGAGCCACTTCTTCGGGCTGAATCATTCTTTTCAGGGCTTGATTGCTGAGAATCTCCGCTTTGTACGCCTCGGTAAACCACAGTTGTATCTGACGTTCTGTGAGGATCGCTCCGGGCAGCACCGCATTCACGCGAATGTTGTCGGGTCCGAGCTCATGTGCTAGGGTGCGAGTGAGTCCGACGATAGCGGCCTTTGCCGTGACGTATACGGGCAGCCCGGTGGAAGGAATGATCCAGCTGATCGAGCTCATATTGATGATGGAGCCTCGGCCCGCCTTCTTCATTACCGGGATCACAGCCTGACTGGCGAAGAACTGCTGCTTGAGATTGATGGCCATCGATCGATCCCAATACTCCGGTGTTACATCTTCGATGGAATGACGCGCATCATTTCCCGCGTTATTGACCAGCACGTCTACTGTTTTGAATTCCGCGATGATCTTTTGCAGGCAATCGGCAATAGCGCTCGCGTCAGTCAGATCACAGTGCAGATATAAGGGCCGGACATGGGCATCGGATCCGATCTTCTGAACGAGTTGCTGCGCGGCAACATCCTGAATATCTAAAAACGCTACGCTTGCGCCCTGTTTGGCGAAGTGCTCCACAATTTTTTCGCCGATTCCGCTCGCTCCTCCGGTGATGACGACTATACGGTCGCGCAAGCTGGGATAACAAGCGAACTCTGTCCGCCTATCGGCGTTCGCCTGACCGTCTTCGGTCATCCGAGACTCCTTCACGAATAAATCATGATGCACCCTAGCCGACTGGGCATGGAATAACCCGCTGACTTTGGCGGCCCAAGCCTTGGACACCGAGAGTAATCGTGTTGCCAGGCCGCAGATAAACGGGGGGCTTCTGTCCAAGACCTACGCCGGGAGGCGTGCCAGTGGAGATAATATCGCCAGGCTGGAGGCTCATGAAGCGACTGAGATAGCTGATAAGG
>CAYVSQ010000484.1:0-5359 GCA_964453815.1 uncultured Acidobacteriaceae bacterium | reverse complement strand
GAAGAGCATGGCGCCACCGCAGACTCCTGGCGGACCACAGGAGATTAATCTTTCGGCATGGTCTGCAGCGCCGTCGAGCGCCGAGATGGTGGCCTTCGGCTCTCTTGCGGTGAACGACGGACGTGCGAACGTGTTGGGTTTTTTGTTCGATACCAAGAACGCGCAGACCCCCCAGATTCTTGGCAAGCAGTATTCCGACGCGGCTTCAGAAGAAAGCGTCCGCCAGATTGCCCACCACTTCGCGGACGAAATCATCCTGCGTCTTGGCGGCGGCCTCAACGGCATCAGTGAGACAAAGATTTACTTCGTATCGAATCGCACCGGTAGCAAAGAAATCTGGGCGATGGACTACGATGGGCAGAACCAACATGCGGTCACGCACCTGGGTTCGATTTCCATTTCACCTCGTGTTTCGCCGGACAACTCGCGCCTTGCCTTCTCTTCGTTGGGCAAAGACGGCTGGTCCATCCGCATGTACTCGCTCGAGCTGGGTCGGCCGGTCAGCTTTGAGTCTCCGGCAGGAACCACGCTTTCTCCCGCATGGTCGAGCGATGGCGCCAAGATTGCCTTCTCGTCAAGTGTGACTGGGGACAACGAAATCTATACCACCGATGCCAGCGGGGGCGGGCTGCACCGCGTAACGGCGTTTCGCGGGCCGGACGTCTCGCCAGTGTGGAATCCTAAATCGAATGCGCAGATTGCGTGGGTAAGCGGCCGGTCGGGCCTGCCGCAGATTTACATCATGGACTCAGACGGCGCCAATGTGCAACGGATGACCGACGGAGGCTACGCAACGTCGCCCTCATGGTCTCCCAATGGGCAATTTCTGGCATTCGCCTGGGATCGCAAGTACGGTCCGGGCGCACCCGGCGGTCAGGACATCTACATCATGGACATCGCCAGCAAGCGCTGGGTGCAGTTGACGCATGAGGCCGGCGCGAACGATTTCCCCTCATGGTCACCTGACGGAAGGCACATCGTCTTCCAGCGCAAACAGGATGGACGCACGGAGATCTGGTCCACGCTGGCCGACGGCACGGAGCAGCAACAGCTGACGCATGAGGGATGGAACGCCATGCCGAACTGGAGTTGGAAGTAGGGTTTACGATGGACGGCAGGCGGAGATTTCTCTCTTGCCCTGCTGGTGGAATCACGATGGCCCGCGAGCGGCTAAGAACATAACTCCCAAGGAGGAGACCGTGGAATTCGATTTTCGGAAATCATCGCATCGCAGATCGCTGACACTCTTAGCTGGCCTAGCAACCCTGTTTGCTGTCGCCGGATGCAGTAAGAAGGCAGCCCCGCCGCCACCACCACCGCCCATCAAGAATACTGCTCCCGCACCGACTGCAACGCTCACGGCAACGCCTAGTGTCGTCAATCAGGGTGGCAGCGTGGTCCTATCCTGGCGCACCACGGACGCGAGCGATGTTTCGATCGAAGGCATTGGTGCGGTACCGAGCGCCGGGACAAAGACTGTCCAGCCAACCGAGTCGACAAACTACCACCTGATTGCTCACGGCGACGGTGGATCGATCGATGCGACGGCTCGGGTGACGGTCAATGCCCCCCCGCCGGCAGTCAGCAAGATCACGGAATCGGATGTGACCGACGCCAGCTTCCATGAGAACGTGAAGGACATTTTCTTCGATTTCGACAGCTATGACATCCGTAGCGACGCGCAGCCGGTTATTTCGCAGAATGCGAACTTTCTCAATCAGCATCCATCGCTGAAAATTGTCATCGGCGGCTTCGCCGACGAGCGCGGCTCGACGGAATACAACCTGGCACTTGGCGAAAATCGCGCCAATTCCACCAAGCAGGCGTTAGTAACCGCCGGGATGAGCCCCGACCGCATACGCACGGTTAGTTATGGCAAGGAGAAGCAGTTCTGCACCGAGTCCAACGAGAGTTGCTGGCAACTAAATCGCCGCGCGCAGTTCTCGATCGACAAATAAACGATGATCGGCAGCGCGGTGATCATGGCTGGGCCGCCGCTCTCACTAAACCGGAGCGCAGGATGCGCTCTTCAAGAGACTGGAATTATGCGGAAGAATATTATCCCTGCTTCGGCTGCTATTGCCCTGCTGCTCCTCGTCTCCGCGCAGCCGGCCCGCGCCGTCTCGAAAGAGATGATCCAACTGCAAACCCAGGTCCAGACACTCCAAGACATGCTGCAACACCTGCAGCAGTCAAACGATGAGCGCATGGGCGTGCTGCAGCACCTCGTCGAGCAAACTGCTGACAACGTCAACCGCATGTCCCAGACAATGAACACGTTGCAACAGCAGCTTGATACGCAGAACGGATCCGGCGGCAAAATCGATCAGGTGGCCGGCCAGATTCAGGGGGTACATGACTCGGTCGACGAATTGAAGTCGCGAATCGCCAAGATGGACAAGACTCTTCAGGATATCCAGTCGCAGTTGCAGAACGTGAACACGCAGCCAGGGGGGGGGCCGTCTCCGGCCGTGCAGCCCGGCCAGCCGGCTCCGCAAGCGCCAGCGCAACCGCAGGCCCCGCCCGTCGATCAGATCTATCAGAGTGGTCTGCGCGATTACACCAGCGCCCGGTATGATGTGGCCGTCGGCGAATTCAGCGATGTGGTCAAGTATTATCCGCAGGATGACCTGGCGGGGAACGCGCAGTTCTATCTGGGAGAGATTGCTTATCGTAAGGGCGACTATCCAACGGCAATCAAATATTATGATGCAGTGCTGGAGCAATTCCCGGGAAGTTCCAAAGCAGCGGCGGCACAGTTGCGCAAGGGCCAGGCCGAGCTGGACTCCAATCAGCGCGAAGCCGGCATTCGGGATCTGCGCAACCTGATTCAGCGCTACCCAGACACGCCCGAAGCCGCGCAGGGGCGGAGCAAACTTAATGGCATGGGCGTGCGCATCACTCCCGCCAAGCCGTCGGCCTACAAGGAATAGGCCGGACAAACATGGCGGTTGCCAACTTTGGCAGCCGGCAACTACAGTGGCGATTCATCCAACCAGGTGCCTGACCGGGTGATTGACATGACAACGAAATATGTCGCACGTCACGATGGCGACACAAAAAAGGGCGCCGTTGAAAGCCAATCCCCAGGTGACAAGCCTGAGAGCACGAATCTGCACAGTAATCTTGCCGACCAGCTCCCGCACCGCAACACCAGTGAGTGGCTGGACGGCGACGACTCGGATTTCCCGGAACCTGGCTCCAATCCCGAGCATAGCGGCCAGCATAGCTAGCTTGTGTGTATGAGTATGAGCCTGGGATGAAAAGAAAAGCTTCTCTCTGTAAACACGTGCCACTTTTGTTTCTTGGGATCGCAATCCTCTTTTGCATCCATACACCGGGACAGACGCCAACGCCCGCACAAACTCAACCTTCGATAGCCACCATAACGGAAAAGGGACTGGCTGCTCTCAAGGCCAATCAGCCACAGCAGGCACTCGACATTTTTGAACAGGTGCTGCAGACGAATCCTAACGATGCAGCCGCCAACCTGCTTGCTGCCACTGCGGCCCTGAGCTTGTACAAAGGCGATCTGGCAGTGAAGTATGCTGAAAAAGCACTCGAGGTTGATCCGAATAACTGGAAGGTTCACACTACGCTTGTGGCGGCTTATGCTGCCGCCGGCAAAAAGGAGCAGCGAGACAAGGAGCGCGAGATATTGCGCAGGCTTCATGACGACCCGAACGCGCCGGAAGCGATGCAGACTAAGGGTTTTCTGCTGGAGATGTTTCCAGCGAAGCAATACCGGATCGAAGCGATCGAGTATTTTCACCCTGTGGATAAATTTCACATCTACTATCGCTTTCTGATCCGCAATGCGGAGAGCAAACGCGTGTGGCAGATTGACGTCGAAAGTAACGATTTCGATGAGGATTCGTGGGCCAAGGCGCATCCCGATGAGGCGGCCGCCGGAAAGCGGCAGTTTCAGCTGGTGGGTGAAGACGCAGACGTACATATGGACTATCGGCTGTTCTCAGGCACCCCCGACTACGATGCGATACGCTCACAGGTTGTCGATGTGATCGGACAACAGACAGCTCCGTTTCCCGGCGAGGCCGCGCGCTAGACATCGTCTTGTTCTGTACAAGGCAGACCAACTTCTCTTAAATTAGGATTTCCCAATGGTGAGCTGGGCTTTTATTCGACAGGTTGGCGCGTTGCAATGGGCGCTTAGATACAGCACATTGCAGTTTCGCAAACGCATTCTGCGACGGGACAGTGAATTGCGTCTACCTACCGGCTCAAAAATGATATTGCCGCGACAAAGCCGATCATCCACTGAGATCTATGTGACCAATGCAAATATGGACTGGGGCTCTGAAACGATTTTAGTCCGCTTTGCCGACCCTAAACGCGACTTCCTTGATATCGGTTCACACATCGGGTACTACGCGGCCTATCTCGCACCTCGTGTGCGATGTGCCTATGCCTTTGAGCCTGACCCCAGAAATTTGCCCGTTCTGCATGAAAACGCCCGCCTGGCAACGAACATTCGGATTATCGAGATGGCGGTCTCGTCACAGGACGGCGCCCGCAACTTCTTCCCGGGAGTCAACTCTTCCATTGGCAGTCTGGAGAGCATCGGCGGCGCGCCGATAAGAGTTGCAGTGACAACAGTTGATACCTTTGTCGCTCATCAGCCAGGCATTGATGTGGGGTTGATCAAGACAGATATTGAGGGGCACGATCTGGAAGCTTTGCGGGGGATGGAAGGGGCTGTCGCGAAGTTCCAGCCTTT
Organism: uncultured Acidobacteriaceae bacterium; assembly: GCA_964453815.1. Taxonomy (GTDB): domain Bacteria; phylum Acidobacteriota; class Terriglobia; order Terriglobales; family Acidobacteriaceae; genus Silvibacterium. Next base: position 621 of record CAYVSQ010000484.1, on the reverse strand, counting down.
GATTCTGACGGAGTGTGAATTGTCAGCCGAGCTCGCGGAACTCTGTTCCAACTGGAGGTACAAGCTATACTCGAACGTGCGCAACCGGCAAACGCAAAGGACACAGTTCCGCGAAATCCATGGAGAAGAAGCTGGGCGGCACTGGTCCAAAATGCTGTTTCTGGTTCCGGAAGTGCTTCAACCTGATTTTGCAAAATTGGCAAATAATTGAATTGGCGACCGATAGTTACAATCAAGCTATGCTGCTCGAAGGAATTTTCCCGGCCGTAACAACTCCGTTTTACCCCGATGGACGCCTTTACCGGAAGAAGCTCGAATACAACGTCGAGCGCTACTCGCGCACGCCGGTAGCGGGATTGGTTCTGCTCGGCTCGACGGGCGAAGCGGTGATGCTGAGCGATGAAGAGTCGCGCACAGTGCTCCAGGTGGCGCGGGAAAGTGCGGCTCCCGAGAAGGCCCTCCTGGCGGGCGTTGCCCGTGAGAGCCTTCTGGAGACTCTGCGGCTGGCGGAGTTTGCCGCCGATCAGCAATATGATGCCGTGCTGGTACGCACGCCGCACTACTACAGCCCGCACTTAGGACGCATTGAGATGCTGACATACTATCGCGCCCTTGCCGATC
>CAYVSQ010000483.1:0-20693 GCA_964453815.1 uncultured Acidobacteriaceae bacterium | reverse complement strand
TGCAACTTTCTAAATTCATCTTGTTCGTCAGGCGGGGGATGATGGAGAGAGCGCTACGGATGCCTCGCTGGTCAGGACACGGAATGTAAACGTCTCCTGGAGGTAGAGGCGAACAGCAGCATCCGTATGACTGAGATAGCCGATGGAAACATCCTGCCCGATATTAAGTTCGAAATCGCCGCCTCGAGTGGTCAGTACAAAAGCGCCATCGATGGCCGGAGCCCAGATAAGATTGCCATCGACGATCCGGTTGACGTGTTCCAACACGGGATATCCGTGGTCGCGGGTCTCCGCTAGCTCCGTGTACTCTCTGGCTCCGAGTAAGACAGAATATGGCCCATTCACACCAACAAGGCGCAACTGGCTCAACGCGTGCGCTACGGCATCGGGGTAATCACGCACATCGGCGGGAAGGGTTTCGATTGGATTGCTGGTCCCTTCCCGAATGCCCCGGATATTGGCTTCACGATAACCAAAGAAGATGGCCCGGTCTTCTGCATAGGTTATTTTCTTGGCAGCGTCCTTGGCGGGCTGCCAGTCGGAGTCGTCCGAACCTCGCTCCACATCGTCTATCGCCTGGCGGGACAGCTCAAACTGCACGCGCAGTTCCACAAGGGCCTTGATTTCACGCTGACTCGCGATGATGTCCTCGGCGGGAGGCGTGATTGACAGCAGGTGACCGGTTGCAACTCCGGGCAACGCAAGTCCTCCGGGTGACGGGACATCAACAACACGTCTTCCGGCGAGATACCGCTTGAGTGTTCTCGTCGTTTCCTCCTCGATCTGCGCCCACGCCGCGTCCGAGATTGGTGCCAACTCCCGATGGAGGTTATTCATCTCTAACTCCTTTGAGTGATCCTATTCCAAGTGATGTGTCACGCACCGACGGGGAGGAAGACAAGTCGGGCTCAGGAGGCGGGGCGGCGATTGCCGCGACCGTTGGCGCTTCTTGGCCGACGGTTTCAAGAAACGTCGCGGACGGCGCGAAAAACAGGTTACCTGTAACTGCGCGGCTGAAGTCTAGCAGCCGGTCATAGTTGCCCGGAGGACGGCCTACAAACATGTTCTCAAGCATCTTCTCGGTGATACGCGGCGTACGGCTGTAACCGATGAAGTACGTACCAAATTCACCATAACCAGGCCGCCCGAAGGGCATATTGTCCCTCAGAATCTTGATCTCTTTTCCGTCTTCCTCAATGACGGTCAGCGCACTATGTGCCGACGTCGGCTTTTCGGCATTGTCCAACTCGACGTCAGAGAGCTTCCTGCGGCCGATAATGCGCTCCTGCCCCTCGGTGGAAAGAGTATTCCATGCCTTCATGTCGTGAAGATATTTCTGCACGATGACATAACTTCCACCGGCAAAAGGCGCATCCTCGCCACCGACGAGCGCAGCCTCAAGAGCGGCATCGCCCCTTGGGTTTTCCGTGCCATCGACGAAGCCCATGACATCGCGATCTTCGAAATAACGGAAGCCATGTACCTCGTCGACAGTCGAAACAGCTTCTCCGATGCTTTGCATGATCTGCATTACCAGTTCGAAACAGAGATCCATGCGCCTGGCGCGGACGTGGAACAATATGTCACCGGGTGTAGAGACGGCATGACGCCCGTTCGAGCGGATCTCTCGAAATCGATGAAGCTCGGCAGGCCGGGGATTCCCGAAGAGTTTGTCCCAGGCATCGGAGCCGAACCCCACAACACACGTGAGACCCGCTTCGATGTCGCGGAATTCCACCGCGCGAATGAGGCCCGCGAGGTCTCCGCAGAACGAACGCACGGTCGAGTAGCTCTCACGATCCGGCTTCACACAAACGACCATGAAGATCGCTGCGCGAGTGAGTGGCGCGAGAACCGACTGAGGAAGCACAGTCTGCTTAAGCTCCTCGGGTGCGCTCATCGTGCCTCCCTCAACCTTCTTTGAGTTTTATCTGTCAAGCGAGTGTCACCTCATCACGTCGGCAATTGCCACTCAGAAAACTCTTGGAATATCCATAGTAATCGAGCGATCGAATGCAATTGCCACGGACGGGAAACTCGTGAAAATAAGATCGGCGCTCTTTTCCTCGTCTATACAGATCCTCAAATGAATGCTAATCAATCCGGTTTCGTCATGACACGTCACTCAATTTGCCTCCTACCCATCAGATTTCTTGATGAGCGTCTTGATTGCGGCAAGCAACACCTGGCTTTCAAGAGGTTTTTCCAAGAAATGGCGCGGGTCACTTTTCAGGGTAGGGTGATCCACGCTGTCAAAATGTTTTTAGGTATTCGATCAATGCGCGCTTTTCATCGTCAGTGAGGCCCGGCTCCTCGGAGAAATAACTGGTGCCGAAGTAGTGTCCGCGGTTCACGATGAAGTCAGGACATTTGTTCAGTTCAAGCAGCGGGTCAACGACGTTGGCAAAGACTTTTCGCGCATCATCGTCCGTTGCGTCTTTTGGAAGAGCCTCGAGATCGTGCTTCAATCTGAGCAACAGCTCCAACACTCTTACCTGGCGCGCGCGAATTTCGGGCGAGTCTGTGGATTCACCGAGAATGTCGAAGTTCGCCAGGAGATCCACAGGGGTGCCGGCAGGAATGGGCCCGATCTGCACGCCGCCGTCGCCAAAGACCGATGGCAGGAAACGCGCGCCGGGACCGAGGAGAGGCTTCAGGTAGTCGGGAAGGTATCCGCCCGGAATGCGCAGATAGCTGCGCGTCGTCGTCCGATCCATGACGCCGGGCACACGGTCGCCAAGGAGAGAATCCTTCTCGCGCTTCTCGGGCCAGAGCATCTTCTCAATCGAATCCTGGAACGAGCTCATGCGGGCCTCGACCGAAGGACTTGGGTTGAAGTTACCGATGCTGTTGTTTTGCAGGAAAGGCGCTGTCGACCACACGCTGATCAAAGAAGCGGGGCGAGTATATCCTCTGCCGCCCGCCGGCATTTGGTAGCTGATCGGCGCTCCGGTGTAGGGGTGATAGACGGTGATGGAACCAACCGAAGGAAGCTCCTTGTAAGTCTGCGAGGAGAAGTTATCCCAGATGTTTCCCGCGATTGCATTGGTCGCGAGTGGGCTGCATGCGTTCGTTTGCAACAGCGTTACGGGAACGCGCAATTCCGTAGAGAGATAGTTGTCCTTCAGGAAGTCGACCTGGAGAGCCATTTTGCGCATGGCGGTCTTGAATTCATCGCTTTTCGTCCACGCCCAGTACTTATTCCAGCAGGTGAGGTAGTCTTTGCCGGAGCATCCTTGACCGACATCGACTCCGGGTGCCGGCTCTGGAATCTTGCTGGAATGGCAGCGTGCGCACCTTTCCGCGAAGACTACCTTGCCGCGTTGGAGCATGGCTTGGTCTTTGGTGAGGTAGGCTGCTCCTCCGGGCGCATCCTTCAACAGATGGGGTGCGGTGCTTTTCAAGAAGAACAAGGCCATATCCGGAGTCTGCTGTTCGGTCGCTTCCCAATAGGCGGAATTCTTGTTGGCGACCGCAATTTCAATAGCAGAAATCGGCTCACCACCAATGAGAGGGCGAAAGTGCAGAAGCCACTCTTCGCTGAAGAGGCCGATGTTCAGGTAGACGCGGTTGAGAGCGCCGAGAGCGCCAACAGAATCAGATCCGTCCTTAAGGATGCGGCCTGTCCAGACTGTGTCCGGTGGCTGGAAGAACTGCGTCAGCGTGCCTTCGTGGATGTATTCGTTGAACTGCTTGTTGTTCAAGCCTCCGCCGGCCAGCGTCTCCCTGCCCCAGCGCTTGGAGAGCTCCAGGCGAGGCAACAGACCATACACGGCATTCATGGAGCGCGGGTTGTTGATGTTATCGGAGGAAACCAGTGACGTATCCAGGGTGCCGGGTCGGGAGGTATGAAAGAGCTGAAATGCAAAGCTAGTTGGGTCGGACTGCCACGTGAAGATGCGGTCTACCCAGAAATATTGCGCGCCGACATTGGAGCTAAGATTTTCCCACTTTGGCTTTTCTGGGTCTGCCGGTGGTTTCGTCGGGTTCGGCCCGACATGGCACAAGGCACATGTCATTCCTACGCGATAGGGTCGTATCAGCTTCTTATCGTTGTAATAAGCGGGATCGTCGTAGAAGCGCTTTGGATCCCACTTCTTTGCAGCTGCTTCGTCAAAATCCGGATTTGGGAAGAGGCGCAAACCGACAACGCCCGTCGGATAGCCGTAATACGAACCAACGGGAATATTTTTTCCACGAGCTCCGATCTTCACTCCGGGGTATTTCCCCTCATTCTCAAAGGGATCAGGGGGGCAATCAGGACTGCGCTGATCCAGCCATAAGCCATAGTGTTGGGGATCGGGGCCGGTCGCTTTTGTAAAGCAGGGCTCATTGACGAGGCCCAGATAGTTCCAGCGGTTATCGCGACTGAACTTAAGACCGGGGTAAGAGGAGATGGTCTTGAGGAAATCGAGATTGCCGACACTTGACGTCGCCATTACGTCCCAGAGGCGGTCATCTCCTCCAGTCCAGACGAGCCACATATTCCGGCCCTTGACCTCGTCGGATGTCAGTGCGATGCCGCCGTCCATGTCGTGGAAGTAGTCTTCATCCGCGGCAGGAAACGATGAGGCAGGACGCCCAGCTCGACGCGCCTCGTCCTGCACCTGACCGGGCTGCGAGCCCTTGTGGCATCCGACTAGCAGGGTAATAAGAATGACCGCCAATAGCGAGCTGTATAGAGATGTGAAACGAGTCATAACCGCTCCTTACAAAGATATGGAGCCCGTGGGTACGGTACTGACAAGTTCGCGGGATCCTGCAGACGGCGGACGCCGGCCCAAAATGCGTCGTAGCGCAAGATACATCAATTACAAGCGAGAGGGAAGCTAGTTAGGGCCCCTACCTCGGAAATACTTCCGATCCATCAGGCTCTATGTGCGGCTCATGATTCATACTCTGGCGCAATCTCGAAAGCTCTGCATAGATCAGTTTGCGAGCACGGTTCTGGTTCCCCAGGGGGCGATGTTCGGGCAGAGAGTGCCAGGGGTTGTAGGAGAGCTCCCGCGCAAATTCCGACTGCTCGGGAGAGATGAATACCTGTCGCGGAATCGTGATTCTGGCAACTGGCACGAATGGCGATAGCCGCTCGGGCCATTCGATCGAGGCATCTTCGATGGGCATTCTTCGTGGATCGGTTTGAGGCTGGAGGAGGAAATCAAGCTCGACATCGTTGGTTGCAAGCCTCATGGCCATCGACTGCCGCAGCCAGTCGGCGGGCGGGTTCCAGGGAATTTTTGTTTGGTAATTTGAAGTTGGCCGGACGGAGTATTTCACGGCATTCCCTTCACCCCAGAGATACGGGACGCAACTCCAATACTGGACTTCGAGTGGGCTTCTGTTCATTCTGGCAAACAGGCCCTGCATAGTCATATCGAGCAAATGGGAGTCAAACGGGTTAAGGAAGTAGAAGACGGGTGTACGGGCGTAGATCTGACGCTGCAGCTCGAGGTTCTCGGTCACATTCGGTGTGGTAAAGGTGGGACAGCTGATTCCGAGGAAGTCTTGTGTGAACCTTTCATCGTCAAGGAGTTTTTCTCCGGGAACACCCATTACTTTGATGCCAATGCTCAGGATGCCCGCGTCGGCAACATCAGGGGGCGAGAGCGGACCAGGGCCGCTGAAGCGAATCCACGCGGGGTAATCTTTCGTCTCGGCGAACAGACCTTTTCTGAATTGCTCGGGAATAGAAGGGAGAATGGAGAAAGTGGCACGCACCACTCCGTAGGTTTTTGTATTTCCGGCACGCTCGGCGATGCGGCCCGCGTACTCCCGACGCGTGAACTTTTCCATCTCCGTCGTGATCGCGGCGGCGTATTCCAGCTCTTCTCCGGTCACGATCTCCTGACAAAGCCGCGTTTCAGGATTGGAGTGTAGGAGCCGCAGTAAACATTGCGTGATGCCGACGAGCGGGCGCTGAAGGACTGCGTTGAAAGCATCGCGAAAGTAGGGATCGACATGGTGCTCAAGAGTCACCAGCGCGAGGATTGCATCGTTGATGCGGGGTCCCAGAGGCCTCATGCCGTTCCTCAAAGAATGGGCTTGGCAATGCGGAATTGTACATGCAGGCGATCGTTTATTATCTCTGCTAGATTTCCAAGGGCATATCCAAGGGTCCGCGAGAAGAGTTTATGAACCGTCAAACCAGTCCACCGTCGGAGTGGGAGTATATCGTGGTTGGCTCCGGTGCCGGTGGCGGAACGGTGGCCGCGCGTCTTGCGGAAGCAGGTCACTCCGTTTTGCTGCTTGAAGCAGGGGGCGACCCGCGCGAGCTGACTGGCGGCGACCCGATCTATCCCAAGGCCGACCGTCTTCCCGACGACTATGACGTGCCTTGCTTTCACGCGTTCGCCTCCGAAAATGACGCGATGAAATGGGATTTCTTCGTCCGGCATTACGGCGACGATGCGGCGCAGAAGCGCGATCCAAAATACCGCGAGGTCTGGGATGGGAAGCGGGTGGACGGAGTGCTTTACCCACGCGCCGGCACACTTGGCGGGTGTACCGCTCACAATGCAATGATCTTCATCTACCCGAACGATGCCGACTGGGATGAGATCGCCGCGCTTACCGGTGATCCCTCGTGGGAATGTGGCAAAATGCGGGGGTACTTCGAGCGGCTCGAGAACTGCCACCATCGCTGGCCTTATCGATGGCTAGCTAAGCTGGGCATCAATCCTACGCGCCATGGGTGGAAAGGCTGGCTGCAAACGGAGAAGGCCTTCCCCGATACAGTGCTGGGTGATCAAGACTTGAGCACGGTGCTTGTGAACTGTATTACGGAGGCGATTAAAGACATTGGGCATGCAGTGGACCGCGCCTGGTGGTTCCTGCAAAGTCTGCTTGATCCCAACGACTGGCGGACGGTAAAGGAGAACGCGATCGGGCTTCGATACCTGCCGCTGACGACGCGCAATCATGCCCGGATAGGAACCAGAGAGCGTGTGCTGGATGTGAGGAGGAGGTTTCCAGATCGCCTGACGATTGAGATGAACGCCCTGGTTACGCGCGTCCTTCTGGATGGTCGCCAGCATGCGGTCGGCGTCGAATACCTCAAGGGAGAGAGGCTCTATCGCGCCCACCCGGAGCCGAGCGAGAAGCCGGCGGAGCTGCGACAGGCGCGCGCTTCGCGCGAGGTGATTCTTGCGGGAGGCGCTTTCAATTCCCCTCAACTGCTGATGTTGTCCGGCATTGGCCCTGCTGATGAGCTCCAGCGTCATGGCATTGCGGTGAGAGTTGATCTTCCGGGCGTCGGAAAAAATCTGCAGGATCGTTATGAGATCGGCGTGGTCAACCGGATGAACTTTAAGGAATGGGAAGTCTTTGAAGGCGCCAAATTCGACTCGACTGATCCGCAATACGAATGCTGGCATGAAGAGCGTAATGGCGCATACATCACCAACGGCGCGATTCTGTCGCTCTTCAAGCGCTCGGCCAATGACCGCCCACTGCCGGATCTTTTTTGTCTGGCTGTGCTTGGGCGTTTTGAAGGGTACTTCCCTACTTATTCTGACTTGTTTGCAAAGAGCCTGAACTACCTGACATGGGCTGTGCTTAAGGCGCATACGAACAACCGCGCCGGCGAGGTGACTCTGCGTTCGGCGGATCCTCGAGATACGCCGGAGATAAACTTCCGTTATTTCGAGGAAGGCACTCCGGATGGCGGTCAGGACCTGGATTCTGTGCTGGACGGCATTCGATTTGTGCGTCTCATCACGGCGAAGCTGAAGGAAAATGGGTCGATTGCCGAGGAAGAATTACCGGGCGAGGCGGTTCACTCGGACGAAGACCTGCGCAAATACGTTCGCAATAATGCGTGGGGACACCACGCATCCTGCAGCTGCGCTATTGGCCCGAGAGAACAGAATGGCGTCTTGGACAGCAGCTTCCGCGTGCATGGAACAAAAGGATTGCGCGTGGTGGACGCATCCGTTTTTCCCCGGATCCCCGGATTTTTTATCGCGAGCGCGGTGTATATGATCGGCGAAAAGGCTGCCGATGTGATTCTGGAGGATGCCAAGTAATGTCTGGCGTCGCGTTGGCGTCAACCGGCAACATTTTTCAGCTTGCCCATGAACATTCTCCATTGACAAATGCCGCTAATCCCGCGATAGTGGGCCACGTCTTTACCGCCTGAATACGACCCATGCGCAATCAGGCTCCAAAACTGGCGCCAATGGGACGAGGAGAAAGCAAATGAGCTATCAAGTGTCACAACTCCTGGCTATGTCCCAGCAAGAGCTTGACGATCTATTCAGCGCCAGTCCGGCTGGAGATATCCCGAATGGCGAAGCGAACGGCACGGCTATTGCGGCTCCAGGGACGAAGTATTCGATGGAGATCGCAACCATCGTCAATCATTTTGCGTGGCAAGGGAAAAATTTTGACGTAGCCAGCATGACACTGCGAAACCGGATTCTTCCCTTCGGGCTCAATGCGATTATCGCCAAGATATATCAAGGGACAAGCTGGTTCGATAACAAGCCCTGCATCGTGCTCGATTACTCGGAGACGTCGCTCGTGGCCCACTGGATTCGCGATGAAATTCGCCTAATTGGACCGGGAATGTATCTGGGCAAGGTCTATTGGGATAAGACTGACCTCATCTTTTTCGCACTTCAATTTTAACCGATGAATCCGCAATCCAATTTCATGGTCGTGGCTCCAATAGCAGCGGGCCGGGAACACGCTTTGCGGCAATTGCTCGTTTCTATGAATCATGCTCCAGGAGTCGTCGACCCACTGAACAGGCTGATCCCTTTCGGACAGTTGAAGCAATTGCACTTCGCCCGCGTTCTCATTCTCAGCGATCTGACATTGGACGACATCACCGCGTATGGCCTGGCGCGGGTGGATTATCCCCTCTATCTCGCCTTTCTCGGCGACTTCGACGGCGACTTCGATGAGTTTCTTGCTGAGCTGATAACTCAAGCCGGCACAGGATTGCGATTGATCTTTTCGCACTGCGTGAACTTTACCGATAGCGTTGATCTTTTGCAGTGGATGAAGGCGCGCAACTGCACCCCTTTGACTATCTACGTGAACTGGATTGGGAGAACTGTACAACAGGTGCACGAGGAGAGTGCATTGCGAGACGCGGTAGAGGTCTATATTGAAGCGAACCGCGCGGAAATTACGCGAATGCAGTCACGGCAGGTATATGACGCGCTGCGGAGCTTTGCTGCCGAAGAGCGGAAGGCCGGACGGCTGACGTTGACTCCGGCGAAGTCTACGCCCGTCGGCTGGCAGCTTCGCAATGCACTGCACCTGATCGGCGTGCCATTGCTGCTGCTTGCCCTATCGCCTTTCCTGTTGATTTATTCTCCAGTTTTTTTGTACCAGCTCCGTCGTCGCGAGCTAACCGATCCGGAGATTGCACCGCGCATTGATCCAGCACATGCAAAAGAGCTCGCGGAGCTGGAGGATCATGATGTTTCGAACCAGTTCAGCGCATTCGGCAGCGTAAAGCCCGGAATATTTCGTCGGTGGACTCTAATCTTCTTTCTATGGGCGATCAACTATACCACCCGCCACATTTTCAACCATGGACGTCTGGCGCGTGTCAGCACCATCCACTTTGCGCGCTGGGTATTTCTGGATAACAAAAAACGATTGTTTTTTGCGAGCAACTATGACGGCAGCCTGGACAGCTATATGGATGATTTCATCAACAAGGTAGCTTTCGGTCTGAACCTTGTGTTCAGCAATGGCATCGGCTATCCGACCACAAACTGGCTTATCGCCGATGGCGCCAAGGATGAGCAGAAGTTCAAGTACTACATCCGGCGGCACGAGTTACCCACGGAGGTCTGGTACAAGGCTTACCCCGGTCTGACGACGCTGGATTTGGAGCGGAATGCACTTATCCGTCAGGGTTTCGAAGCGACAAGTTTGAACGATTCTGAGATACAGCAATGGTTACAACTGTTCTAGAGACAGGTCGATGACAAACATATCCGCCGTGGACTACGCCGATGTCCAGGGCATAATCCGATTCGGCTACGCGCGCTTGACGGAAGCGTCGTTTCTGCTGCTTCGCATTCGAGATGCGGCTGCCGCGCGTGCCTGGCTGGCTACTGCGCCCATATCTACTGCAGTAGCGTTGGCACAAGCTCCGGCTACCGCGTTGCAGATTGCGTTTACGCGCGAGGGGTTGGAGGCGCTAAAAATTGCGGACGAGGTGCTGGCTGGCTTTTCAGCGGAGTTTCTGTCAGGTATGGCGGGAGATGATAACCGCTCGCGACGATTGGGCGACGTGGGGACGAACTCGCCTGAGTCGTGGAAATGGGGTGGCCCGGGATATGTGCCGCATCTGGTGGTGATGCTCTACGCACAGGAAGGCCGTCTCGATTCCTGGGCGCAGACAGTCAAGGCATTGGACTGGGATACGGCGTTTGAGGTTCTCGATTCCCTACCGACGTCGAACCTTGATGGCATTGAACCGTTTGGTTTCACTGACGGCATCAGCCAACCCACGATTGACTGGAAGCGTGAACGGGAGATTCACGGGGATCAGCTTGAATATGGCAACGTGGTTGCCCTGGGCGAATTTCTGCTGGGTTATCCGAATGAATACGGCAAGTATACGGACCGGCCACTGCTGGATGAAACCGACGCGGCGAGTTCGATCCTTCCTGAGGCGGAAGATGTGCCGGAGAAACGCGATCTGGGACGCAATGGCTCATATCTTGTTTTTCGGCAACTGCAGCAGGATGTGAGCGGGTTCTGGCGGTTCATCAATCAGCAGGCCCAATCCAATCCGCAGGAGCGGCAGAAGCTGGCGGCATCGATGGTGGGGCGTACGCAGGAGGGCACCCCGCTGGTTCCGATTTGCGATGCGCCAATCCCGGGCGTGAACACCAGGGAAGCCCCGATGAACCAATTCACGTATGACGCGGATCAAAGCGGCGCGCGGTGCGCGTTCGGCGCCCATGTACGGCGCGCGAACCCGCGCAATGCGGATTTGCCGAGGGGATCGAACGGGTTGATCTCGCGATTGCTGCGTACTCTGGGATTCGGGACGAAGGGCTATCGTGACGATGTGATCGCCTCCACGCGCTTTCATCGGCTGCTGCGGCGCGGACGCGAATACGGACCTGGGCTGTCTCCTGAAGATGCCATCGAGATGACTGGACCCGACACCTCTCAGCATGGCATTCACTTCGTCTGCCTCAATGCAAACATCTCGCGGCAGTTCGAATTCCTTCAGGGCTCATGGCTTATGGGCACAAAGTTCGATGGTCTGACAGATGAGAGCGATTCACTCCTGGGGAATCGCCAGTCGATTTCAGGTTGCCTGCGGACCGACACCTTTTCTCTGGCGGGGGCTACCGGTGTGCGGGGGCGGATGGTCGGGCTGCCACAGTTTGTGACAGTTCGTGGCGGAGCCTACTTCTTCCTGCCCGGTATACGCGCCCTCAAGTATCTTGCGGCCGACAGAGGTTAGAAACTGGTCTCATATATAGTTTTCTGGCCTCGGCCGAAAACCTGAGCCCCGCTTCGATGGCGGGTCTCACACGTGCGGCGAGAGATTTATGAAACCAGTTCTAACGGCGCGCTTCTAGTAAACTGGAAGTGAGGAATTTATGCCGGAAATACAACGCAGGAAGACTGTTACGGTCAGGGTGGGCCGGGTTCGTGTGGGCTCGGAAGCTCCCGTGGTTGTGCAGTCAATGACCAACACCGACACGGCCGATGTCGGGAGCACGATTCAGCAGGTTGCGGCGCTGGCTGCGGCCGGCTCGGAACTGGTTCGGGTGACGGTGAACAACGATGCCGCGGCGAAGGCCGTCCCGTATATCGCTGAGGGCTTGGCGAAGCTGGGGATGGATGTGCCAATTGTGGGGGATTTCCACTACAACGGACATCAATTGCTGAAGAAGTATCCGGATTGCGCACAGGCGCTGGCAAAATACCGGATCAATCCGGGCAATGTTTCGGTTGGTCGCAAGAACGACGACAACTTCCGCGCGATGATCGAGGTTGCGGTCGAAAATCAGAAGCCGGTGCGCATTGGCGTGAACTGGGGATCGCTCGATCAGGCGCTGCTGACGCGGATGATGGATGAAAATTCGCGCCTCGCCGAGCCGCTGGACGCACGCGACGTGATGATGGAAGCGATGTGCCGCAGCGCGCTCGATTCCGCTGCGGCTGCGGAGCGCTACGGATTGCGCCACGACCAGATCATCATCAGCGGAAAAGTGAGCGGCGTGCGCGATCTGCTTGACGTCTACGAGATGCTGGCCGCGCGATGCGATTATCCACTGCATCTCGGTTTAACCGAGGCCGGGATGGGGATGAAAGGCATCGTGGCGTCGACGGCGGGGCTGTCTCCGCTGCTGCTGAAGGGCATTGGCGACACGATTCGCGTCTCTCTGACCCCGAAGCCGGGCGGCGATCGGACGGAGGAAGTGCTGACCGCGCAGCAAATCCTGCAGTCGCTGGGGATCCGAAGCTTTACTCCGCAGGTAACGGCGTGTCCGGGATGTGGTCGAACGACAAGCACCTTCTTCCAGGAACTGGCCCAGCAGATTCAGAGCTACCTTCGCGATTCAATGCCTGCGTGGCGGGAGCAATATCCGGGCGTCGAAGAGCTGAAGCTGGCGGTGATGGGCTGCGTGGTGAATGGGCCGGGCGAGTCCAAGCATGCGAACATCGGCATTTCCCTTCCCGGGACGTTTGAGGAGCCGGTGGCTCCCGTGTATGTGGATGGGCGGCTGATGACGACCCTACGCGGCGACACGATCGTTCAGGACTTCACGAAAATTCTGGATGAGTATGTGCGGGCCCGGTATGGATCGGCAGAAGGCGCGGAACAGCTGGTTGAGGTTCACTGAGTGTCAAGCTGATTCCGTTGCATAGAACCCGAAGTAGATCGCGAAAAAGGCTCGGCTGCGATCACGGTCGAGCTTTTTGTCTCTGTTGCGCCTGTATTTTCAAGTGATCCTATGAGCCGTCAAAAAGCGCTATCCTTGCCCACATCCTATGGAACGCAACCCGGCAGGCATTCTCCGCTGGCTTTTTGATCCGCAATACGGACTACCGGGCCGCCTTATCCCGCGCTGGCTTTTCCTGCGTTCGCTTGCCGCAATCTATTTTTCGGCCTTCTTTTCGCTGTTTTTCCAGATTCGCGGCCTCATTGGGCCGAACGGCGTCCTACCTGCGCGCCAATATCTCACTGCCGTCGAACACTCGTTTTCTGCATGGCGTTACTGGTTCGCGCCGACTCTGCTATGGCTTTCCTCCAGCAACGCCATGCTTATGGCCCTGTGCTGGATCGGGCTCGCCGCCTCCATTGCGGCGCTGTTCAATCTGTGGCCGCGTCTCAGCTTCTTCATCTGCTTTGTCTGCTATCTTTCGTTCGTCGCGGCGGCCAGCGACTTCTCCGGATATCAATCCGATGGCATGCTGCTGGAGGCCGGCTTTATCTCACTCTTCTTCTGCCCATCCGGCCTGCTCCCCGGATGGGGCGCGCAGAGCCCACCCTCCCGCGCCAGTCTCTTCCTGTTGCAGTGGGAATGGTTTCGCATCTACTTCGAATCCGGAATGGTCAAGCTGCTCAGCGGTGACACCGAGTGGCATCACCTCACGGCGATGGACGAGTATTACCAGAACGGCCCGCTTCCTACCTGGATCGGCTGGTACGCCGAGCATCTGCCGCATTGGTTCCATGTCGCGACCGCCGGTGCAACTCTCGCGCTCGAACTTGTCCTCGTTTTCATGCTCTTCTTCCCGCGCCGCGTGCGCCTCATTTGCTTCTTCATCGTCACGCCATGGCAAATCGCAGTCATTCTCACAGCCAACTACACTTTCCTCAATTACCTCGTACTCGCGCTTGGTTTTCTTCTGCTCGACGATGGCTTCCTGCGACGCTTCGTCCCTGGTCGCTTCCGCTTACCGGTTCCAGCGGTACAAGAGTCGCCAGCGCAGCCCGATGCGCCTCTCTCAATTTTTGAGAGCATCGAGGAACCACCGCCTACCCGGTCCAAATCCTCACACCTTCATTCCGTCCGCCTCGCTACGTCCGCTGTGCTGCTCACGTGGGTCGCTTACGTAACCACGGTCGAGCTCATTCGCATGCCGTTCCCGGAAATCCCCTTGCCCACTGCGCCGGTCAGTATCCTCGAACCCTTTCGCATTGCGAACCAATACGGACTGTTCGCTGTGATGACCCGCGGCCGCTATGAGATCGAGTTCCAGGGCTCGAACGACGGTCAGACCTGGACACCTTATCCATTCCGCTATAAGCCGCAAGCCATCGATCAGCCGCCACGTATCTACGCGCCTTACCAGCCGCGATTCGACTGGAACCTCTGGTTCGCCTCGCTCGGCGATTGGCAACAGAACAGCCTCGTGCCTTTCGCCGAAGAGCGCCTGCTCTCCAACAGCCCCGATGTTCTCCCGCTCTTCAAGACCAACCCTTTTGCCGATGTTCCGCCCAAATACATTCGTGCCGTTCTCTGGCAATACTGGTTCATCTCGATGAAAGAGAAACACGAGACCGGCAACTGGTGGCGACGTCAGCTTCTTGGCCTCTACGCTCCGGTTATCACCCGGCAGCCCGACGGCAAGATCGTAGTCGTCCAGTGGCCCGAACCTCTGCCGCCGCACAATTAAAGCCATGAGAATCGCGGCCAATTCATTGCCTCAAGCATCGGTCATTGGATCCGGGCCCAACGGCCTCGCTGCCGCGATCGTTCTCGCGCAGGCCGGGTTTGGTGTCGAAGTTTTCGAGGCCCAAGCTCAGCCGGGTGGAGCGGCTCGCACGCTGCCACTCACCCTCCCCGGCTTCCGCCACGATTTCGGCTCCGCCGTTCACCCTTTTGCCGTGGGGTCGCCCTTTTTCTCCACGCTTCCACTCGCAGATCACGGACTGCACTGGATCCACGGCATGGCACCCCTCGCCCACCCGCTCGACGATGGAACGGCCGTCACCCTCGAACGCGATCTTGCCGATGCCCAAGCCGCATTCGGTCAGGATGGAAAAACCTGGCGCCGCCTTATGCAGCCACTCGCGGAAAACTGGCCTGCCTTCGCCGCGGAAATCCTCGGCCCTGTCCCGCACATACCGCGCCATCCGTTATTGCTCGCACGGTTTGGCCTCCATGGGGTTCTGCCGGCGAGTGTTTTCTCCAAATTGCACTTTAGAAACGCCCGCACGCGTGCAATCTTCGCCGGACTAGCGGCCCACTCGTTTCTCGCACTCGATAGGCCGCTCAGCACCGCTGTCGGCCTGGTGCTCGGCGTGGCAGCGCACGCTGTCGGCTGGCCCGTGCCCCAGGGCGGCGCACAGGCCATCACTGATGCGCTCGCCGGTCACTTGACGCTGCTTGGCGGCCAAGTCCATCTCTCGAAGCGCATCACTTCGCTCAATGACCTGCCGTCTACTCTTACCCTCTGCGACATCGCTCCGCGCCAACTGCTCTCGATCGCCGGAGACCGCTTCACGCCGTCCTATCGCAGCACGCTTTCGCGCTTTCAGCCCGGCCCGGGCGCCTTCAAGATCGACTATGGGCTCTCCGAGCCGATTCCCTGGCGTGCCCGCGAATGCTCTCGCGCTATCACTGTTCATGTCGGCGGCACGGAGGCGGAGATCGCCCACTCCGAACATGCGATGGCCCACGGTCAGCACACGACACATCCCTTCGTGCTCGTGGCGCAGCCCAGTCTCTTCGACGCAACCCGCGCTCCTGACTGTAAGCATGTTGCCTGGGCGTACTGTCATGTGCCGAACGGCTCAATTGTAGATATGAAAGAACGCATCGAAGATCAGATCGAGCGTTTCGCTCCCGGCTTCCGCGACTGCATCCTGGCCCGCCACATCTCCACCCCGGCAAGCCTGGAAGTGCGCGACGCCAACCTCATTGGCGGCGACATCAGCGGAGGAGCGATGTCGGTGCGGCAGACACTTTTTCGGCCCGGTCTCCGCCAGTACGCTACTTCGGCGCGGAATCTCTACCTCTGCTCGTCCTCTACACCGCCGGGCGGTGGAGTTCACGGCATGTGCGGCTACCACGCGGCGCGCCTGGCGCTGCGTCACTCAGGGCTTTGAAAACTCAGAGTACCGGGTTCGGGAAAGCCCATTCATTTTGACTGAGACTTAACCTCGGCTTCGCTCGTCATCAACAAGTTCATTCGCCCGCAGCCTGCCTGCGACGACACGGCCCAGCGGAGGCTTCCCTATGAGCAACACTCGCTGTTGGCATCTGACGTTTCTAACCTTGTGCAGTTGTCTCCGTCCAATCCCTCTGGCTCACAGCTCGACCGCCCCTTATCCGCAGATCGTCCGGATCAGCTATGTTCAGGGCGACGTGCGAGTCTCACGCGGCAAGGATAACGAAAAAGCTACCGGCTTCGCGTGGGAGACGGCGGCGGCCAATCTTCCGGTCGAAGGAGGCTTCAACCTGGTTACAGGCACGGGGCGGGCGGAGATCGAGTTTGAAGACACCTCCACCGTCTACCTCGGAGAGAATTCGGTTCTGGCATTCAATGGCCTATATACGCACGGGAGCGTTCCTTACACCGAGATCGCGCTTCTCAGCGGCACAGCGACATTACATGTCCATCTTGCCACCGACGGCGAATTGTTCGTACTGAAGACTCCCACCAACGCCATTACTCTGACCTATCCAGATGACAGCTTTGTGCGCGTGAACAGCTATCTCGACGGCATGACCGTCACGCCGCAGGAAAAAATGATCGCGCATCTGCAGGGAGTGACGGAGGAATTGGCTCAGGGGTGGACGACGAGCTACAACGTGAATGGCCAGATTGCATCCGACGCACCCGTCAATGACGAGAGCTTCACAGAATGGGATAACTGGGTGGCCAATCGCGTAGCCTCGCGGTCAGCCGCAATGACGGCCGTAATGCGCGCTTCAGGGCTTTCGTCTCCTATTCCCGGCCTGGCGGATATGAACGGCCAAGGCACCTTCTTTCCATGCGCGCCGTATGGGACATGCTGGGAACCGAAGAACCTACCGGACCAGCTATCCGCGCCGAAGTGCCCGATGCTCAACAGATTTCCGCCGCATTGCCTCAACGATCCGCCCAGGCTAATCAGGTTGTCGCAACGGCGGCCACGGGGATCTTCGAGCACGATTTCTTCTTTCCCTGCCCGCCTACACGAATTCGTTCCTGGATCACGAGGGATCCCGTTACGGGCAGGGAAAGGGTGCTCTCCTCGATGACGGATGTGGGGACGGATTCGTACGACTGGGCAGTGTGTCACGCCGGAAGCTGGATTTACCGGCAGCATCGCTATGTCTGGGTGGCCGGGACTAAGAAGCACCATCATTGCCCCGTTCGCTGGGTCAGGACTGGACATTCGATCGCTTACGTTCCGATTCACCCCCGTGATGTGCTGGGCAAACCTCCTATTAATCGTGCGCACGGCGTCTTCGCTCTCAGCGGAAAACATGGCGATCACGTGGAGCCGATCAGCCTCGATTCCAGCAGCGAAGTGAAGGTTCTAAATACGGTGCCGAAGGAATTTCGCAACGCGTATTTCACTCCTCTGTCCCGGGCTGCGGAGCCGATGCTGGACGCGCACCGGATGGGGGACAAACTCTCAGGAATCAAGGAAGGAGTCAGCGAGCCCGGAGTCAGGATTTCTTTCGATCACAAATCGCAAAGCTTTATGCTCGCAAAGCAGGATCTCGGGGGTCGAAGCACTGCGGGACTCGAAGCATTTAACGGGCGCATCGGTAATATTCAGGGACACGCCGCGGGGTTCAACGGATCGGGGCGAAGCTTCGGCGGCGGCGCGAGCGGCGGTTCTGGAAGGAGTTCTGGTGGAGTCAGCAGTGGCGGCGGTTTCCACGGCGGTGGAACCATTGGCGGAGGGGGTGGCAGCGGAGGAGCCAGCCACGGTGGTGGAGGCGGCCACCCCTAGTCAGCTCTCATCGAATCAGCTCTCATCGACCCAATTGAAGAACACATTGTTGAGTCCTTCGGACAGCGTGGGATGGGAGAAGATCCCATCGCGCAGCACCGTGTATTTCAGGCCGCCCTGCATTGCCATCTGCACGACAGTGGCAATCTCTCCGCCTTCGATGCCCAGAACTGCCGCGCCAAGAATCAGCTCTGTATTGGGATCGACGATGATCTTCATAAAGCCGCGCGTCTCGGCGGTTTCGATGGCGCGGGCGACGCTGGTCATGGGCATCTTGGCGACGCGAATCTTCTTCCCCTGCTTTCGCGCGTCTGACTCAGACAAACCTATGCGCCCCAGCTGCGGATCGATGAAAACTGTGTAAGGCAGTATCCGGTCGCGAGTGCTGCGGCTCTCTCCGTTCAGGAGATTCGCCGCCACGATGCGATAGTCGTCGTAGGAGATATGGGTGAAGGCCGGGCCACCCTTCACGTCGCCGAGACTATAGATTCCCGGAACATTCGTCTCGAGATAATCATTCACCTTGATGTAGCCATGCGGGTCGAGCTCAACTCCGGTGGCTGAGAGATTAAGCGCATCGGTATTCGGCTTTCGTCCCGCCGCGATGAGCAGCTGCGATCCCTTGACGACCTGCTCTTTGCCGCCAGCCTTCACGGTAAGTTCAACTGCGCCCGCCGATCCATGTGCGCCTTTCGTTTCTGCTTCGAGCAGAATCTCAATTCCGTCCTCGATGAGGATTTTCTGCACTTCCTCCGCGATGTCGGCATCTTCGTGATCGAGAAGCTGCTTACCGATATGGATGATCGTAACCTTGCTGCCGAAGCGCCGGAACATCTGCCCAAACTCCAGGCCAATGTAGCCGCCACCAAGAATCAACAGGTTCTCGGGCACAGTGTCCAGCTCCATAATCGATTCGTTGGTTAGGAAGGGGACATCCTGAATACCATCGATCTGAGGCGTCGCAGCCCGCAGGCCGGTATTGAGGAAGAACCAGTCGGCCTCAAGCGTCCTCGTGCCCCCGCCGCGCAGGTCGACGTGCAGGGTCTTCGGTCCAATGAAGTGGCCGAGTCCGTAGATCAATTCGATATCGTCGGTGGTCTGCAGGTGCTTTTCGTTGCCGGAGCGGAAGCGCTCGACGACCTCGCGCTTGCGTTCGCGCACTTTGGTCAGGTTTATGGAGATGGGGCCGGTGGACACGCCATAATCCGCTCCGCGTCGCGCCAGATAGGCCACGCGTCCGCTCGCCACCATCGTTTTTGTCGGGGTGCAGCCTTCGTTTATGCATGTGCCGCCGACGTGCTTGCTCTCAATCACGGCCGTTTTCTTGCTAGCCTTCGCCAGGGCGGTCGCCAAAGGGTTTCCAGCCTGCCCGGAACCCACGATCACTGCATCGAATCGCTCGCTCATCTCGACCTGTCCTGAATTAAGAATGCCAAAGATGGAGAAAACTTACGGAATCAGCAGCAGCTTCCCGGTCGTCTTGCGTCCCTCGAGATCGAGGTGCGCCTGACTGGCTTCACTCAATGGATAGGTATGCTCCATGCGGACCTTCAGCTTGCCCGCCTCGACCGCGGCGAGCACTGCTCCTGCCCGCGCCAACAGCTCGTCACGGGTCAAAATGTAATGCTTCAGCGTGGGGCGCGTGACGAAAAGCGAGCCCCTCGTCGAAAGCCCGATTAAATCGAATGGCGGCACTGGCCCACTCGATCCGCCATACAAAACCATCATCCCGCGAGCACGAAGGACATTCAGCGACTTATCGAAGGTCGTCCTGCCGACCGAGTCATACACCACATCGACGCCGCCACCGTCCGTCAGCTTCTTCGTCTCCGCTTCAAAATCCGCTTGTGTATAGCGAATTACCTCTGCTGCACCTGCCTCTCGCGCCAGTTTTGCCTTCTCTTCTGTAGAAACGGTGGCGATTACCCGCGCTCCGGCCTGCGACGCCATCTGCGTGAGGAGTAAGCCCGTGCCGCCGGCAGCGGCATGCACCAGCGCGGTATCTCCGGATTTGAGTGGGAAGGTCGAGTGCGCCAGATAATGCGCTGTCATGCCCTGCAGCATCACCGCGGCAGCCAGCTTCAAATCGAGATTCTGGGGGACGTGCACCAGCATGGCCGAGGGAACCGCCGCATATTGCGCGTAGCTGCCCAGAACGTGGCACCAGACAACCGCGTCGCCGGGCTTGAATTCGCTCACGCCTTCGCCCACGGCCTCCACGATGCCCGCGCCTTCCTGTCCGTCGATGAAGGGAAGCTCGGTCTTATATCGGCCTTCACGATAGTAGACGTCGATGAAGTTGATGCCCGAAGCATGCACCTTCACCAGCGCTTCTCCCGCTTTGAGCGTGGGAACCGGAATGTCGGCCAGGGTTAGAACTTCCGGCCCGCCTGTCTGTTGAATCTGGATTGCTTTCATAACGAGAGCAGATGCCAAATTTAACAGATGCGATTGAATTGTGCTTGGAAATTAGTCGTCGTGCAGCAGACTTTGCTCGCCCGAAGCGCGCAGCCGTACCAGCCGGTCTATCGTATAGGGAGCCCGCTGCGACGAGGTGTGATAATGGCGCACCTGCAATTCGCCCAGCAGCCCGATTGCCACCATCTGGATGCCCGCCAGTATCAGCACGCCGGCAATCACAAACAACGGCCCATGTTGATCCATCACGTGCTGATGGGTAAACACCTTCAGCGCCGCCAGGAAGACAGAGATCCCCCCGCCCAGCAGTATGCCCAATGCGCCAAATAGTCCGAAGAAATGCAGCGGCCGCATCATGTACTTCAACAGAAAGCGAATGGTC